>JBIKWQ010000003.1:0-80465 GCA_044356215.1 Bdellovibrionota bacterium | reverse complement strand
GCTGCTGATTTTCCGGCCGCTACTATCGGAGCGAATGACGGATCACCTCCACTCATGCGGTAGTAACAATCGATTACTGTGGCGATCTCGCGCTCTGTTGTGCCTGGGGTTAAAAGAGGCAAAATCGAATGCAGAACCTCACCGGTAAGGATCCCCGCTTCTGCTATCGCTTGAATCTCAGATCGATCCTTTATTAACCTAAGCTCCGCTGTGATCGTATCGGCATTAGCGAATGCCGCAGGGGCGTTCTTTGGGGTCTCTCCACTCTGTTTCGCTAAATCTTGCCTAATTGAGTTGCTAAGAGTGCCGGGTAGCCCCTGAGTAAACACGCAATTTACTCCTTTTAGAAGATCTTTAACCGTTCGCTTCTGATCTTTACTGCGAATCACCGTAGCGCCGATAGCCTTCGTTAGAGGTTTGAGCGATGGGGCGGTCCCCTCCCACAATACCTTCACGGGATCCTCAACTGAGGTAACGAGGATAATCTTCGGAGAAGCGCTGTTGCGGAGCACCAATGTAACATCATTCGAACGATATCCAGTGAGATAATATAGGTCACTGTTTGCCCGGTACGGATACTCCTGATCAGCACTGCGAACAGCGCCAGGGTTGCTTGATATAATTAGTGCGTTTGAGCCTTCTACGCTGTCCAGCGCATTTAGGGCTCTCTTAATTCTTTGCTTGAAATTGTGTGTCATGTGCGGATGTTAGCCTATCGAGCGAGTTCGGACTAGAAACTAATTCAGGCTGCCCCTCAGGCTCGCCGATCTCTTTTAATCATTGTAAAAAAACCAATTCGTCATGCCTCGGCAAGTTTTTTACAAAGAAACCAGCTCAAGCACCGAGTGCTCCTCACTCGGGAAACTACGCGCCTGAACCTCTGCGACATATTGTTTCACAGCGCTTGCGACACTCCCTGAGTTCACCAGAAAATTCTTCACGAATCGCGGTCGCTTGCCAGGAGTTATTCCTAACATATCGTGTAACACTAACACCTGCCCGGTTGTCGCTGGACCCGCGCCAATTCCTATCGTAGGGATATTTAGAGATTGAGTAATGGCTCCCGCTAGATCCGCCGGGACTAACTCAAGAACAAGCATCCGCGCACCCGCGCTTTCAAGGGCCTTGGCATCTCGCTCTATTTTTAAAGCCGACTCACTATCGCGTCCCTGCACACGATATCCACCCAGATCGTGTACCGATTGAGGCGTTAGTCCTAAATGAGCGCATACGGGGACTCCCCTTCTCGATATGAATTCAACTGTTGGAGCTAACCATTCTCCACCCTCTAACTTAACCATCTGAGCGCCAGCCGCGATCAATTTAGCCGCGTTCTTAAACGCCTGCTCTGGCGATTCGTGATAAGAAGCAAATGGCATATCAGCGACTATTAAGCTTTTTGGATTAGCTCGCGCGACAGAAGAGGTGTGATACTCCATCTGCTCTATCGTAACTGGAATAGTTGTATTGTGTCCCTGAAGAACCATACCCAGAGAGTCGCCCACAAGAAGCGCGTCAACTCCGCACTCATCCAACAGAGATGCGAAGGCGGCATCGTAGCAAGTTAGCATCGATATCGGGGGTCCCTGGAAACGACGCTGCTCCAGATCTGGTACAGTAATTTTTTTGCGCATGCCGTTCATGATATGAGATTCAGTGGCTGTTAGGCAAATGGTCTTGCGGATCTTCACTAATCTCAATTCCTCACCCTAACCTGATTCCCAGGTAGCCTAACAAGCAATCCAGCTAATTCAAGTTTCAGCAGGTCGCTTGAACTTAGCTTGGTGACACTTAAGAACGTCTCTAAAGTCGTCGTAGTCCACGCGCTCTCGTCGCTCAATATATCAGCGCTCTGCGCCAGCCCATACTCCACTAAGATATCTTTGGCTGACCTAACAGGAATCGCTCCCTGATCGATAAGTGAACTGCCGCCGCTGCTGGCATCTCCGCCAGCGCTATCATCAAATACAAACACATCCCTCCCATAATCAGCGGCGAAATTAGCTGTAACCAAACTACCACTCCTAGCTCCTGCTTGAACAACCAAGACCCCGCGCGACAGTCCCGCGATAATTCGATTACGCGCCAAAAAATGATGCTTTAATGGCTCTATTCCCGGAGCGTACTCAGAGATTATCATCCCGCCTGAATTAACGATCTCTCGAGCCAATCCAAGATGAGATGGTGGATATACCCGGTCCAAACCGTGCGCCAGCACAGCGATCGTCGCGCACTCAATCTTAGAATCAAGAGCCCCACGGTGCGCGGCACCATCGATACCTAACGCCAATCCGCTCACTACTGTCATGCCGGAAGTCGCGAGGTCCTTGGCGATCTCTGTAGCCCGATGGCACACATCGATAGAGGCCGATCTGGTTCCGATGACGCCAAATGTCTGCGCTGGGATCCATCGGCCGTGATCTAGTGTTTGAATATACAGCACAACAGGTGGGTCGCTAATCTCCCGTAACCGACCTGGATAAAGAGACGATGTAATCGGCACAACCAGAAGATTCAGCTCATCGCATCTCTCAATCACAGACTGCGCCGCCGCTAAATCAGCCCGAGATAAAAACTGGAGAGCCTGCGTGTAACTTGAGCTCGCTAGTATTAATTTTGTAAGTTCGAAGCGTTTACTCTCTTTTAGCTGGCCGATCGCTACTGCTGCTCTTAATTCCGACGAACCGCTTTCTTTGATTTTTGTTTCCCTCACTCCTTTCTCCCCCGTGTTCAAGATACGGGAGGTAATCGAACGAGTTGTGGGAAAAGTTGTGTTGGTCGGCTACCTAGTACCAGAGCTAGCCGATCCGCCGTTATCAAACCGACCTTCATCGATCGCCGCTAGCTGCTCCTGTATCACTTTACTAAAGAGCTGTGGCTCCGGAATGTAACTTAGCACCTCCTCGGTTCCTCCCGTCCCAGTTACGAGAACGTCACCGAAGTTGCAGATGCGGCCCAATACGCTCTGGTGGATCCTAATCGCCTCTACTTTTGCCAGGACGATATCGGTTGTCTTTAACCTAATCAGCCCTGTCTTACCGAGAACCCTCTTTGAGGTCACAGCGAACTCCGATGATAGATACAGTGTAAGACGGTCCGCTAATCTCAACGCCGCTAATAGAATAAGGAAAGCTAGGATGTACCAGACTACTGGGATATCTCCCATTATCGAGAGCATTCCGGCAAGGGCTGAAACTACCATCGCCGGAGCGAGCAGAACGATCGCGTGAAGGCGTGTCACGTGTACGAGGTCTTCGTCATCTAACAAATTTTTCGCGACGTACGTCATACATACCCTCTAGCGGCAGAGCCGCACCCTTGTGTTTCTTCCCTCTAGGGAAGGCCGGCAAAACCCCTCCCTACTGCGAAAGCGGATCTTGAGCTGCTCTTCGAGTTTTCGAGATGGGAAAAAATCCTCAATGTATCACAGGGGATACACTTGCGGTTTTTTCCCATCTCGAAAATCGAATATCAACTCAACCTCCACTTTCTCGCTACGGGTAGGTTTTGCCGGCCTTCCCTTGGGAGATCAGTTCGGATTTAGGCATTACGTCGCTACGGCGAGGCTTATAGGAATCGGAGGGGATGACTTTCGGTCCAAGCTACGCGATTTGAAGCTTCATGGTATAAAGACTGAACCCGCCATAGCGCGGATTCTTTGTCTTTCTGGCGATCCCTATCAAAGCGTTGCGGCGCTCGCGGAGCTGGGAGATGATGAGCTGAGCAGGCTGTTTTTGCAGTAGCGGTTGCCTGGTGCTGTGAAGGTTAACAATCCCCATTATCCAATAAATCCGGAGAGTAGCCACAAGTTAAAATATGAGCATATTTTTTAGATCTCTCTGCGCCCTGATTTTACTCCTGCCACTAATGTCAGCCGCCGAAGATACCAATCTTAAGCGGACTAAGCTGGGCGCAATAGTGAGCCTTACCGGAGATGCGGCGCGTAATGGGCGCAATTGGCTAGAGGGAGCTCAACTGGCTATAGCTGAGCTCCAGGCAGAAGGTCGACAGATAAGCCTTATTGTGGAGGACGATGGTACAGTTCCAGCGAGAGTGGCTACCTCGTTTGTTAAGCTGGCGACAGTCGACAGAGTAGATGGCATTATAGGAGGCACCTGGGATTTTCTGGCGGAGACTGCTTATCCGCTCGCGAGGCAGTATCGGGTCCCATTTATTACTCCAACAAACCCAGTTGAGATACTCAGCGCTAACGCCCGATCAAATCAGTGGGTATTTACTAATGGGTTAAGCTTAGCGGCCGAACAAAGAGCTATCGATAAATTGTTAAGCACAAAGAGCGTCAAGACCATCGCTCTTGTTTTTATCAATGTGCCTTACGGAACTTCGCATGCTGAGCTTGTTCGAGAGACGGCAAAGAAACTTGGCATAGCAGTGCTCTCGGAAAATGAGATTGCTTATCAAGGTTTTCAAGGTGGAATTAAGCTTGCGGCCCTGCGTATCGCTCAGAAGAAACCAGACGCGGTGTTTGTAGTATTAAATTATGAAGGCGTAGACTCGCTTCTAAGAGAGTTTGAGCGCGCTCGTGTCAATCCGATGGTGCTTATGCCTCATACTCTGCAAGAAGCTTTTGAGTTCGGAGCATCGCCAAAAAGGTATGAGAATGCTTTCGGCGTTTTTCCCAAGTTTTCTTCCTCTACTTTCGAAAAGATCTTCACCGACAGATATCACCGCCCGCCCTATGATTACGCCGCGGCGGGTTATGACGCCGCGAGATTTATGGCTGAGGTCGCGAATCGGAGAGGGCAGGAAGGCCTAGATAAGATTGACCTGACTTACGAAGGAGTAACAGGAAAGCATTCACTGCCGACAGGTGATCGTAGTGTTGTAGAAACACAGGCCTCTATAATGACAGTGAGGGACGGGTTGCTCAGGGAGGTTGAGTTTTAGTAATTCTCAGCAAATTATGCGGTAATAGACTTAGCCCCTATTAAGGGGCAGCTTTGCGGAGCAAAGTGGGGCTAGTGCATTCATGATATGGACTGCGACCCTATGCGGCCGATTTTATTATTCTGATTTCCACTTGCTCTCCCAGGGCCGAAAACAATCGAACCATCTGATCAATCGTCTTACCGTAAAATGTCTGATCAAGGAGTCTGTAGAGCTGCGCGGGTTGAATCGCAAGCAGCCGAGCAACTGATCGTTTGGAGAGGCCGCGATTTTTAATCAGATCTTGAGCTTGACAGGTCAGAGTATAGAGCAGTTCTTTGCGTACAATCTCCGGATCTTGATTTAAGAGGAGTATTTGCTCCGCGAGAATAGTGTCACGCTTCCCATTTTTAAGTTTGTAACTGAACGCCTCGTTTCCCGCGTCTGCGTCAGGGGATAACTGAACAACAGGGTTATTAGTTGATGGCTTATGTTTGAGGTATGAGTAGGGGAACTCGTACGCTCTGCCCTTGATGGTCACGATAAAGCATCGCTTTCTGGCGTTAGCGACAACGGTTGTGATTTTCATAGTTGTCCTTGGCGTCTTAACTCTGTTAATACCATAAGTATACGCGAGCTCATTGACGCTCCTTGATAGTATCATTAAAAGTACTGCTTGGTAAGTCCTGCGAGCACTAGTCGCCATGATTTTTTCTGTGAGGGCGGCTTTGTCGCATATGCCGACCTCTTATCAATCTCTCCCAGTAGGACGCCCTACTGGATTTAAGTGTGGCAGTGCAGGCTGAACAAAGTGATCATCGAAGAGATCGGCAAAAAAGTTGCCTACATCGGGAAATAAGCGGTTAAATTGCCGGCAAGCGAAGACCCGAATCGGCTCATGGTCAGCGAAGGAGTTTTATTTGGATGTGCCAGAGGTCTTTGTGGATTTCGCGATCGAATCAATGCTGCCTGAGTTGGCGGATTACGATCTATAGGGGCCCAATCAGATCCCAACCTTGTCTCCATCCTCTCGCCTATTTGGTATTCCTCCATTTTCCTAGCATACCGGTTTATCGTTTGATATATTCCTCGCTAAACATCACTAGCGCGAGACCTATCATCATGATGATTATTCGAATCCTTATCCTCGTCCTGACATGCTTAGTATCCCTAAACCCAATATCTGCCGAGGATCTTCGGATCCCGGTGTTGGTTGGCCAAACGGGGGCCTCACAGACGTTTGGACGCAATGAGAGCGATGGCTACAAATTGGCGGCTGAGGAATGGAACGCTAAAGGTGGGGTTAATGGAAGGCGAGTCGTTCTTGAGTTCGAAGATACCGAGACGGTCGCTAGAAAAACGATGTCGGCGTTTCAGCTACAGTTAGCTAGGGGTGCGCAAGTCGTGCTCGGGCCAACTTGGCTAGACAGTTTTCCCGCGCTTATTCCAATTGCTCGCAAGAAGGGTAGGGCGTCGCAGTTCTTTATCACCACAGAGGACGCAGAGGACACAGAGAACGGCCATTTTATGGGCAATTATGGGGTTTTCTCTGTGTCCTCTGCGTCCTCTGTGGTAAAAAATATTTTACTAATTGTCTCAGCAGCTTACCAAAAACACTGCGACGCCCTACAAGAAGGGCGTTTTACTTGTTACGCCGAGCGCGGCGATAGAGGCTTTTACTGAAGCCGATCGTACCTGGCCAGTCTCATTTTATCACAACTCAGTCACTGAGATTAAAGTTCTGGCTGAAGCGCTGCGGAAGCGCAATCTGTCGAGGCTCGCACTAGTTTACGAGCAGGAGCCGTTCTCTGAGATGCTAAGGAAGGCCGGCAAAACCCCTCCCTACTGCGAAAGCGGATCTTGAGCTGCTCTTCGAGTTTTCGAGATGGGAAAAAATCCTCAATGTATCACAGGGGATACACTTGCGGTTTTTTCCCATCTCGAAAATCTAATATCAACTCAACCTCCACTTTCTCGCTACGGGTAGGTTTTTGCCGGCCTTCCCTAAGAAAGATCCTCATATCTGAGACGGCGCCCCTGATCGCCGACGTTGGAGTGCAGGCGGGTGAATCTGATTTTAGAGCTCAGTTGCTAAAGCTCCGTAGTCAGAAAGTGGAGGCGATCATCGTATTCGTTTGGGATCAACGATCTCTGCTCTCCCTTTTGCAGCAGATCACGACTAGTATTCCAAATA
This sequence comes from Bdellovibrionota bacterium, assembly GCA_044356215.1. Lineage (GTDB taxonomy): Bacteria > Bdellovibrionota_C > UBA2361 > UBA2361 > OMII01 > OMII01. The sequence goes on along the minus strand of JBIKWQ010000003.1, from coordinate 73,384 downwards.
TTCCTTTAGCGACTATTCATGACGGCTCAGGATGGGTTGAAGACCCCGCCTTTAAGCCATTTTTGCCCCGCTTAACTTACACACGATTCGTTCTAAAAGACCCAGCATTTGAGCCAAAGTTTAAGGCTCGTTTCGGATACACCCCCATTTTGACGGCGTCAAACGCTTATGACGCGCTTAATTCGGTGCTTTCAGCGTTCGCCGCTGGCCACGATACAGGAGAGAAGTGTCGAAACTATCTTATGAATAATCAGTTAGATTCAGTAACGTTTGGTTCCTTTCGCTTTAATCAAGATGGAAGCGTACCGTCGATAGTTGAGGTGGTGGATTATGTATCGGGTAGGTAGCGGTAGAGAAGTTTAATTACAGGTTTTTGTTATTTGAACTGACTAGTTATGATAAATCATCCATCCTTTAACCAAGCCCCAACCATCGGGAAGATGGCGATGAATGGAAACTGGGAGCGCGCGGCGATATTCAAGCCTGGTAGTTTCACGACAGTTTAGGTTGAAATATTCATATGCCTGAGAATAGTAATTTTATCGACCTAATCACAGAGCAGCTCCAACAACTCCTACTCCACCACTCAGACAAACGAGTCCTCGTACTCGGGACCACCTGCACCGGCAAATCGACTATGCTTTCTGCTATCCCTGGGGCGCGGGATCAAGACAAGGAGGTGTTTCCAAGGCTGACAAAGGAGCAGTCTGAGTATGTTTGTCAGGAACCGTGGACCGAGGATATCGGCCGAGCGATGACCGGATTTGTTCGTGAGTGCGTTAAGAGTGAGAAGGGGCGTCCGGTCTTTGGCACCGTTGTGATTGATTGCGATCTTATTATTTTACTTACGATATCTGATGAGCTTCTCAGAGAACGTACCGAGAAAAGAGGATGCCAATTCCTGGACGCTAAAAATATGCAGGCCCAGCTTGAGCGGGAAGTCGCTCGCTGTGGTACGCCCTTCTTGGGATACTTTGTAGGGTAGGTGGAGCTTTACCAAATACGCTTTACTCTATACTGATCAAATATCTCGTCACTGCTAATAATAGTTAGCCCCAGATGTCGCGCCTGAGAAACGATAAGTCGGTCAAAAGGGTCCCCGTGTATCCGTTCCACCTCCTCTACGCCTATGGCGTGCTCAATTTCAATAGAAAGAGTCGCGATCCCGTTTGCCGAGCAGTTTGAGCTGACAAATGTTGTCGTTGGGACTGGGAGTTTAAGCTTGCCGAGAGATTTTTTTATTGAGATCTCCCAGATTGATGCGACGCTAATGTAGAGAGAATTATCGGTATCTTCGAGGGCGGCGCGCGCTTTCTTTGATAGAGATTTAGTCTGCATACCCAGCCACAAAAAAGTCTGCGTATCGAGGAGCAGCTCGCTACTCATAGTCTTTAAAATCCTCGAGAGGGGCGTTGAAATCTTCGGCTATCCACCCCTGATCGTCATAGAGCCCAAGGTGTCGTTTGTTTGGCTTGAATATAGAAAGTTTAACAAGGGGCTCAGATCGCTTTCCTATCAGCACTGTCTTTCCGGCTAGCGCGTCTTTAATCAGTCTAGAGAGGAATGTTTTAGCTTCGACGATGTTGTAAATAGCCATATCTCTATAATAGTTGTATTTTATGGTTTTAGCAAACAAAATGACCTGCTAGTATGGTCACCTAATCGCCAGAAAAAGTACCCCCGACCAGGTGGTAACAACGAAGAAGAAGGGCGAGATAGCCTATTTAGCGATATAATGCCTGCAACGATCCAAAAAACCCGGTGAATAGTTACCAACCATGAATTTCCACGCACTAACTGTCACAGCCCTATCATTAATAGCCTCGGTATTCTTGCCAGCTAACCAAGCCCGCGCGCAGGTTGATGCAAATTCTCTCTGCGAGCTTGCCACTGGAGCGTTAAAGCGAGCTAGTAATGTTCGGGGCTTAAAGCCTAAAGCTGATGTTCCTTGTTTGGTTCAGGATAAGGCGGCTGTAACTGGTTTTATTCAGGACACGATACGAGAGGATCTTCCGCCGCAGAAACTAGCGATGGAGGACTTAGCTTACAAAGCGATCGGCTTAATCCCCGAGAGTTTTGATTATCAGAATCGATTGGTTGAGTTTCTGGTTAGCCAGATCGGTGGTTACTATAATCCTAAGAAGAAGCACTTCGTGATGGCGGGATGGCTGCCAGCGTCAGTTCAGGGGAGCGTCGCTGAGCATGAGCTGACACACGCTCTTCAGGATCAATATTACGATGTAGGCGCTATAGTGGATCCAAAGAGAGCCACGACCGATTCAGGTATAGCGGCATCCGCTCTGGTAGAGGGAGACGCGTCGGCGGTGATGTATGATTGTCAGAGATCTGGGGCGGGATTGGCGCAATTAAAAGATGAGAGGTCGATCGACGCGGTTATCTTGATGCAGGTACTAGGAATCGGTTTTAATGGTGAAGTTCCTGAGAGCGTTAAGGCACTTTTGATTTTTCCCTATTCAAGTGGACTCAGATTCACCCATGCGTTGCTTAAAGATGGAGGTTATGCGCGAGTGGATCAGGCCTACAAGAGAATACCCAAATCATCCCGTGAGATATTGCATCCAGAGGAGTATTTGAGTGGATCGTTTACTCCAGCTATTCCGGAGGATGCGGAGCTGAAAAATGGTATCGAGGGCGAGAGTCTTGATTATACGGATGTTTTAGGAGAGTTCGGTATATCGAGCCTCTTTACTGGATCCGCTGCTACCAGGGACCGCGCCGCGTTGGCTGCCCAAGGGTGGGTGGGTGATAAGCTAGGAGTTTTCACCGCGGCTGATAAAACCAAGAGGATCAAATGGCTAACAAGGTGGGAGAGTGAGAGAGACGCTCAAGAGTTCTTGGGACTATACCGCGAGTTCTTAATAGCTACCGGAAGGGCAGAAGCTCGGAGCGCCGAGGTGAGTCTGAAGGGGAAAGAGGTTTATTTTACTTCGAAGTAGGTGTTGGGGGGGGGGGTAAAAGGGCGCACTATTGCCCACAAATAGTAGTTGAGAGGGGAGATGTGTTGGTAGTAATCTTGGATTTAGCTCAGTCCTGCTAGGCATGACTCCACATTTTTTATTCCCTCCTCCCTCTTTTCCCTCGCCGCTCTCTTTGTACAAAAAGGATCCGCCGAAGTTTTAATTTTAACAAAGAGGCCAGCGAGAACGGACAGAGGGGAGATTCTAACGGTGCTGCTTATACCTTTTCTCTCGCTGTCATCCCTGGTCTTTTTGTGAAAAAGCTGTTCGGGGTTAACGAATTTCTTTACAAAGAGTAAAAGAGATCGGCGAGCCGGAAAAGGGTCTTTACCTACTTGTTGTCCTGAGCCCTATCTGTGAAGACTTATCGACCAGGATGTGGGCAATAGTCAGGGTAAAAGGGTGAGCTTCCCTGAATAAGCTTTACAGAGGTATTCCCTCATAATCTTCTCTGCAGCTACGAAGGATGATCTACATCGAGGTCGCGGAGGGCCACGAAGATTTTACTTCGCTCGTTTAGTTAGGGATAGAACAGCTCATCTGCTCTATCCCTTCTCCCTAACTAAAGCTGCCGACCATCGCAAAGATCGCGCACCTTAACATTGTAGCATTTTCCTGCGTTAGGAACCTGGATACACATATTTGGCGCCACTTTTACGAACGCGCCAAGCTGTGTCGCGCGACGAACTGCGGTAGTTGAGCACGAGAACTTGTAGCGAGCCAAGCACTCTCCACGAGAGGCCGCGCATCCCATGCGTGGGCCACTTGAGCATACCAACTTGCCCCTGCTGTCATAAATTGCGGCGCGCGCGAGCTGGAATGGATTGCGCCCCTGAGTTGCTATGATCGTAGGTTGTCTTAGGAATCCCGCTAATGGGGTTCCGACGCCACCTGATCGTTGAACCTGATTGTTTTTATACTGAACTAGCGCGCCGATACCTGAGCGCTCATTAATATTGTATACTGTAGGGCATACAGACGAGAGTTGTGCCTCAGCCAAACCGACTCCCATCCCTATAACCGCGAATAAACATAGAACAAGTCTTTTCATAACACCCTCAAAATAGTTAGATCCGTTAGCTATGCGCTCTAATACTCCTAGTATGAGGTACGTCGGTTATTAGGGCAATCGGTCAAGCTAACTACTCACCGGATTTTTTGGACTGTTGCAGTGATAGCGTGGTCTCTATGGGCATCAAATCAATCGTTACCCTATTGTTTGTGACAACTCTTGTTCTCTTAGTCGGGTGCGGTGGCTCCAGCTCGTCGGATCAGATACTTACACTCGAGACAGTGTGTGGAACATCGCGTTCGCCAGAACTAACTATGAAAATTGTCGGTGGCAGGGAGTGTAGCTCAACCAACGGCACAGTAGTAAAACTCCTTCTCTTTGATGAAGAGGACAATCAAACGATCTGCACAGGAGTTAGGTTGAATAGCACCACTGTACTAACAGCAGCCCACTGTCTTAATGAGTTCGTTTTCTCGGTGTTAGTTGAGCTTGCTTCAGGGGAGCGTGTCGTCCCCAGTAAGATCGCGATTCACCCTGAAGCGACCGACCAAGGGGCTCAATTTATTAACGATATAGCGCTTCTGACTATAAAGCCGCCGGATGGCGAGAGAGCTCCGCCTAGTGTGCCAATAGCGGAGCGAATATCTAAAGGTGATAGCCTCACGATATTGGGTTACGGAGTTACCGATGGAGTTAATCAGGTGGGCTCAGGCGTGCTGCGCGTCGGTAAAATGCGAGCCGATGAGGTTACATCAGATCTGATTTTTAGCGACTATACACCTCCAACCCTTTCAAATACCTGTTTTGGTGACTCAGGTGGGCCAGCTTTTGTAGAAGATGAAGATGGTGGACTGGTTCTTGCGGGAATCACCTCGACGGGTGTTAACGTAAGGTGTTTAGTAGGCGATCGAAGCGCGTTTACCAACCTTACTAATCAGGCGCTGCGGGTGTTTGTTGAGGCAGGAATGTAGCCCCCCTCCCTAACCGATCTCGCTCTCAAGCGCCTCTTCTATTTTGGGCAGCGTAAAGCGGTAACCTGAATCGGTAAGCTTAGTGGGAACTATCCTGTTGCTTGCAAGGAGAAGATGTGAAAGTTCACCTAGGGCCATCCTTAGTATAGCCGCGGGAACTGGGATAATCGTCGGGCGTTTTAAAACTTTGCCCAGAGCCTTCGTGAAATCAGCGTTAGTAACCGGATTCGGAGCAACAGCATTTATCGGCCCTGATACCTCCGCGTTATAGGTCGCGTGCTCAAAGATACCTAGTAGATCCGATAACGCTATCCAGCTTATGTATTGATCTCCAGATCCAAGCTTGCCACCTAGCCCACAGATAAATGCAGGGAGCATTTTGGCGAGCGCTCCACCGGCACCGTTAAGCACCATTCCGATCCTTAACTGAGCTACTCTACACGGCGAGCTATTTAAAGGAGCGAGAGCCCCTTCCCAGGCGAGACTTACGCGAGCAAGAAAATCGTCTCCCGGTCCTGAGTTTTCATCGACGATTTGCGATCCGCTTTCACCGTAAAATCCGGCACCAGAGGCGTTAATAAAGACCTCAGGAGGAGTCTTTAGATCCGCTACGGCACGAGCTAGTAAACTAGTTGGAGCAACGCGACTAGATTCTATAAGTTTCTTTCTTAGAGGGGTCCACCTTCCACCAGCGATATTCTCTCCACAGAGATTAATAACGACATCAACGCCGTTAAAAACTTGCGGGTCTAATGTTCCAGAAGCTGGATCCCAAAAAAGTTCGTTTGGCTTGTTAGGAGAGCGTCTCACCAGGTGTAATACAGTGTGGCCAGCGGTGGAGAGGAAAGCGCTTAAGGCTCTACCAATAAAACCTGATGCTCCAGCGATAAGAACTGTCTTGCGTGGTTTATCGCCCCATCTGGCGTGTAGCTCGAGGTCTCTCGCTAGAGTTTGGTGCCGATGCTTAAAAAGCCGAGCTAGCTCGCGATTTACTAAAGGAGCAACGATGTCTCCTCCTAATGGCAGCTTGTACTCTATGTGATCAATTAGCCTAGTTGAGTCGTCACTCTCTGAAACAAATTGGTGAGAGTGGCGCCAACTTTTAAACGGCCCACTAACCTGCTCATCGCGGAAGAGGTTAGGTGGATCGTATGCTGTGTGCTTTAGCACCCACGGAATCCCAAACTTCCCGATTACGGGAAGTTTGATCGCGACCTCGTTTCCGCTTTGAATTGAGCCACTCGAGCGAATCACACTGACGGGGCGCCACGGGGCGTTTAGCCTCTCAAACGCCCCAGCTCTGGTGTGCCACTCGAATACTTCCTGAATCGTATGGTCAACCGAGCTTTGCCACTTAAATATCGGCATTAGCCAAAGACCTTTTTAGCTATCTCGCTAGCGCTCTTTCCGTCGTACTGACCAGCATACTTCTCCTTTAGGAACTTCATCGCTGTTCCCATCACAGCACCCGGAGTTGATGTTTTATAATCTGACAGTATCTTCTCAAGAGCATCAGCAGAGAGCTGTTTAGGTAGGAACTCCTCTATAATAGCGATCTCGGATACGAGTTTTGCCTTGGCTTCCTGACGGTTTGCTTGCTCCTCAAATGAGATCGCCTCGTGACGCTTCTTAACCTCGCGCTGCAAAATAACTCCGCACTCAGCCTCGGAGAGATCGTTTACACTTTTTTGCATCTCCTCGTATTGGATCTCGCTTAATAGAGAACGAATAGTCTCCATTTTTAGGCGATCCTGGGATTTCATAGCGACTTTAAGGGCTTCTTTTAGAATAGTTTTCATAGGGTCGTATTTTTCACTTAAATATCTGTAAAGGCAACTGATTTCTTGTGAAAAATAGGAGAACTAGCTCAAGACGATATCTCAAGTGCTCAAACGAAATGGCCGATAGACTCCCTGTGATTATGGAGAGCACTCGAACGGTAGATAGCGCAAAATCCCCAAAGAGTATTCCACAGGGATTTAGGATCGATCGTGATATAGGTCACATCGAGCTCGGCGTTGTCGATTATGGGACACTAACGGTAGTTAGCGCCGGAGCGCGCTTCTACGAGTGGATCAATCGTCCATTAAGAAGAAGGGTCAGCCTGCTTGAGGTTATTCCTGGTATTGATCTGGCGAGCGTCCACAAGGCCTTAGATAAATTCGATGGTGAGTGTGAGCTGGAGGGGTGTTTTACGTCAGCGACGGGAATGTCCGTTAATCTCCGTATTCGCTTGATGCAAACCGGAAGCGGGCCGACTTCTCCCTTAAGGCTTCTAGCTTTTGACGTCTCGGAGCTCAGAAAAAAAGAGGAGATCCTGCGCACTGTAGCGAGCTTGCTTGAATCTCATAAAGCTCTAATCGCCGATAGTCGGAAGACTTTAAAGGTGCTACTAGATAGCCTCCCGCAGGCGGTATTCCTGGTTGATTCTGCGCTTTGTGTTACATCTGAGATCTCTAAGAAAGCAGAGGAGCTCTTTGGAAGCGATCTGGCGCAGGCTTCACTGGCCGATCTGCTGCGTTGCTCGGAGGATGATCTAGAGCCTCTTAGGATGGCGTTCTCGGGGATGCCTTGGGATCTGATGTCTGGCATCTTGCCGAATGAATTTCAGTTAGATAGCCGAGAATACTCGATCGCTTTTATACCGGTGATGGATCAAGAGAACTTAGCGAGTGTGACCGTAGTTGTCACTGATATCAGTGATCGGCGTGAGATGGAGCGCTCTCTAGAACGAACCGACGCGGACAACCGCTCTTTAGTGGCGATCCTCGCATCAAAGGAGGAGTTCTTAGATCTAGTTAATCTGTGTAATAAAGCTGAAAGCTACATTGACGATTTAAACGGGTTTAGATCGATGATTCATGGTTTAAAAGGGGGATTCTCGTTCTTAGAGTGTGATCGCTTAGCTAATATCTGTCACCAATCTGAGGATGGGCTCTCATCAGAGCTCTATACCCCTGATTCGGGGCGCGCGTTAGTGGCTGAACTGAAAGAGGAGCTGCAGAGCTTCATTAACCGCTACCAGCATGTGCTTCAAGTTGAAGGACGCTCAGGAGCGGAGATCGCCGCGCGCAGGATATCACTCGATTACGATTCGGTGGGAAGGATCTACCAAGAAGCCTTCCGAGTTGGCGCGCCGGCGGAGCTTCTGGTTTCGATTGAGAGTTTAGTTGAGGCCCCGGTTCAGAGGATCTTAGGCTGGCTCGACAAGGTGTGGATAAAGACCCTTGAAGGGGAGTCTAAAGAGGGGATGTCAATTGCTTGGTCGGGAGATGTTAAATTGGCGCGCGAGCCATACAAGGAGCTGTTTCAGAGTTTTGTTCATATAATTCGTAATTCAGCGGATCACGGCATTGAGCGGCCAGGTGATCGTGAGCTATCGGGCAAGCCAAGGGCGGGCTCGATGCATATCGATCTAAGTTTTAAAGATGGTGTCTATCTGTTTTCATTTGAGGATGATGGCGCGGGGATTGATCCTGAAAAATTAGTAGCAATCGCGCGCTCAAGGGGCCTGTCAGTGCCTGAGGGACTCACACGGGAGGAAGCTTTGATGCTTATCTGTGAGCCAGGATTCTCATCGTGTAGTAAGGTAACGAGTCTATCTGGACGTGGTATAGGAGTCGACGCCGTCCGGCGGTTGGCTCGCCTTTTTGGAGGTGATGTAAGCGTTGCCAGTGATCTTGGCAAGAGCACCAAGATCTCTGTGTGGTTTAGGAGGCAGAGGTATTGGGGGGCTTAGGGAGGCCCTTTATTACATGATCCCGATCATACATCATATTCCCGAGTATTTATTCACGCTAACTCTCTAGCCTAGAGTCCCCCTCAGCGCGCAAGTTATCACCACGTGATATAGTCACACGTAGGGGCGAAAACTATATGCAGATTAGCGAAAACTATGAACTAGAGCATCGCAGGCCGTTTAAGTTCTCTGGCACCGCCGCGGCGCTGCTACTTGTTTCGATCTTCTCCGGGATCTTTGCCTGGCTGATCGTTAACTCCGAATTGGTGAGCTTTCTTCCACTATTTCTGGCAACTATCGCGTTATTTACAGGAGTTTTGGCAGGGGCCAGGTACGGGCTATATTCAAAGCGCCACCGGAATGGGGCGCTTATTAGTATTAAAGAAAAAAGAGGAAAGAGAGGGGCCGACTTAGCGATTGACCTAGAGGAGTTTCTGGCAGCAACAACGTCTCTAGTAGCCATAGTTAAGCTTAACGGTGATCAGCTCGACCACATTTATGACAACCAGGCAGCGAGCAGATTTCTATCTCGGGGGCTTGAGGGCCGTAGCGGGTCTAGTACAACACCACATGCGCAACAACCTGTTGAGTCGATCTGGTATGAGCAGTGTCTTGAAAGCCAAGCCAGAAACGCTCCGGTGCGTTTTGAGTTTCAGACGGAGAAGCCGGGTCAAAGGCAGTGGTTTTCAGCGTGTGTTTTTCCGATTCATGATGGCGCTAAAAATACCGACATGTTCGCGATTCAGGCTGAGGAGATTACCCAGCTAAAAGAGAATGAGAGCAAGCTTGTTGAGGCTCGCGAGCGCTTATCCGCCGCCTTAGCCACCGGTTCCCTGGCGACGTGGGAGTGGAATATCCAGCGAGATGTTGTTTACGGCGATCCCGTCCTAATTGATTTCTATGGGATGCCAACGGACTATCTTCGAGGAGCTTCTGTAGCCAAGTTTTTGGACCACATCTACCCAGAGGATCGCGAGCGTATACAACAGCGAATTCAGATGGCCTTGCAGTCTGGGGAGGTCTACTCGGAGGAGTATCGAGTAGTAGGTAAAAATGGTCAGGTTAGATGGGTCTCTGCTACGGGAAAAGTTTTGGCCGACACATCAGGCAAGCCAGCGAGATTCCCGGGAGTTACTGTTGATATAACGCGCCGCAAGGAAGCGGAAGCCGCCCTGCAGCAAGCGACTATAGCCTCGCGAAATCAGCTACAGGAGCTTGAGTCAGTATACACATATGCGCCCGTAGGTTTGGCGGTAGTTGATGAGCAGCGCCGATGGGTGCGCGTTAATAAGGTGATGGCTGATTACTTCGGCAAGCGTCCTGAGGATTTTATCGGGAAGTCAATTCGCGAATTAGTTCCAATGATCGCTGATGTGTTTGATCTCCATCTTCAAAAGGCGATCGCGACTAGGGGTGCTGTATTGAATGTAGAGATGTCTGGAGAATGCCCCATCACTCCGGGCTCAATACGAACTTGGAGTACTAATTTTTATCCATTAATCACCCCAGAGGATCGAATTATTGGGGTTAATATAGTTACTGACGATATCACCGAGGATCGTCGCTCGATGGAAGAGCACCGAGCGCACCGCGCGATACTGGATGTAGATAGTCCAGCAGAGTCATTAGAAAAAGTTCTCAATTCATTTACAGTGGCAGTAGAGGGAATTTTTCCGGGGGCTGAGAGTTGCATACTGAAAGCCAGCGGAGCGAAAATGTTAACACCCTTAATGAGGATGTCGAGTCCGGTGGTAGAGAAACTCTTCTCTAAGCCATTTTCGATAGCAGATCTTAAGGTAGTTTCTGATGTTATCGAGAAACGCGAGGAGGTGCTGATATCGGATATATCAGATATTTCTGCGTCGGGATTTATCGAGAGAGTAAGGGAGGCTGGTTACCGCTCGTGCTGGATTAGGCCTATCATTTTATCTAATGGAGAGGTCTGGGGTGCCTTGGCGATACATCACACTACGATCAAACAGAAGCCAACTCAGTCAGAGCGGGATCACCTAGATGTTTTAGTCCGGCTAGCGGCCACGCTGATTGAGCGCAAAGCGTTTCTGGAACAACTGACGACCACTACAGAGCGGTTACAATACGCTGAGCGAGCCGGAAGGATAGGAGTATTCGACTGGAATCCTCAGACAGGGACGGTGATTTGGACGCCTCAATTAGAGGAGATCTTTGGTCTTAGCGTGGGTACCTTTGAGGGGAGCTATGAGGGGTGGAGGAAACGGGTTCACCCCGATGATGTTGAGATGGTTGCCGCGCGCCTGAATAAATTAATAGCTGATAAGGAGCGATCTTTTAAGTACGAGTATCGAATAATTCATTTATCTGGTGAAGTGCGGTGGAACTCGGACCAGGGAGAGTTGTCATACGATAAGGATGGTCACGCTACTCGCATGATCGGTGTTGTGATTGATATCACTGAGAGGAAAAAGATCGAGGAGGAGGTAAAGAGATCTCAGGAGCGACTCAATCTGGCGCTAGAGGCAGGAAACCTCGGGTTGTGGGATTGGCACATACCCACCGGGGTAGTGAATTTTGGGGGAACTTGGGCCAGTATGATCGGCTACAGACCAGATGAGATCGAGCCGCACGTTAGGGCTTGGGAGGAGCTCGTGCATCCCGATGATAGAGCGAGGGTAGAGAGGGAGTTAAAGAAGCACCTCGAGGGGCTAACGTCTGTGTACGAGGTAGAGCATCGACTGCGTTCTAAGTCTGGCGCGTGGATATGGATCTTGGATCGAGGGCGAGTAGTCGAACGAGATTCGCAGGGTAAGGCTATCAGAGCTGTGGGTATTCACGCTGATATCCACGAGCAAAGAATGATCCGCGAGAAGCTAAACTCAGAGGCCAGGAAGAAGGATGAGTTTATAGCTACCCTGGCGCACGAGCTAAGGAATCCCCTGGCTCCAATAAGAACTGGACTTGAGATCATAAAACGCGATCCGTCTGGACCAACGGCAATACAAGCTCGAGAGATGATGAGCAGGCAGCTTCTCCATATGGTCCGGCTTATCGAGGATCTACTTGATATATCGCGAATTAGCCTCGGTCGACTTGAGCTCCGTATTGAGAAGATAACTCTTAAAGCGGTAGTTGACTCGGCGCTGGAAAGTAGCAGGCCGGCTATCGAGGCGGCGATGCATCAGCTTGCTGTAAGGCTGCCAAGGGAAGAGGTCTATTTAAAGGGTGACCTTGCTAGATTGTCGCAGGTTCTCAGCAATCTACTGATTAACGCTGCCAAGTATACACCACCAGGTGGGAAGATCTCTTTAATCGCGGACCTCGATGGAAATGAGATCGTTATTCGAGTTGTGGATACAGGAATAGGCATTCCGCCTGATAAGTTATCTGAGATATTTGAGATGTTCAGTCAGGTATATTCCCCGTTAGATCGCACTCAAGGAGGACTCGGTATTGGGCTTGCCTTGGTAAGGAGGGTTGTGCAGATGCACGGTGGGCATGTTCACGGGGAAAGCGATGGGTTGGGTAAGGGCAGTACATTTACTGTCAGACTTCCTGCTTCAAAGGATCAGGTCTAGTTCGGTGAGTTATGCGATGAGGAAGATATTAGTCGTAGATGATAATGTTGATGGCGCTGTAAGCTTTCAGTTGTTTCTTGAGCTTCTTGGGCACTCAGCGGTCGTGGCTCATACCGGTCTTGAGGCTATCGAGTGTGTCAAAAGAGAGATGCCTGAGTTTGTTTTTCTTGATATCGGTCTACCGGGGATGAATGGATATGAGGTGGCGCGCTATATACGTGAGATGCCAAACGGAAAGACTCCGCGAATAATAGCGGTAACGGGGTGGGGATCTGAGCAAGATAAGATAAAAAGTGGGGAGTCTGGATGCGACGGCCATCTGACTAAGCCGATAGATCTTCAGGAGGTCGAGAAGCTTTTGGGTTAAACTAAACCGAGCAATTCATAATGATTTTTATTAAAAATCATGAGCGCAGGTTTTATTCAATGATCCCTAACCGCGCCGTCTCGGCGCGGGACTTGCCGCGTCGATTTATCTGTAGAGTTACTTTATCCCCAGGCGCTTTTTCGTCTAGTACCCTTAGGAGATCGTTTCCATCCTCAACAGGTAGATCATCTATCGCTGTTATCACATCGCCTAGCTCTATAGCCCCGTTCGCTAAGCGGTGAATCCCCTCTAAGCCGATCTTCTCTGCGGGTGATCCAGGTAAAACATTAGCGACGATCGCGCCGATCACCCCGTGTTTGCGGGCTAGATCGCTCTCAATCACACGAATACCGAGGCCTGGCTTGGTCGCTTTACCGGTTTTTATGATCTGAGGAACGATTCGATTAATAGTATCAACAGGCACCGCAAATCCGATCCCTGAATACGCCCCTGATGGGCTAACTATCGCGGTATTCATACCGATTAAGCGTCCAGAGCTATCGAGCAGCGGTCCGCCTGAGTTCCCTGGATTAATTGCGGCGTCTGTTTGAATCACTCCCTGAATCGGTCGTTCAGTAACAGACCTGATCTCACGACCGAGTCCACTTATTATTCCCGTAGTCAATGTGTGATCAAAGCCGAAAGGATTACCGATAGCGAAGACCTTTTGACCGACACGGAGATCCTTTGATGTCCCAATAGGTATCGGAATGAAACGTAAGTCAGCGCCTTCTATCTTCAGAACGGCGATATCTTTATCAGGTTCCGCCCCAATTAGCTTCGCCTGATGGATAGATTGATCAGAGAGAGTTACCGTGGCAGCTTGCGCGTTTTGAATAAGGTGGAAATTTGTGACTATGTGACCAGAGCTGTCCCAGATAAAACCCGAACCGGCTCCTTGCGGGATCTCAAAGACGTTCATGCTGATAAAATCACGCTCTACCGACAAGCTCGTTATATAGACCACCGAGGCTTGGGCGTTTTCAAATAGCTTGATAGTGGAGGTTTCGTCATCGCCGAGATCTGCGCGGCTGGCGATAGGGCGGGGTTTAGCTAGATTTGTTGGTTGATATGCGACTCGCCTGAAAAATACGTATGACAGTAAAACGATGACTGCTCCGAGCAGTGCCGAGATAGTAAGCGTTTTTAGGCTAAAAGAGCTGTTTTTATTCATACTGTCGTAAGATCCGATTTATTTGCGCCGGAGGCAAGAGTTACGCTTAAGTCTCTGGTTTGAAAGGTCTGATCTCATCTGCTAATCTAACGGCGCCTCTATTTAGCGATATAATGACTGCAACGATCCAAAAACTCCGGTGAGTAGTTACATGAAATACACCGACTCCTTCGCCGATATTACCGACCTCTTGCGTGAGCGCCACGTCATTTTAGACGGCGGCATGGGTACTATGATTCAAGGGTATCGACTTGAAGAAGGAGATTTTAGAGACCAGGCTTTAGCGAATCACCCGCAGCTCCTTAAAGGTAATAACGACCTATTAAATATCACTAGGCCGGAGATTGTTCGTGAAATTCACACTAAGTATCTCCTTGCTGGTTCAGATGTAATAGAGACGAATACCTTCTCATCAACATCGATAGCGCAGGCCGACTACGCCCTTGAGAAGTATGTCCAAGATCTAAACCGCATGGGGGCGCGATTGGCTAAAGAGGCGGTCGCGTTAGTCAAGCAAAAGCAACCATCTCGGCGTATATTTGTCGCGGGCGCGATAGGGCCAACCAACCGCACTGCGTCGCTCTCGCCAGATGTAAACAACCCTGCCTTTAGGGCCGTAACCTACAAGCAGTTAGAGGATAGCTACTACGAGCAGGCTTTGGTTCTCGTGGAAGAGGGTGTGGATATCCTGTTGGTGGAGACGATATTCGACACCTTAAACGCGAAAGCGGCGATTAGCGCCACAGAGCGAGTTTTTGAGCAGATCGGAAAACGGATGCCGGTGATGATATCGGTTACGATCACTGACCAATCCGGAAGGACACTATCGGGGCAGACTGCTAGGGCATTCTGGTATTCAGTTCAACATGCTCGACCGATTAGCGTAGGAATAAACTGCGCTCTCGGAGCCCATGAGATGCGACCTTACTTGAGGGATTTGGCCTCGGTCGCTGATTGCTTTATCAGCTGCTACCCAAACGCCGGACTGCCGAATCCACTAAGTGAGACCGGGTACGATGAGACCCCAGTTGATACCTCTAATGCTTTAGGAGCGGTCGCCGATGAGGGGCTGTTAAATATAGTCGGAGGGTGTTGTGGTACAACACCTGAACATATCGAGGCGATCCGTTCTAGGGTGGCAGATTTGAAACCGCGAATTACACCAGCGGCAAGCGGTCGCTTGGCCCTCGCGGGACTTGAACCGTTAGTAATCGCTCCAGACAATCCGTTTATCTTAGTGGGCGAGCGCTCTAACGTGACGGGTTCGCCTAAATTCAAAGCTCTAATCGAACAGGATAAATTCGAGGAGGCGCTAGCGATAGCCAGGCAGCAAGTTGAGAATGGCGCTAATATTATCGATGTAAATTTTGATGAGGGACTTTTAGATAGTGAGGCGTGCATGCGCCGCTTCTTGAACCTCATAGCCAGTGAGCCTGACATAGCTCGAGTTCCTATCATGATCGATAGCTCGAAGTGGTCGGTGCTTGAGGCGGGACTGCAGTGCGTTCAGGGTAAGGCGATCGTTAATTCTATTAGCCTTAAAGAGGGAGAGGAGCGTTTTAAGGAGCAGGCTGGGACCATAGCGCGCTATGGAGCGGCGATGGTGGTGATGGCCTTCGATGAGCGAGGGCAAGCGGCGACTCTAGAGGATAAAGTCAGGATATCGCAACGCGCTTTTAGGATACTGACAGAGGAAGTTGGGATAGCTCCGCACGATATTATATTCGATCCGAATGTGCTGACCGTGGCTACGGGCATAGAGGAGCATAATTCATACGCGCTCGATTTTATCGAGGCTGTACGCGAGATAAAAGCTACCTGCCCCGGGTGTTTAACAAGTGGAGGAATCAGCAACGTTTCTTTCTCTTTTAGGGGAAATAATCGAGTGCGTGAGGCAATGCACGCGGTGTTTTTATATCACGCCATAAAAGCTGGCCTCGATATGGGTATAGTCAACGCCGGTATGCTTGAGGTGTATGAGGAGATAGAGCCAGAGCTTTTGAAGCGGGTAGAAGATGTGATTCTGTGCCGAGATAGTGACGCTACTGAAGCTTTAATCCAATACGCCGAGAGATTTAAAGGTCAATCAAAGGAGCGAGAGGCTGAATCCGTCGTCGCGTGGCGCCAGCTACCTCTAGCGGAACGCGTCTCGCATGCTCTAGTAAAAGGTATAGTTGATTTTATCGAAGTCGATACTGAGGAGGCGCGTGTAGCTCTTGGGAAGCCCTTAGCGGTTATTGAGGGGCCGCTAATGGATGGGATGAAGCATGTTGGAGATCTCTTCGGCGCTGGAAAGATGTTCCTGCCACAGGTGGTCAAGAGCGCTCGGGTGATGAAGAAGGCGGTCGCCTACCTTGAGCCTTTCATGGAGGCGGAAAAAGCGGCTCTGGGCAGTAGCGCGCAACAGAAGACGTTTGTGATCGCTACAGTTAAGGGCGATGTGCACGATATCGGTAAGAATATAGTAGGGGTCGTTTTAGCTTGTAACGGATACAAAGTAGTCGACCTCGGGGTAATGGTTCAGTGTAACGAGATCCTAAAAGCCGCGCGCGAGCACAACGCAGACCTAATCGGTATGAGTGGTCTGATCACCCCGTCGTTAGATGAGATGGCTAACAACTTAAAGGAGTTTGAGCGCGAGGGGGTTAATATCCCAGTTCTAATTGGCGGAGCGACTACATCTCGTCCACATACAGCTATTAAATTGGCGCCTAATTACACTGGCGCGGTTGCGCATGTAGCGGACGCGTCTCTCGCGGTAGAGGTGTGCGCTAACCTCATCAGCAAAGAGCGCCGCGGTGATTACGTAAGGAATTTAAAAGTAGCTCAGGAAGAGCAACGACGGGTTTTCGCGGCGGGACGTGAGGAGCAGTCATTTGTGTCGATAGAGCGCGCTAGAGAGAATAAGTTTAAGTGTAGTGTGGACTCTATCGCAGCTCCCGAGGCTCTGGGGGTGAAAGTTTATCGCGAGATAGATCTTCGCGAGGTATACAAGCTTTTTGATTGGTCCCCGCTTTTCTGGACCTGGGAACTTAAAGGATCGTATCCAAGTATTTTAAGTAACAAATCTTATGGCGAGCAGGCGCGAGAGATCTTTCATGAGGCGAATGTCTTAATAGAGCAAATCATCAAGGATAAGAGTTTTAGGCTTGAGGCTGTATTGGGATTTTTCCCGGCGCGCGGAGATCACGATGATATCGTGATCTATGACGATGAGAGGTGTCTGCACGAGGTGGAGAGGTTGTGTTTCCTGCGTCAGCAGAGGGAGCGGCAAGGCTTGCATAACCTCTGCTTAGCGGATTATGTGGCGCCTAAGGAGCATAAGATAACCGACTATATCGGCGCCTTCGCCGTTGTTTGTCACGGTGTAGAGAGGCTTGCTGGTGAGTATGAGCAACGCGGTGATGATTATCAATCGATTATGGTGAAGGCTATTGGCGACCGATTTGCTGAGGCTCTTGCTGAATACGCGCACCAAGAGGCGCGCAAGTTGTGGAGCTACGGCAAGGATGAAGCTTTGTCAGTTGAGCAGTTAATTAATGAGGAATATCGAGGAATCCGCCCAGCGCCGGGATATCCGGCGTGTCCAGATCACACAGAGAAGTCCAAGATTTGGGATCTTTTAAAGGTGAAAGATGCTATCGGATTATCGCTTACAGAGAATTTCGCGATGACTCCAGCGAGTAGCGTTTCTGGTTATTACTTCGCTAACGCGCAAGCGAAGTATTTCAATGTTGGTAAGATCGACCGCGATCAAGTTATGGATTACGCTAAGCGAAAAGGGATATCAATAGAGGAAGCCGAGCGTTGGTTGGCGCCTAATCTGGGATATTAGGGAGTTCGGTGTCTGATTGAGCCGCGGCGTTTTCGTCGATAGAACAAGTTGTCCGTACGTTTTTGCCGCGCGATTTATGAGAGAGAGCCGAATGGACTCGTTAGAGATATTAGAGACTTCTTTCTCGCTTGCGCGACTTAACACTTATCAAAGAGAGGCCTTTAGCGTTATCTCAGCGGAGCTAGCCTCAAAGTTCGCGCGCTACACTTACAAAGAATGTAAGGGGACACCGACCGCAAGTTCGGCGTTACCGGATCTCTTTGAGCGCGCGCAATGTAGTGATTTCAGCTTGTCTGAGTGGATCTCGCGAATAGTTGAGGTTTATCAGTGGCTGGGTTTTAAAGATCTAACGGCCAGCTTTGATGATGTGATTCAGTACGTATCGTGCGCGTGTCACGGATCAGATGAGTCAAATGTCGAGGGGATCTTGTGGTACCTCGAGAACTTCGGTTTCGAGCGGGCCAAGGAGCTATCGCCGCAGCGGTGACACAAAAGAGAGGTAATGCCAATAGACCTGGTTTTCAAACTAAATTTGAAAAATATTAGGTGTACATATCCGCTAGATCCATAAAAAGATAAAAATGTAGCTATATTAGTGACTTAATCGAGCGGATTAGGATTCAGAGAGGCCTTTCTGGTAGGCCGCACAAAGATAGAAAGCAGTTTCATTTTGAAAAGCGTAGTTCTTAGTGGAGCTTAGCCCGCAAAAATATTTTTTTTGCGGTAAGCATACATTTTCGTATGGACAACTTTATTGCCAACCTCGTACATATATATTGTGGTTGGTTCGTTGAGTGGCTACTACATATAGTAGTTGGTTGCTCTAAAAACTAATATTACATTTAGAAGTGCAACGGTGGGTCCGAAAAACGCTTAGAAATAAGCGAACGGTACCTCATTGTCTAAAGCGGCGTTAACTAGTTGATATCAGGTGCTAACAAGGACTGATAAAACGATAGAAAGGGAATAAGGGCGGTATGACAGTAGCAGCGGGAGAGATGCAAGGGAGTGGACAGTTAAACGGACTCTTAGCCAAGAAGGGGGTTCAGGCGATATCTGCGGCTGAGCTAGAGAACTGTACGGTAGTAAAAAGGGATGGTCAGCTAGTTCCTTTCCGCCGTTCTAGGATCTTTAGAGCGATTGAGCTTGCTCTGCGCGCCACCAACTCGATAGCCCCAAGCGCGCCCCTTCCGCAGAATCTTTACAGCGTGGCCCAACAGGTAACCAACGAGGTAGTTGAGGCAGTAGCTATCGAAGCCGCCAAGGGTGCCTGCGTTACCGTAGAGGGGATCCAGGACACTGTAGAAGTTAAGTTAATGCAGGCAGAGCTCTATGATGTGGCGCGCAACTACATCATCTACCGCGATGAGCACAAGTCCGCTCGCGATGACTCCCCTCGCAGCTTAAAGATCACCCGCCGTGATGGTTCAACAGTAGTTCGTTTTAATCCGATGAAGATCGCTTCAGCGCTCGAGCGCGCTTTTCGGGCGTCAATGAAGATCGATGGTCCAACATCACAAGAGGTTATCGACTCCGTTAACCTTTTAACTAACAAAGTAGTAGCTCGCGCTAAGCAGCTATCGCGCGAAGGCACTGAGTTACATGTAGAGTTGATTCAGGACGAAGTCGAGCGCCAGATGATGGCCGAGGGGTACTATCAGGTAGCCAAGGACTTTATCATTTATCGAGCTCAGCGCGCCGCGCAGCGGATGCTAGAGACTGAGCAGCCAGCGACAGCTAAGGTTGAGGTTCGCGAGTTAGTCGCTCCAGTTGATGCCGGCCAGACCTTTAAGGTTTCGGGAGCGAAGGGAGAAGAGCTTCAGATTACCGAAGGTCAGTTGCGTTCGCGTATTCAGTACGCTTGCGCGGGGCTAGAGAATCTAGTTTCTGGCGAGGAGATCCTTCAAGAGTCTATCAAGAACTTCTACCAGGGAATTAAGCTAGAGGAGATCGATCAAGCCAACATCATGGCGGCGAGGTCGAAGATTGAGAAGGATCCAGCATACTCCTTAGTAGCGGCGCGTCTGCTTCTCGATATCATCTATCGCGAGACTATGAACGTCGATGGTTACAATAAGAACCTTGAGAAGGCCCACCAAGATTACTTCAAGGCGTGCTTAAAGAAGGGTGTTTCAGTGGAGCGCATGGCGCCAGAGCTACTAGATTTCGATTTAGATAAGCTAGCCAAGGCGATTAAGCTCGAGCGCGATCTTCAGTTTCAGTACCTCGGTTTGCAGACCCTTTACGATCGCTATCTGATCCACCACGAGGATGTGCGACTAGAGACACCTCAGATCTTCTGGATGCGCGTAGCGATGGGATTGAGTGTTAACGAGGGCGCTAAGAAGAATGAGCGCGCTATTGAGTTCTACGATGTGCTCTCCAAGTTCCTCTTCACATCAAGTACCCCAACGTTGTTTAACGCCGGAACTCTACATCCGCAGCTAAGCTCGTGCTACCTCACAACCGTGATGGATGATCTTCAGCACATCTTTAAGTGTGTTGCCGATGATGCGCAACTCTCAAAGTGGGCAGGGGGACTAGGAAACGATTGGACTAACGTGCGCGCTACGGGAGCTCGGATTAAGGGAACTAACGGCAGGAGTCAGGGTGTTATACCTTTCCTTAAGGTAGCTAATGACACTGCGGTAGCTGTTAATCAGGGTGGCAAGCGTAAGGGAGCTATGTGCGCTTACCTAGAGACTTGGCATCTTGATATCGAGGATTTCCTCGAGCTTCGCAAGAATACCGGTGATGAGCGTCGTCGTACTCACGATATGAACACGGCTAACTGGATCCCGGATCTCTTCATGAAGCGTGTTGCTCAGAACGGGATGTGGACGTTGTTTAGCCCAAGTGATGTACCAGATCTTCACGACTTGTATGGCAAGAAGTTCGAGGATCGCTACGCGGAGTATGAGGCTAAAGCAGAGCGGGGTGAGATCAAGCTCTTCAAGAGGATCGAGGCTCTAACGCTCTGGCGTAAGATGCTAAGCATGGTCTTCGAGACAGGTCATCCATGGATTACCTTCAAGGATCCATCGAACCTAAGATCGCCTCAGGATCACGTAGGTGTTGTGCACAGCTCAAACCTCTGCACAGAGATCCTACTAAACACATCAGCCGATGAGACTGCAGTGTGTAACCTAGGTTCTGTCAATCTGGTCAGACACGTGGGCAAAGAGGGTCTTGATATCGAACTGATCGGTAAGACCGTTAAGACCGCGGTGCGGATGCTTGATAACGTAATCGATATCAACTTCTATCCGACTGCTGAGGCGCGTAGCTCAAATCTCAAGCACCGTCCGATCGGTTTAGGTATCATGGGATTCCAGGATGCTCTCTACGCGCAGCGCATTAGCTACGCGAGCCCAGAGGCGGTGAAGTTCGCTGATATCAGCATGGAGGCTATCTCGTACTACGCGATCTTGGCTTCGACTGAGTTGGCTGCTGAGCGCGGTGCTTACTCTTCATATAAGGGATCAAAGTGGGATCGTGGCTTGTTGCCGATCGATACCATCAAGATCCTAGTAGATGAGCGTGGTAGCGATAATGTAGACGTCGACACATCGACAAAGCTCGACTGGAGCAAGGTGCGTGAGGCTGTTAAGAAGCACGGCGTGCGTAACAGCAACACGATGGCGATCGCTCCAACGGCGACTATCTCCAACATTACAGGAGTTAGCCAGTCGATCGAGCCTAACTACAAGCATCTCTACGCTAAGTCGAACCTGTCTGGTGAGTTTATCGTTCATAACGAGTTCCTAGTTGATGAGCTAAAGAAGCTCAACATCTGGGATGAGGATATGATCGATGATCTAAAGTACTTCGACGGCTCAATTCAGGAGATCGAGCGTATCCCTGATGAGCTCAAGAAGGTCTACCTGACAGCTTTTGAGATCGAGCCAGAATGGCTAATCGAGTGTGGTAGCCGTCGCCAGAAGTGGATCGATATGGGTCAGTCGCTAAATCTGTACATTGCTGAGCCTAGCGGTAAGAAGCTCCACGAGATGTACATGAGCGCCTGGAGAAAGGGTCTTAAGACAACTTATTACCTCCGTTCGCTCGGAGCGACTCAGATTGAGAAGTCGACAACTGATATCAACAAGCGCGGTTTGCAACCACGCTGGATGAAGAACAAGTCGGCCTCAGCTGAAGTTGTAGTGGAGCGTAAGGCTGTCGATGAGGCGCAAGTCTCAGAGCCAGCTACAAAAGCGGCGGTCACGGTAGCAAAGCCATCTGTACCTAAGGTGTGCGGGCTAGATGGTGACTGTGAGAGTTGTCAGTAATAGTTATTAAGTAGTAATTGGTATAATTAGTAAAAATTAAGAGAGGTTATTATGTTAAATTTTGATGATGCAGGTAGCACAGGAAGCGCTGGGAACAACGGATCTGACGATAGCGAGAACAGTGAGCGCATTAAGGCGTCAGATAAGCGCATAATTAATTGCGCTAAGGTAGATGTTAATCAGCTAATGCCGCTTAAGTATAAGTGGGCGTGGGAGCACTATCTGAATGGTTGCGCCAATAACTGGCTGCCGAGCGAAGTTCCGATGGGCAAGGATATCGAGCTCTGGAAGTCTGATAAGTTATCGGCTGATGAGCGTCGTGTGATCCTTCGTAACTTGGGATTCTTCAGTACAGCGGAGAGTCTTGTAGGTAACAACATCACATTGGCTATCTTCAAGCATGTGACAAATCCTGAGTGCCGTCAGTACCTCTTGCGTCAGGCTTTTGAGGAGGCGGTTCATACGCACACCTTCCACTACATCGTAGAGTCACTCTCTCTTGATCAGGGCGAGGTGTTCAACATGTACAACGAGGTAAACTCAATTAATGAGAAGGATAAATTCGAGATGCAGCTCACCGAAGATGTTCTGCGTCCTGATTTCTCGACAGCAACAAAGGAGGGCGCTCAGAAGTTCCTTGAGAACCTGATCGGCTTCTATGTAATCATGGAAGGTATCTTCTTCTACAGCGGATTCGTGATGATTCTCTCGTTCCACCGTCAGAATAAGATGACCGGAATCGGGGAGCAGTTCCAGTACATCTTGCGCGATGAGACGATCCACTTAAACTTCGGTATTGATCTGATCAACAGCATTAAGGCTGAAAACCCAGAGCTGTGGTCTCCTGAGTTCCAGGAGCATATCACCAACAAGATTAAGCAGGCGGTTGAGCTTGAGTATCAGTACGCCTCTGATTGCTTGCCGCGTGGTATCCTTGGTCTAACTGCTCCGATGTTCCGTGATTACGTTCAGTACATCGCAGATCGCAGATTAGAGCGCATCGGCTTAAAGACCCAGTATGGATCGAAGAACCCATTCCCTTGGATGAGTGAGACGATCGATCTAGGGAAGGAGAAGAACTTCTTCGAGACTCGAGTAACTGAGTATCAGACAGCGGGATCGTTGGCCTGGTAGAGCGGTTGCAGCCGGATAGGGCGCGGGTTTATCGCTCGCCCCTAATCCGGGTGTTTAAATGAAAAAGCTCAGCAGGTCCTTTTTGTACAAAGAGAGCGGCGAGAGAAAAGAGGGGGAGGGGAAAAGTGAAGTATTAGAGATGTCGAGCCATGCCTGGCAGGACGGATCTAATTCCAAGATTATTATCAACGCATCTTTCCTCTCGAATACTACTTGTGGGTAACGGTCAGAATCCGGAAGCCCCTTTTAGCTTATGCGGTATGCCTGCATTAGAAGTCTCTACATTTTCTCCCCCAGTCTGGCTCCGCTCCCCCTCAATTCAGACGATATTTCCGGCGCTGTTTCGCCCCAAAAGCCATAAATTACACCCCCAATTAGAATCACTTGATTTAAGTGACGGGGACTCTCTTGAATTAGCCTGGTTCGGGAGGGACCTAAACGATCGGAAGGATAATAGGCTAGCCATTATCACCCACGGTCTGGAGGGATCGATTAATAGTGGTTATGTAGTTGGACTAACTAAGGCGCTAACTCAAGCGGGTTATCTGACATTAACCTGGAATATGCGCGGGTGCGGATCTAAACCGAACAAGCTTCCATCTTGGTATCATAGCGGGAAAAGCGAGGACCTAAAGGCAGTGGTAGACCACGCGCACGCGTGCTACCCGGAGTCCTCGATCTTTTTAGTCGGGATCAGTATCGGCGGAAATATCCTGTGTAAGTATCTGGGTGAGCAAGGCAAGTCGGTACCGGCCAAGATCATGGCGGCGGTTTCGGTATCGGCGCCACTTGATCTGCGAGGGTCGGCGTTGACCTTGGCGCGGCGATCTAGACGTTTGTACATGCAGTATCTTATGCGCCCGTTACGGGAGAGAGTTAAATCGAAAGCTGCGATGTTTCCAGATTTAATCGACGCTAGTGGCGTTGATGATATCACCTCATTCGCTGAGTTCGACAGCCGTTACACAGCACCAGTACATGGATTTAATTCAGTGGACCACTACTGGGACGTGTGTAGTGGTTCCCGTTTTCTGGATTCAGTAAGGGTGCCGCTACTCCTGGTTTCAGCTCTTGATGATCCGTTTCTTTCTCCGGAGTGTTTTCCTTATCAGCAGGCTAGTAATTCTAGGTTGATTACTTTAGAGACGCCTCGCTATGGAGGTCATGTAGGATTCATAGATAGTTTAACCATGAGGGATAGCTGGCTTGAGAGGATGGTGGTGGAGTTTTTTGGTAGGGATGCTGAATGAGCTGTGGATGTACCAGCCGTGGTTCAATTTAGGTTCGGACACCGCGACCTCAAAATACTTCAGAGCCGTCAGCCCGCGCACTAGATTCCAATTAAATCAACATACTAGCTAATAATGTAAAATGTGAGCATTATTTAATTGACAAGGCCAGTACTGACTTGTAAAATACTGCCAATAAGTTACATTATATAAGAGCGGATAAATATGGAGGTATTGTGAAAAAGATAATTGTAAGTGTTTGTATGTTGTTATCTTCAAACTGTTTTGCACAATCACGGCCGGATACTATCGATACGATAGATTCTCAAAAATATGGCAATGCGAGCTTTTCTGGGAGTGTCGATTTTGTAAAAAGGCAGGTGGTAATCGATGGTAGATTCTGTAACCAAGCTAGAAAATTAAATTTCGGCAAAAGTCTCCCTCTAGAGGTAGAAGGACCTCGCCTCGGTGGATCAAGTGATATACTTGCTAACGGTACTGTAAATGGAAGACCAGGAACGGGATTTCTAATGTCTAGGTATAAAGATCTCCCTCCTGCCTTTAACCTAGTTTCGGCGCCATCAGACAGGGATCCAACTCCAAGAGGCAGACAGGCAGCTGCGTGTGGAGTGTTCAACCTTGATACGAAGATTGCCAAATTTAATGATGAAATTGCAAAGGCAGAACACAGCATCTATGTTGGTTGTAGAGAGAGAGGGAGTGGAAGACGACTTGGTAATTTTTACGTATGCTATCAAGTAAAGTACAAGGGGCAACTTTCGAGAAAGCCCAGATAGAAATCATAAACCTCCCCAGTAATTATTGAGTGAAACGTGCATGTCGTCGTTATGCGGCACCGTATACGACGACATGGCTAGATTACCCCCCTCATCCTCGGGTGTACCTCGCATACCAAGCCGATAATAAAATCAAAGTGCCACCAACAACGGTTCTATAAGTCAGCTCCTCCCCTAGCATAATTACATACAGCACATCCCGATTTACTGATAGATGCGTATTTCAACGCGACAACCCAGAAAAATACCCGTAGCGCGGTAAGGTTAGATGCTAATAGAAGAGGTCTGCTAGGAGACTTAATTATTGATAGCCCCAGCTTTGGGCTCGTGGCGAATAAGATGAGAGCAGGAGTCAGTAACCTAAAAGACGCTATCACAAGCGCGGAAAGTCCAAGTGACTTTACAAACAAACCGCTCGTCCCAAAGATCGTCGCGGCCGCCATGAGTGATATGAGAGCTGCGGTCATTCAGTTACCGTTGGAAACTCAAGATCCATCGCTGCTATCTTATCAGCCTCTTTGCCGTACATTTCGCTAAAGCTATTCCCAAGAATAGCCTGGCGCATTCTATGCATCAGAGACCTGTAGAAAGTTAGGTTATGGACACTGATGTGCTGTTGAACGATCGATTCCTTCGCTTTAACTAAATGATGCAGGTAGGCTCTCGTGAATCTCTGACATGTTCGGCATGGGCAATCTTTATCAAGTGGCGAATTTACGTTTTTGTAAACTCCTCTCCTTAGATCCACTTTTCCTAGGCTCGTAAAAGCTACACCTTGAGTTGCCAAAGCAGTCGGCAGGATGCAATCGAACATATCCGCCCCGCGACGCACCGCCTCAAGGAGATCGATCGGGGTGCCTATTCCCATTACATAGCGGGGTCTGTCATCTGGTAAGAGGGGAGCCGCAAACTCTATCGTATCTTCCCTCTCGGCTCGAGTCTCGCCGACTGCTAACCCGCCAAGCGCGAACCCATCGAAAGCTAATTGAGTTATCTCCGAGGCACTCTCGCTCCTTAGCTCTTGGTTGCAACCACCTTGTACTATTCCAAAGAGCGCCTGCCTGGACTCTCCGCGTGCCTCAAGAGATCTCTTGGCCCACCGAGTAGTTAGCTGAAGTGCCTTTCGCAGATCCGTTATGGGTGAGGTCGACGGGATGCAGTGATCTAATACCATCATGATATCGCTGCCGATCGCTCGTTGAGTCGCGATGCTGCTTTCGGGCGATAGGAGCATCTTGCGGCCATCTGTGTAGCTTCTGAATGAGGCGCCTTCCTCGGTTATGCGGATCTGCTTACTAAGTGAGAAGAGCTGGAACCCTCCAGAATCGGTTAGCACAGAACGTGGCCAACGCATAAAGGAATGCAGATCGCCGTTACTCTGAAAATGTTCAACGCCAGGTCGGATCATTAGGTGATATGTGTTTGCCAGCAATACCTGGTATCCGAGATCGTCAGCGAAGGAGAGATCTATGTGGCGCAGCGCGCCTTGGGTAGCCACCGGCATAAATATCGGTGTCTCTACGGTTCCATGGATAGTAGAGATCGTCAGAGCTCTGGCCTTGGACCAGGAATCTCGACCATCAATTTGGCAGTTAAGGCGCTGTTGCACGAGGTGACTGTAGCTGAAAGCCGCGAAAAAGGGTACTTATAGAGGGTTTGAAACCTAAGGAAGGCCGGCAAAACCCCTCCCTACTGCGAAAGCGGATCTTGAGCTGCTCTTCGACTTTTCGAGATGGGAAAAAATCCTCAATGTATCACAGTGGATACACTTGCGGTTTTTTCCCATCTCGAAAATCGAATATCAACTCAACCTCCACTTTCTCGCTACGGGTAGGTTTTGCCGGCCTTCCCTAAGGAAGGGGTTCTTATGGCAGAGGGACAGGCGCAGCAGGCGCGCGAGGCGTCGCTAGTTAAATTCATTGAGTCGCTCAAAGGTAACAAGGGGTTTGAGGCTCGCAGGAACGATATTCGTGTTGTTCCTAAGGGACTATTCGTTTCAGAATCGGCTTTCGAGTGCGTGGTCGAGACCTTTCAGAAGTGGATGCTTCAAGAGAGCCAAGGGATCGCCGATAAGAGTATCGAGAAAACTAAGCAGTGGCTATTTGATGGCGCCACCCCAGAGAGGCAGTATCTTGTAGAAGGTAAGAGTGTATTAACTGGATCTCTAATCACAGTCACGATTCCAGCCCCTCAAAAGTTTGGCCTACCATACTACTTGGGTTCACTTCTTCCCGCCGCTGATTACCTTCATCCAGCGGATCCAGAGCTTTCTGGGCTGGCCGGAGTGAGTTTATCCCAAGGCCGACTCGGCTTAGAGGCTAAGATAGCTAGGCGCGATGGACCTCTGCTGATTCCTGAATCTGTTATTAAATCATTTAGGCAGATCGCCATTGGCTCGCGGTTCCTTCAACGTAGATATCCAGGTTGCGAGAGTAGTTTACTTGTATCATTTAAAGCGCTGGTAAATTTGGCGAAGCGCGCTCGTAGGGTACCAAGGAGCTTTCCGATGGTGGTTCCTTATGATCTACTTAATTCTAAAAATAAAGGTCTAAGGGCGTCGGGTAAATTTGTCTTTATAGAGGAGCGTGGTGTTTTAAATCGAGTGATTGAGTTGCACGGACGACACTTAAGCTCGTTCTTAAGAGGTGAGTTAGAGAGAGCGCCGCGTGATAAGTTGGGATCATTTAAATTAACCCCCAAACATAGAGATCTGATGGGCTTTTATGAGGTTAAAGGGAGACGTGTTGCGGTTCACGCCAGAGCCTTCTCTGAGTTCGCTGAGTTGATACGAAGAGCGCGCGAGCCACGGGAGCGCTTTAAGGGGTGGTTTAGCGCGGCTGAGTGCTTTGAGAAATTCGCGTCGCTTTATCAACTCTCTCAGCCGATTGAGAAGAGGCGTATATCAGCGTCTCTAGAGCGCTTTGGAATCGAGGGTAGTTCATTTAAGATCTGTGGTGGTTGGATCTTCGCTATGTCCAAAGAACAGACAGTGATGCGCACAGTGGCACGACACATTAGATTGCCTGGACACTCAGGAAAAAAGGTTAATAGCGATGGCTGAAGCCGCACTTTTAGAGGCACGTGAGTTGGTCCGAGTTTTCAAGGATGGGGAGCGCGAGGTAAACGCGGTCCGCTCAGTTTCTTTAGTGGTGAACCGACCGGATTTTATCGCGCTAATTGGACCCTCTGGATGTGGTAAGAGCACCCTGCTTAGCTTGCTAGGTTTAATAGATATCCCCAGCTCTGGAGAGATCGTGTTTGAGGGGGTGTCGCTAAGAGATCTCACCGACAAGAAGCTAAGAGAGTATCGACGTGCGCGGATAGGTTATGTTTTTCAGAGCTTTAATCTCCTATCAACTTTGACGGTTGAGGAGAATGTAATGCTGCCTTGTATCTTGAATGGATGGGGAGAAAGAGAATCGCTTAGAAGATCTCATGAGATCTTGAGTACCTTGGGGCTGTCTCACCGGCTAAAGGTTGTGCCAGCGACTCTCTCCGGCGGAGAGACCCAGAGAGTCGCGATTGCGAGAGCGGTAGCGCGACCTCCAGCTTTGCTAATTGCGGATGAACCTACGGGCAATCTTGATTCCGTTTCTGGCGCCTCGGTGCTCACTTTACTTCAAGATGTGAACCGCCAGGGGACGCCGATAATAATGGCGACTCACAGTGAGAGCGCGGTAGCAAGATGTAATAGAGTTATTCGCATGCGAGATGGGGCGATAGTAGATGCGACGTGACGAGGAGCGATCTCGGCCGGCAGGTGTTAGATCAGCGTTCAAGTCAGCGGTGTGGTTATGGTTCCGCTTTAGTTTACGCAGGATCGTTACCGACCCCGCCCGTTCAGCGATGGCTTTTATCGCCGTGGCTCTAGCGGCGACTCTTGTCAGCGCGGTTTTAAGGGTTAGTTTAGCGAGTATTGATTCATTTGAACGAGGAATCTCGTTAGGTGAGCGTCCATACCACGTATTGATATCGCCGGTCGGGGGCAGTTTAGAGATTTCCAGGTACGCGTCGTGTTTAAGAGAATTGTCGAGCAAGGCTGAAGTATTGGCTCTGAAACGTGAGGCTGGGGTAGTTTCTGTAGCTGGTAAAACAAAGGCCGTTAGGGTGGCGGCTCTGTATCTATTTAGTCAGCTGAGCGACGAAGCCGCAGCCCCCAAACGGCTCATCGCCAGTGATCTAGCTGATGAATTAGGAGTCGGGGATTCTAAGACGATATCGCTGACCACAAGTAATAGTGAATTTGAGTTGGAGGTATACCGCGCCACCCAGGGTGACACGATTCCGGCTCAGAGCGATCTCGCGATCGCGTTATCAGATCTAGGTCAAGTAGGCGCCGTTGATACGTTAGCTCTTAGATTCTATCAGTATGCCGCAGGCGCGGAGAAGAACAACTTCAGCCGAGAGCTTGTTGATTTAACGAGGAGCTGGCTCTTATCTTGCTCGCCTGATAGTACGCCGGTTCGAGTTGAATCCGTAGCGGCGCCGATTGAGCGCGGAGAACAGCTTCTTTCAGCGTACCGCTTTAATATCTTAATTATGGCGGCGATCACAGCGCTAGTTTGCGCGATACTGATTTCACAGGCGACTCAGATAGCTCTGCGCGGATTAATAAGAGAACTTGCAATCTTAAGGACTATCGGGACATCCCCCTTAGAGTGCTTAGCGTTGGTGGTAATAGAAGCGGCCCTGGTTAGCTTTTTTGGTTCGCTTATTGGACTAACTTTAGGCGCTCCGATAGTGACGAGGATTAGTGGGTTTCTAAGCTCGACGGCTGGAGAGATATATAATGTGGCTCTCTACCAAGCGCATGGGGTTAATTCCCTTTGGAATACGGCGTTAGTAACGCTAGTCATGACTTGTTTGGGAGCCATAGCGGCGCTAGTAGGATCTAGAAAGGTTCTAGTCCTTCCGCCTTATCGTGGCACTCGTTGTGAGCAGAGGCAGATTCATAAGATAGGCTTTAACTTCGCCGCTACCGCGGCTAGTTTTGGGATCCTCAGCGCGCTCTTTGTTCTACTCGCGCTGATCTATTTTGAGCGACCAGTGTTAGCTTATCTCAGTATCGCCGCGATCCTGTTAGGGGCCGCTATGACTCTGCCGTTAGCGTTACAGCTCATACCGAGATTTATCGCGCCCTTTCGAGCCCGATTGAGTGTTCGTTTAGCGGCGTCGGTCTTAAGAGAGTCAGGCGCTAACTTTATTCTAAGCGCAGTCGCGGCGAGCGTATCGATATCTTTGATGGTAGGGCTCGCCTTGATGGTAAGTAGCTTTAGAGAGACTCTTAGAGGCTGGTGCGGCACCAGATTAGCGGGAGATATCTTTATCTCATCGGCACTGCCAGGCAGTGGTAACGATGGGCGAGTAGAACCAGTAATATCCAGAGAGATTGAGGGGCTGTCAGGGGTAAAAGCGGTCGTCCCGTACTTTGAGACAACTGTTAGCTCATTTAGTATACCTACAGTGGTGGGAGGGGCTAACCTCAAGACTCAATGTGTAAGGGGTGTCTATAGATTCACCAATGGCCACTGCTTAAGCGACAACATATCGTGGCGCGGACGAGCGCTTATAAGTGAAAACGCGGTGAGAAAGCTAAGGCTCGATATCGGTGGCCGTGTACATCTAGAAGGGAGGGATTTTGAGGTTGTTGGGGTAGTTCAAGAGTTTGGGACAGAGGCGCCATTAATAGTGATCGATCAGGAGGATTTTGAGAGTATATATCCGAATCACTATCCAGATAGTTTAACGATCGATCTAAAGGATCCGGTTGAGCTAGAGGGGATTAAATCGCGTCTAAAACGTCAATTGCCAGTGACACTCGGTATCCGCGATCAGCGCGAGCTCTTCGATCTAGTTGAAACACTATTTAACAGAACCTTTAGAGTAACAGAGAGTGTGCGTTGGATCGTGTTTGTCTTAGCGCTGTTAGGATTGGTATCGACAGGGGCTCAATATATCTGGGAGAGGCGGCGCGAGTTAAGGATAGCAGAGGTCATCGGTGTAGCGCCTAAAACCTTGATGCTCTCGCTAGTTATTGAGACGACTCTTATCTCCGCAATGGCGACTTTTGTTGGAGTGTTGGCCGGTATAGGGATAGGGTGGTGTTTAACGGACTATATCAATCCGCTGGTGTTTGGATGGAGTCTTGTATTTAAAGTGAGTCTTGAGCCCGCGCTTGAGTCCGCGGCTTTCTTGATCGCGGTAACAATCGTGGCAAGTTTAGTTAGTTACTTTCTGGTTAGGAAGATAGTTACTTCAGGTAGGCTAGAAGATGAGTAAGATTTATTCGGTATTATCGGCTTTTTTCGCGATTATCTTAGCTCTCCCGTTAGTCATAGCGCAGGAGTTAAAACATGCTGAGAAGGGGTATGAATGGAGTTTCCCACGAGATCATGGAGCCCATGACCAATATCAGACTGAGTGGTGGTACTACACTGGACATCTCTTCAGTAAGGAAGCCAAGCTGTTCGAGGATAAGCCTTTGTATGGATTCCAACTTACTTTCTTTAGGCGCTCAGATCGCAAGTCAGGTAAGATAATAAGTGAGTACATGGCGCACGCCGCTTTAACTGATATCTCAAAACAGAAAACATATCATGCAAAGAGAGTCGGTGGAGGTGCGCTGGGCATATCATCTGTGGCTAATGATTCTCTCGCGGCTCACTCAGGTGACTGGACGATAGACTCAGTGGGGAATCGTTTTTTCGCGCGTTTTGCAGTGCGAGACGGGGAGAGAGGTTTCGATCTGGAGCTGCGGGTCTTAAGTGGGGATCTGAGTCCGCCGTGGTTGCAGGGTGAACTTGGATTAAGTAAAAAGGCTGCTTGTCAGTCATGCGCATCAATGTATTACTCGATGCCGCGAATCGCAGTAAGCGCCACTTTACGAGAGGGAGCGGGGAAGTTGAGGGATTTATCTGGCTTAGTCTGGATGGATCACGAGTTTATGACTAACTCACTTAGCTCTGATCAGGTCGGGTGGGATTGGTTTGGTCTGAATTTAAAAGACGGCCGAAGCTTAATGTTGTTTAGGCTAAGGAATAAAAACGGAGTGCAGGATTTCGCTTCCGGTGGCATAAGGAGCCTTACAGGGACGCGCGCGCTTAGCGCGAGTGATTTTGAGATTACACCTTTAGTTAATTGGAAGAGCGCGGCGAGCGGAGCTGATTATCCGATACAGTGGCGTGTAGTGGTTCCGTCAGAGGGGATCGATGCAGTTTTGAAGGCCAGAGTTAATCAATGCGAAGTTGGCGGTGGTTTGGATGATCAATCAGCGCACGGAGTTAAATACTGGGAGGGGCCGGTAACCTCGGAGGATGAGGGGATATTTGGTTATCTTGAGATGACTGGGTATGTGGGGAAGGTTGGGGTATAAACCCAGCCTAATTCATTTTTGAAAAAAATGAATTAGGATAGCTGGGCGAGCGCAATCTTGGCGGAGCCAAGTTGAGCCGTAGAAGACAACAAACTCCTACGTGCCGAGCGTGTGAAGGCGTCGAGCAGAAATATGCACTTAATTCTATCTCAAGAAGCACGCATAGCGCTCAAGCCGTAGCTCTTTTGCCAGTAATTTGCGTTCCTGTCCGTTTAAAAATCGACCCACACACCAATAGTCTTACGCCTTTCAACGACTAGATAGTCCTGCGCTGCGGCTCGAGTGTTTTTTGTCTTTTACGACGCAAATGGGCTACTACTGATCTGCAGGCGCCAAGATTGCGCTCGCCCTGCTATTGCGAGTGATTTTTTCAAAAATCACCTGCGTAGTGTTTAGATCCAAAACAAACTATCCCACCCTCATAAGGTCTAGGACGCCCTAAACCCGACACAGAAATTTTGATTAGTATTAAAAAGAGCGCGAGAATGAAGCAGAGAGCGTGTATTTTTTGAGCTTCTGTGGATTATGGCGTTCGATCAGCGTTCGGGTGTAAGACCGGACTTCATACCCCATTTAGAAAATGAGCAGCGTAGGTTGTCTCCACAGTCATTTTTAAAGAATAGCTTTAGAGGTTTAGCTGCAGATGTAGCTTTAACTCGAAAGGCTTTGGAAGAGTTTGTTGGTGCACATGCTCAAGATTCTCCGTTGCAGCGGCTTTTAGTCAGGGTATTGGATAAAATAGATCTGATATCAGACGCGGGAGAAGGATGCGAGCAGGCGCTTTATGAACTCCCGCTGAGCCTGGCGGCGATGGACTCGGAGCTGAAGAGGGGCTCATTAAAGGACAATACCGAGCTAAGAGGCGGCTTCAATAATTTCCGCGAGAAGGCCCTAAATGAGTTGCTTAAAGTAACTAGTAAAAGGGTGCTGCCAGGGGGCGTTATTAGGAGTCAGGACGAGTCACCGTTAGATTTCAAGATCATTGGCGAAGGTATGAGTTTCTGGGCATTACGGGATGATAGGTCGCAGATAGTGGCGCTAGTTGCCAAGAAATCTGAGTCTGATAGCTTTGAGCGCCTCAAGCAGAGATACAGGATATCAAAGTTTTTTAAGCAGCATGGGGTGCATGATCAGATCGATTGTAAGCTGATTACTAGCGCCCCTTTTTTGCATACTTTTTTTACTTTTGCACCTGGAGAGACGATTAGAGCGATCTTGCTAAGAGCTGAAAACACTAAGAGCGATGAAGACGCGAGCCTTTTACACAGCGCTGTGCGCAAAGCCGGTGAACTCATGCGGCGCATTGCTGATATAAAAGTGGAAGGTCTCGGATATGTGTCGAGTGATGGCTTTACAGGCAATACCGTCAGCGGAGGAAAAATAGGCGCGACAGTCGCAAGACTCTTTAGCCACGAAGAGGAGTTGCTGAATCGGGAGCTGTCAGGATCTCCGCAGCTAAAAGCCACGCTCAAGCTCTTAAATTTTAATACTCATAATTTCACGAGATTATGTAGTTGGTATGAAGATACATTTAATCTGAATCACAGGTGTTGTTTGACTCATTCAGATCCGCATTTAGGAAACTGGCAGTACGATAGAAATAATGGTTCCGGCAGAGTAGCGATGCTGGATTTAGAAAGGGTTGCGATCGTTCCAGAGCCTGTAATGCTAGGATGGATACTATATATTTGGAGCAGATGGCCAAGGAATGGGGAGATAGACTTAAGCCTATTTGATAGTTTCATGAATGGATATGAGAAAGGTCCTCAGCAAAGAGAGGAGCTAAAGCATTTAGCGATGAGAGCGGCGGCTGTTCACATGTATAAATCGCTGATTTGGCCAATATGGGATGATTTAAATGCTCCTTTTAGTGATGATAAAGCCGCTTCATATCTGGAGAGCCACAATAGCCCCCTAATAAAATTTCGCTCCCTGTTAAAGCTCCTAGAAGACATCCCCTAATATTTCTTGACCAGCGTTGTAACTCCAGGTATCTTATAAAAATGAGTGTTCAGCCAGCAAAAGCTCATAAAAATAAGTCCCAATGGGGCAATATCTCATCCCACTCCTGGTGGGCCTAGCCCCTACATATTCCCGGCGCCTCATATTTTTTAGCTACTCTTTTTATTCTACTGGTCCTAACCTGGCTTATATTTTATGCGTATCTCCCCATCTTTCACGACAGTTCCCCTCGATTTAACCACGCCTGCCGCTATTTATCTCCGACTAAGGGACCGCTACTCACGAGTCTTTTTGTTCGAGAGTTCGGATTATCACGGTCCTGGAGATTGCCGCTCGTTTATCTGCTGTGATCCGATCGCTGAATGTGTAATCGATAAGGGAAGCTGCTCGATTCGCTATGAGGACAATGAAGAGGTGAAGTTTGAGATTGAGCCAGCAACTGGCCTGGCAAAAGCTCTTGGCGGATTTATGCGTGGTATTGAGGTAGATACCTCTAATAGAGATATCCCTAAGGGAGTTACTCCCGGAGTTTTTGGACATATCTCCTGGTCAGCGATCCCATATCTTGAGCAGATAAAATTTACAGCTAAGGCGCCAGATGGATTCGAGGTGTCAGACGCACACTTCTCACTCTTCCGTTACGTGATTGCGTGTAATCCATTCAAGGGTGAGGCGTATGTACTCGAGAACACAACTCAAGATAATTCTGATACACGCCGAGCTCGTGAGGAGTTTATTAGAGCCGCTTTCACCGGGGACGCGCGGGTTTATCCATTTAAAGTCGTGGGTGATGAGGTGTCGGTACAGAGTGACCAGGACTTTCTTGGTCTCATCAATTCCTGCAAACGCCACATAGCCCGCGGGGATGTGTTTCAGATTGTGCCATCCAGGCGTTATCTACGGAGATACGAGGGAGATGACTTTCAGGTTTATCGGGCGCTTCGATCAATAAACCCATCTCCTTATCTCTTTTACTGTGATTACGGCTCTTACCGCTTAATCGGTTCGTCGCCAGAGGCGCAGATCTCAATCACCGAAGGGGTCGCCGGAATATTCCCAATAGCTGGCACATACCAGAAAAGTGGTGATGATGAGCTAGATCTAAGAGAGGCTAAGCGCCTTTTAGAGGATCCGAAAGAGAACGCCGAGCACTCGATGCTTGTAGATCTCGCGCGGAACGATCTCAGTCGTTACGCAAATGAGGTAAGAGTGGCAGCGTATCGCGAGACGCACTTCTATTCGCACCTAATTCATCTAGTATCAAAAGTTTTAGGTAATCTTCCGGACCGATCTGTAGAGACGGTACTAAGAGTCATATGTGACACCTTCCCGATAGGGACTCTTTCAGGCGCTCCAAAGCACAGCGCTATGACTATACTTGATCGAATTGAGCCCCACGGGCGTGGTCACTACGGCGGCTGTGTTGGATTTATCGGCTTTAATGGTGATGTGGTACTTGGGATTATGATCCGATCTTTCTTAAGTGTCGGTCAAACACTAGCGTATCAAGCGGGAATGGGGATCGTCTTTGATTCAAAACCGGAATCTGAATTGGCTGAGGCTCATATAAAGCTTAGGGCGCTTAGATTAGCTATAGATAAGGCGGAGAGCGCGACAAGGGGAGAGGTGCTGTGATGCAAGAGATCCTGCTAATAGATAACTACGACTCATTTACTTATAACCTGGTGCACATGCTGCGGGGTGTGGGTAACGTCAATGTTCACGTTAAGAGAAATGATCAACTTGCGCTCGCCGATGTGGAGCCTTTTAAAAAGATCGTTCTCTCGCCGGGGCCGGGGATACCGATGGAAGCGGGATTGATGCCTGATATAGTTCGTAGCTTTGGTGCGACGAAGACGATATTTGGGGTTTGTTTGGGTCACCAGTGCATCGGAGAGATTTATGGGGCCAAACTGAGAAATATCGCCTCACCTGTTCACGGTAAAGCAACATCGATTAAACGTTTCTTTAAAGATGATCCTATTTTAGGTGAGCTTCCCGAGAGATTCGACGTTGGCCGCTATCACTCCTGGGTAGTCGATAAAGAGGATTTTCCCACTAATGAACTTCAGATTACAGCAGAAGATGATTCGGGTCTGATCATGGCGCTTAGGCATAGAGTCCATAGAGTGTATGGTGTTCAGTTTCACCCTGAATCTATTCTGACGCCGCTAGGGGCTCAGATAATAGAGCGGATCGCGGCATTATGAGTTTAGTATCGCTTAAAGAGATAGTCGCAGGTAGACGACTCTCCGTAGCTGAGAGCCGCGAGCTTATGTTAGCCATCGCCAGCGGTCGCTACACAGAAACATATCTAGCGGCGCTACTAACAGCATTAGCTACCCGGGGGTTAGACGTCGATCTGCTTGATGGATTTTCAGCAGCAGCGGCTGAATTGGCTACACCTATTGATTTAGATTGCGCTGAGCTAATCGACATGTGCGGAACGGGTGGTGACGGAAAAAGCTCGTTTAACATCTCTACGACAGCGGCCTTTGTTGTCGCGGGCGCGGGCTATAAAGTAGCAAAGCACGGTAATATAGCAGTCTCATCATCATGCGGCTCCTCAAATGTATTGGAGGCTTTAGGGATTAAGCTTTCTGGAGAACAGGAACATCTTAAACGATCCCTAGCAGAAGCTGGGGTGTGCTTTATCCACGCTCTGCTATTTAATCAGGCTTTTAGGAGCTTGGCGCCAGTTCGCAAAGAGTTGGGATTTCGCACGGTATTTAATGCCCTTGGGCCACTAATCAATCCGGCCACGATCGATTTTCAATATACTGGCGTATACAATCTTGAGCTTCAAAGGCTATATGGCTACCTACTTAATCGCAGAAACAAAAAGTTCGCAGTAGTTCATTCTTTAGATGGATACGATGAGCTGTCTCTTACTGATACAGCAAGAGTAGTTTCCTCTTCGGGATCTTTTGAGCTTAGACCAGGTGACTTGAGTAGTCCAAAATTATCTCCGGCTCAGATTGCCGCTCCAACCTCAGCGATAGAAAGCGCCAAATTGATTGAGGGTATCTTAAGAAATTCCTCTGATCGGGCCCAAAAATCGTGTGTCGTCGCTAATGCGGGATCCGCCATCTGGTTCTATCAAGGAGCTAGAGGCAATCTCAGTGAGTGTTTAGCTATAGCCGAGGAGTCAATAAATTCCGGAAGAGCCTTGAAGGTGTTGCGGAGATGTCAGGAGCTTTAAAGAGTTATGAGTAATATTTTAGAGAAGATTATAGCGACTAAGAAACGAGAGGTGCTTGAGCGCAGAGAGCTTTTCCCCACTAAGCTACTTGAGCGAGAGATATATTTTAGTAGTCCAGTTGTATCTTTAAGCCACTACTTAAGTCGCGAAGATCTGGTTGGAGTCATAGCGGAGATAAAGAGACGTTCCCCTTCAAAGGGGGTTATTCGAGAGCATATATCAGTAGAGGATATATCGATCGGGTATATGCAGGCCGGGGCCTCCGCGCTCTCAGTCTTAACAGACAAGGAGTATTTTGGGGGTAGCTCAGCGGATCTGAAGATAGCTCGTAAGTGCAACTATGCGCCGATCCTGCGGAAAGATTTTATCATCGATGAGTATCAGATAGTTGAAGCTAAAGCGATCGGGGCTGATGTTGTCCTGCTAATCGCCGCCGCATTGACACCTAAAGAGTGCGGGGTGTTGGCGCGGCAAGCTCGCTCACTAGGATTAGAGGTTCTTTTAGAGGTGCACTCGAAAGTAGAGCTTGAATCTCATTTTAGTGAAGAGATATCTCTTGTCGGCGTGAACAATCGTGACTTAAAGACTTTTAATGTCTCGATAGACCTAAGTCATCAATTAATATCTGAGATACCAAAAACTACTGTAGCAGTGGCGGAAAGTGGGATCTCAAAACCAGAAGACCTGGTAGCGCTTAAAAAAGCCGGATTTAAAGGCTTTTTAATCGGAGAAACCTTTATGCGAGAAGGTGAACCGCAGGAGGCGTGCGCGAGGTTTATCGCGCGGGCTGAATCTCTTTTAGGGGCGGGCGCGCAAATCAGATGAGAACGAGGCGACTCTTAGTAAAAGTTTGCGGAATGCGTGATCTGGAGAACTCTAAAGAGGTTTCCGCCGCGGGTGCGGATTATCTGGGTTTTGTATTTGTTCCTGAGAGCCCAAGGTACGTGGCCGCAGAGAAGCGAGACGCGCTTTTACAGGGGATCCCCTCCACTATTAGGACAGTCGGTGTGTTTCGCGATACCGATATAGAGGAAATAGAGGCTGCGGCGCGCAGGTATCGGCTCTGGGCGGTTCAGCTACACGGCAGTGAGGATAGTTTGTATATCGCAGATTGTAAGCGCGCTATACCAAGCTGTCAGATCTTTAAGGCTATTTCGGTAGGAGAGAGCGGATCTGAGTTAGTATCACCACCTAAAGGAGCTGACCTCTATATATTTGACGGCTTTAAGCCAGGAAGCGGCGAGAGTTTTAACTGGGACCAACTAGCAAAGTATAGAGGCGATACCCCATTTTTTTTGGCTGGTGGAATCGGCCCATCGAGCATCGATAAAGTTAAGTTGCTGGCTAATAAATACTCGATGCTTCTTGGAATCGATATAAATTCTAGGGTTGAGGTCTCGCCAGGCGTGAAATCGCTACAGTTAGTTAAAGATGTAATGAGGAAGGTATGAAGCTACAGGTAAGTGACGATGGATATTTTGGTGATTTTGGTGGGGCTTACGTACCGGAGATGTTGTACCCGAATGTGCGTGAGCTACAGCAGCGCTACCTCTCAATAATTGAGAGGCCTGATTTTAAAGCAGAGTTAGATGATCTACTAAAAAATTTCGCCGGACGACCCACCCCGCTGTTTAAGGCCAAGAATCTATCCGAACGATTCGGAGCCGAGATCCTTTTAAAACGCGAGGATCTTCTGCACACGGGAGCCCACAAGATCAACAATACTATAGGGCAGATCCTCCTAGCTAAGAGGCTAGGAAGGTCCAGAATTATCGCCGAGACAGGAGCGGGTCAACACGGCGTAGCGACCGCTACAGTTTGCGCGTTAATGGGGCTACCGTGTGTTGTGTATATGGGTGCTGTAGATATGGCGCGCCAGGCTTTAAATGTGGCCCGGATGCGTCTGCTAGGGGCTGAAGTGCGAGCAGTAAATAGCGGCAGTCGAACCCTTAAAGACGCTACTAACGAGGCGATGCGTGATTGGATCGCTAACCCTCACGACACTCATTACATAATAGGCTCTGTTGTGGGACCACATCCTTTTCCAGATATGGTGGCGCGCTTTCAATCAGTTATAAGCGCTGAGCTACTTGCGCAATGTATGGCAGATGGTGGTCTCAAACCGACACATGTGATCGCGTGTGTCGGTGGTGGAAGTAACGCGATGGGGGGATTTTATCACTGCGTTGAGGACCCAGAGATTAAGTTAATCGGTGTAGAGGCGGCTGGTTGCGGAGTGTCTAGCGGCAGATCCGCCGCGACCTTGGCGCTTGGTAAGCCAGGAGTGCTGCACGGAAGTAAGACGGTATTTATGCAGACCGAAGATGGTCAAGTTGAGGAGGCGCACTCTATCTCAGCGGGCTTAGATTATCCAGGTATCGGGCCGCAACACGCCTATCTCTGGAGAACTGGCCGGGTCACGTACCTAAGCGTTACAGATAAAGAGGCGCTAGAGGGGGCTAAATTACTAGCGAGAAGTGAGGGGATTATCCCCGCTCTTGAGACAGCTCATGCGATAGCGGCGTTAGATCGCCTCGGCTTAAAAGAAGGAGATAGATTAGTTGTGATTCTATCTGGACGCGGTGATAAGGATATGGCGACTTATCTTGAGGCCTTTGGTGAGAGCATAGGAGAGTAGTTTTATGACAGAGAATCGTTTTAATAGCGCGCTTAAAGCGAAAGCGCTCTCAATTTTCTTTACAGCAGGATATCCACGTTTAAATGACACGTTACCGATACTATCAGCGTTAAGTGATAGTGGTGTAGATCTTGTCGAGATCGGTTTCCCCTTCTCAGATCCGGTTTCAGATGGTCCAACGATTCAAGAGAGCAGTCAGATAGCTTTAAAAAATGGCATGTCTCTTAAGGTGCTTTTTAAACAGCTAAGTGAGGTTCGCGCTGTTACTAGTATCCCCCTTTTACTGATGGGATACATTAATCCCGTCGAACAGTACGGGTTTGAGAGTTTTTTAAGTGACGCGGCGCGGTGTGGCATCGATGGAGCGATTATCCCAGATATGCCATTTGATCGGTATCAGAGTGAGTACAAACCGCTTTTTAAACGCCACGGAGTTAAACCAGTATTTCTTGTGACTACTAGAACAACTCCTGAGCGAATAAAGGCTTTTGATCAGGAGGATCCGGCTTTCCTTTATCTCTTATCATCAGACGCGGTAACAGGAGGCGCGGTATCGGTCACACAGGAGCGCGATGATTTCTTTCAAAGGGTCGCCGCTATGGGGCTAAAAAGCCCACTTATCGTTGGATTTGGCGTGCGAGACAGAGAGACTTTTAATAGTGTAACTAGACATACTAACGGTGCCATTATCGGAAGTGCTTTTACAAGAGCACTAAGTGCCGTAGCGGCTTCGCCGACTGATAGCGCTAGAAGTGATGACTCCGGTCTGCGCGCTGTAGTAAGAGAGTTTGTTGTGGGTGTTAGGTAGCTATGATTATTACCTTACAGAAATCGGCAACAGAGAAGCAGGTTCAAGATATTAGGGATGCTTTAAGCACTTACGGCGGAACCGCTACTAAAGTGAATACCCAAGAGGGGTTTTATTTAGTGTACGTTGGGGGAGCAGAGTTCGATATCCGCGTCATCGGAGGGCTCGAGGGGGTTAAGGATGTGCACTACGTCCGTGACCCTTATCAGTTGGTCTCCCGGCAGTGGAAAGTAAAACCTACGGTAATCGATCTAGGCGATGGAGTGCTGATAGGCGCTGGTGAGCATCAGGTTATAGCTGGCCCTTGCTCAATTGAGGGAGAGGCTCAAGTTAGAACTAGCATGTCTCATCTTGTTAGTGTTGGTGCCCGCATAATGCGTGGCGGAGTGTTCAAGCCCCGTAGTTCTCCCTATTCATTTAGGGGCTTGGGTTTAGAGGGACTCAAGATGTGGTCTGATATCGCCCGCGAAAATGGGATAAAGATCGTAACCGAGGTTCTAGACGCGAGTCAGATCGATATGATCTATCCATATGTGGATATGTACCAGGTCGGGGCGCGCAACTCTCAGAACTTTACTTTATTAGATGCTCTAGGCCGAGTTGATAAGCCGGTTCTCCTAAAACGGGGCATGTCTGGAACTCTCGAGGAGTTATTGCAGTCGGCTGAGTATATTTTCTCTAACGGCAATGAAAAGATCTTATTGTGCGAGAGGGGGATAAGAACATTTGAGAAAGCTTACAGAAATGTTTTAGATCTAAACGCTGTGCCATATCTAAAAGACAAGTCTCACCTGCCGGTAGTAGTAGATCCATCGCATGGGGTAGGGGTGAGAAAATACGTCGCCCAAATGGCTCTAGCTGGGGTCATAGCGGGAGCTGACGCGACCCTACTCGAAGTGCATGAGAAGCCGGAGCAGGCTAAATCAGACGCGGCCCAGACCTTGAGCTTTGATGAGGCGACCCAGGTTATTGAACGAATAAGGGCGCTTTCCTAAGGAGGCGAGGCAAAACATCGCGTAAGCGAGGTTTTGGTGCTTTTCCCTAAGAAAGCTCACCGCAACAGGTGACAAGTTGACTTCCCTCTCGCCAGTGCCTACGATTCGCACTGGTTGATCTCTAATATGACAATTTCCGCGAAATCAAATGGGTCAAAGCTATCGGGTTTTATCGCCCTTAGTAAGCCAAGGATCTTAGTAATGGTCGTTCTGATGACCGCCGCGGGGTATTTCTTGGGTGCCCAGACAGTTGAGCCTTTATGGACCTTCTTTATGGCGCTTTTGGGAACAGCGATCAGCTCCGCTGGTGCCGCCGCTCTAAATAACTACCTAGAGCGCGATTGCGATCTTGAGATGAATCGCACCAAGAGTAGACCGATTCAACGTGGAGTCTTGTCTCCTAATGAGGCGCTAAATTTCGGTTGGATCACGGCGCTCCTTGGAGTGTCTATCTTAATCTGGCAGGTAAACCTGCTAACGGGCTTCCTCTCTCTCTTAACGACTTTTTTATACGTAGTGGTCTACACTCCACTTAAACGGATTACGTGGTGGAATACAGTAATCGGGGCTATTCCAGGGGCCTTACCTCCGATGGGGGGATGGGCAGCCGCAACGGGTGAGGTTGGATTAGGGGCGTGGATAATTTTTCTGATCCTTTTTGTTTGGCAACATCCGCACTTTTACGCGATAGCATGGATGTACCGAGACGACTACGCGCGTGGTGGATTCAAGATGTTGCCGGTAGTTTATCCAGATGGCGTGCGCACCTTTAGACAGATCCTCGGTTTCTCGGTGCTTTTGATACCTGTATCGCTGCTGCCATATATGTTTCAGATGGCGGGTGTAGTTTACGCGGCCGGCATGCTAGCGCTCGGAGTGGCGATGCTAGGGGTTGGAATAAGATCGTGGCGGACACGCTCTATAGGTGATGCAAGGCTACTACTTCAGGCCAGCGTTATTTATCTTCCCCTGTTTTTCGCGTTGATACTTTGCGACAGTAATCTTTAGCGGGGAAGCCTAGCCTTTCGATACACTCAGTCACTAAAGCCGTCCAACCAGTCTGATGGCTGGCTCCTATTCCGCGGCCGGTGTCTCCGTGAAAGTGCTCGTAAAACAGCACTAAATCGCGCCAGTTTCTATCGGTTGCGTATAGCGGTGAATCGCCGTGGCAAGGTCTAAAGCCCTCGGAATTAGGCATAAAAAGATCTGTTAATCTACGTGACAGCTCGGTCGCTACCTCGCTAAGATTCATAAAGACGCCAGATCCTGTCGGACACTCGACTTTAAAATCATCCCCGTAAAACTCGTGATATTTATCCAAGGCTTCAATCAAAAGCGCGTTCATCGGGAACCACACTGGGCCACGCCAGTTGGAGTTGCCACCGAAGAAATCGGTGTTTGAGTCACCAGGACAGTAGTCGATCCCGTAGTCTTTATTCTCTAGGGTCAGACGGTAGGGATACTCAGCGTGAATCCTTGATAATGAGCGCATCCCATAAGGTGAGAGAAATTCCTT
Organism: Bdellovibrionota bacterium; assembly: GCA_044356215.1. Classification (GTDB taxonomy): domain Bacteria; phylum Bdellovibrionota_C; class UBA2361; order UBA2361; family OMII01; genus OMII01. The sequence goes on along the minus strand of JBIKWQ010000003.1, from coordinate 29,815 downwards.
CTCATCTAAAACATAAGCTAACAGCCGCCTTAGCTGCTTTGTCGATGGGATCGATAAGAGTTTATCTCCGGACCCATCTTCGCTCTGTCGAGCGCGACTCGACGTATCTAGCTGTTTGGCTAGTTCAGGGTTATTAGCGATAAACCAATCGAGCCGTTTCTTAAATCCTGGTAGAGCCCGGATCTTTGAGTCTTTGAGGATCTCAACCACGAGCATCGGAATTACTCCAACTAATGAACGAGCTCTTAGTGGAATAGTTGTTGTCTCAAGCTCTAACTGGTCGTAATAAAAACCATCTAGCTCATCCCAAAGACCGGTTCCCCCGAAATTATTTATCGCTGATGAGATGGCGATAAAATGCTCAAAGAATTTTGAAGCTAGATCCTCATACTCCTCGTCCTCGGTCGCTAGCTCAAGCGCCATCGACAACATTGTCGTGCAATAAAAAGCCATCCACGCGGTTGCGTCAGCTTGTTGTAGACTACCTCCCTTTGGAAGCGGAGCGCTTCTATCGAATACTCCGATATTATCAAGTCCCAAGAAGCCCCCAGCGAATAGATTTCTCCCGCTAGAGTCTTTGCGATTTACCCACCAGGTAAAGTTCATTAAAAGCTTTGTAAACGCGCGCTTAAGAAAGAGTCGATCGGGCGCGCCATCTTTTGATGTGATCTGGTAAACACGCCAACAGGCCCAGGCGTGTACTGGAGGGTTTACGTTAGAGAATCCAAACTCATAAGCTGGTATCTGTCCATTTGGATGCATGTACCATTCGCGAAGGAATAGTAGGAGCTGACTCTTGGCGAAGTCGGGATCGATCTTACAGAAAGGGATCATGTGGAAAGCGAGGTCCCAAGCCGCGTACCAAGGGTATTCCCATTTGTCAGGAACAGAGATTATGTCTCTATTATATAGGTGTTCCCACTCCGAATTTTTGAGTGACCGACGTGATGGAGCGGGTGTTGGCTGAGTTGGATCCCCCTCAAGCCACTCACGCACAGAGTAATAGTAAAACTGCTTAGTCCAGAGAAGTCCCGCGTATGCCTGAGTGAGGATCTTTCGTTGCTCCGGCGATGCATTCGGCGGAACAACGGAATCGTAGAATTCCTGGCACTCTTCGCGCCTAGAGCTAATGATCTGATCGAATTCATCAGCGGATAAAACCTTGCTGTGTTCGCTAGATAGTCTTAGTGAGAAATTTAAGCTTACAGAGCCACGTGCTGGTATCTCGATTGAGTAGAGCAACCCGGCTTTTGTCCCATTAAGCTTTGAATTTACAGAATCGCTTTTTCCCTCGATTATATAAGAGTGAAAAGCATCTTTAACATACGGGGTCTGATTCTCGCCGCCGAACAGCCGGAATCGATTCGATTCATTTTCAGTGAATAAAGGTGTAGGATGTGACGCCAATTCGCTAGCTTCAGCTCTAAAGATATAAGGATCTAGGTTTGGGTGAAGTAGTAGGAACTGGTCCGGGGAGATAGCGGAGAGAGATGGTTTTGTAGTGTATCCCTCTCCTGTGCGGCCCCAGCCCCACGTATTTCGAAACCAGATAGTTGGGATAATTCTAAGTGGCGCGGCTTTGTTGTCTCTATTGCGCGCCGTTAAACGTATCAGCAGATCTTCTGGACCAGCTTTGGCGTACTCAATCTCTAGATCGAAGTATTCATGGTTATCAAATATGCCGGTGTCTGCAAGCTCAAACTCAGGAACCCCACGTCCACGCGATCTATTTTGCTGCACCAATTGATCGTAAGGGAAAGCTCTTTGTGGATACTTATAAAGAGCGCGCATGTATGAGTGAGTAGGAGATGAGTCTAAATAGTAGTAGCACTCCTTTACATCCTCGCCGTGATTTCCTTCCGTTCCTCCTAGACCGAAGAGCCGCTCTTTTAGGATGGTGTCACGCCCGTTCCAAAACGCGAATGAGAAACAGATGCGGCACTGCCTATCAGTGATCCCAAGCAGCCCATCCTCACCCCAGCGGTAAGCACGGCTCCGTGACTGGTCGTGAGTAAAGTAATTCCAAACAGATCCGTCGGGTGAGTAGTCTTCGCGTACCGTTCCCCACTGGCGCTCAGAGAGGTAGGGACCCCAACGCTTCCAGTTCTTAGACCGGTCGGCGTCCTCTTGCAGGCGGAGCTTTTCGGCGTTTGGGATCTTTTTAATCATGAGATATCAGTAGGGGGCGCTTTAATCGGATTCTCTATGTGATGCGTGTAATGACCTATATACTTGATGCTAAAGGGGGTTTTGGGGAAGCGCAAGAATTTGGACGTATAAGGTGTTGATTTTCATTGAAAATTCACACCTTGGGCGTGAGATCTGTGTGAATTGATAGAATATGGTGGAATTAAGCGGGCTTAAATTGGAGCGCCAAATCTCGCCCCGATGCATGATGGCCAAGCCTAAACCTCTGATATATCAATGTTTAAAATATCCAGCTTTTCCGTGTCACACTCCCCCGCCCATTCACCATAACACTCTAAAAGACCGCTTCGGCGCTTTTAAGAGAGTTTTAGTATGAAACTATTAAGAACATTTTTATCACTGTCGGTGAGCGGAGCTTTATTACTCGGGGCCACCGGATGCAGCAGTTCGTACACAGCCCCAGTAGCTACAGGAGGATTAGCGGGTGCGGCGGCTGGAGCTGGAACTGGTGCGATTATCGGCGCGGTGATTTCAAATGGAGACATAGGAGCGAGCGCCTTAATGGGAGGAGCGATCGGTTTGCCGGTGGGATTGGCTTTGGGAGCGTTATATCACTACAACAGCGATATTAAGGTCGCTGAGCGCAAAGGAGAGATTATTCGCGCCAACCAAGAGGAGATCTTTGAGCGCCAACGTGAGCTAGACGCCCTGAGAGAAGATTTAAGGAACGAAGGATACCAAGGAAATCCGCCTGAGTCTGATAGGCATTACCATTATAACGGTAATACTTTGGGGAATTATTATAGGTAGGCGGCCAATCCTTAAATAATGGCCGTGTAAAGCTTATTCAGGGATTGACCGTTTTTGAGAAGCGCGGTGAGTAGCCTTAATAGGGAGCAGACGAGCTAAGTTTCAAAGCAGCCGACTCGCTAAGAATAATGGTACCCATCTAATCCGTTCAAGCTCAACACTGTTCTGCATGGAAAGTACTAAGCACTGCGCTGGAGTGAATTTCTCTTGATACAGCGCCAGACTTTTCAGTGTACCACGCGAGCCAGACTTAACTTCAACAGGTGTAACACAACCTTTGTGCACAATGACGTAATCAACCTCTGCCTCTGAACCCTTTACGCCGCGATACCAGTAATGAGGTTGATAAAATGAGTCACTACTTCCAGAACAGATTAACTCTTGGCCAACAAACTGCTCAGCAAAGGCACCGTCATGGATCTCATTAACAGGCATATCAGGACGTACTTTTCGCCAATCAAAACCTAACATAGCCTGCATCAATCCAATATCGAGTAGTAACAGTTTAAAAAAACGGGGGTCACTCTCAGCATTTAGTGGTGGTTGGTTCGCCTGAGAAGAAATAACACGGTGAACTAGTCCTGCCGTTGAAAGTAGCGTCAACGCTCTACGAATCTTTTCACCGCGCATATGAGCATCAAACTTAGAGTAGTTGATTCGGTTACGGCCAATCATGGCTGGGAGACGATCAAATACTATGTTGAGCGCTTCCCAATCATTTTGCTTGGCATACTTCGCAAAATCATCTCTGTAGTTTCTGATAAGTCGAGAGTGCACCCTGCTAACTTCACTCAAGTCGTGAGTACTAGCATAGACTGCTATAGCTTCAGGCATCCCCCCCACGCGAAAATACAATCGAAGATCTAAAAAGAGACTTTGTAGTAATGCTTCAGGAAGGGCGGTTGTAATAGATACAGTAGCAAGCTCCGCGACCTGCTTCTGTTTACCAATGGCCGCGAGAAATTCAAAGAAAGAAAGCGGGGTTAACGCAAGGTTATCTATGCGCCCCACAGGAAATCCTATTTCACTGAGAACAAAATCTACTAACGAGCCTGCTGCGAGGACCGGCAGTTGTGGATATTTCTCAGCAAAGTATCTGAGTGCCATTAATGCTTCGTGGCACTCTTGGATCTCATCCATAAAAAGGATACTTCCAGGCTTCTCAAGGTTTATACCTGTAGCTAATTGCAGCTCAGTCAGGATGCGTGGGATGACTAGATCTTTGGTAAATATAGACTTTAAAGAGGGTTGCTCTTCGAAATTAATCTCCAAAAACTGACCTGCGGCAGCTTTCTTTTGCCCCCATGTTCTTACAGTAAAAGACTTTCCAACCTGCCTGGCTCCTCGAACAAGAATTGGCTTGCGAAATTTAGATTCTAGCCATGTGTCAAGTTTTTGGTATGCTGTTCTAGTAATATCAATATGTTGGAGCATTTTATGCTATAAGTGACGGGTGATATGTAAGGAAAACCGTTTAAAGTAACGGTTGTTTTTATGATGATTACGTTAAAAGTAACGGTTGGGCAAGTGTGTAATTCAGGGTAAAGCTTCCTCAGCGAGCCCCCTTGACCCCCTACTGCTAATGCGTTATCAATAGCAAAACTCGCTATTGGTAACATTTATGGACCTTAAAACTCGCAGCACTAAGCAGAAAAGATTGGTTTGGTCGATTATTGAGCAGTCAGGACGCCCCTTGAGCCCCGCTGAGGTGCATCAGGCGGCTCTTAAAGATCTACCTAAAGTTAGCGTAGCCACGGTCTATCGAACGCTCCGTGCGCTGCAAGATGATCAAAAGATAGTCGCTGTATCACTTCCAGGTGAGTCAGATAGGTACGAGACGAAAATTAAAGCTGATCATCACCACCACCATTTTCACTGCGATGATTGCGGAAAAGTTTTTGATGTTCCTGGGTGCGGATTGCGTGTAGACGCTCGGGTTCCGACGGGGTTCGCCATTACCAGGCATGAAGTGGTGCTTTACGGCAGTTGTAAGCAGTGTCGCTAAACAGAACAGATCTTAATGGGGAGAATTTATGACGAATAACTTTTATTTGCGGAATATTTCATATTTTTTAGCGATAGCATGTCTTACGGTTTCCTCAGCCGACGCTGATAATCAAGATATACATGGGCACTCAGATCCTGAGTATCATTTAGACAAAGTGGTGGTTGAATCATCAGCGCTACAAGATACCCTTTTTAACTCAGCTCAATCGGTCTCGGTACTTACTGGAATTGATCTAGATGAAAAGGCGCGTAACAACTTAGGAGATACGCTCGCGCAGGAGCCAGGAATTACCTCATCAAGCTTCGGTCCAGGAGCCGGGCGTCCAGTAATACGTGGTATTGGGGGAGATCGCATAAGAATCCTTGAGAACGGAGTTGGTACTCTTGATATCTCAAATGTCAGCCCTGATCACGCGGTAACAGTGGAGTCTACTTTAGTTGATCGTATCGAGGTCGTTCGTGGTCCCGCGTCGCTTCTATACGGCACTAGTGCTGTTGGAGGAGTTGTTAACGTATTTGATAACCGCATAGCTGAGAAGATGATCGATAAGCCAGTCTCAGGAACTGCGGAGATCCGTGGAGAGTCTGTAGATCGCACAAGAGCGGGAGTTTTAAGTTTGGACGCGCCAGCGGGCCCGTTTGTATTTCAATTCGATGGATTTAAACGTCGCTCAGACGATTATGATATTCCAGGCTTCGCCCGCACCGCCCAGCAACGAAATGATAACGAGATCGAGTATCCAGAACCTAAAGGTAAAGTTCCTTTTAGCGCGACTGACAGCGATAACATCACTCTAGGTAGTAGCTATATCTTTGATAAAGGCTTCTTGGGGGCCGCTGTTAGTGAGTATAACTCTCTTTATGGAGTTCCAAATGGAGAACCGGATATCAGCGTTGATGCAAGAAGGAGGCGCGTTGATGTACGAGGAGGAGTTCGCGACACCGGCGCGTTTATTGAATCAGCGACTGTGCGCGCTGGTATCGTCGATTATGATCACACCGAGTACGAGGGGGCTGATACAGGGACAAAGTTTCGCCAAAATGGAATTGATACCAGACTTGATTTAACGCACCGAGAGGTGTCTTCGGTAAAAGGTGCCTGGGGTTTGCAACTACAGGATAGTAGCTTTGAGGCAGTCGGTGAAGAAGCTTTCCAGCCGCCTACTGATACTACAACATACTCTTTATTTGGTTTAGAGGAGCTATTAGTTAGCGAAAAGCTAACGCTGCAACTAGGCGGTCGCTACGACTGGAATCGTTTGTCGTCGACTGGATTCGAATCAGCAGATGAGGATAACCTTGACGTAGATCTGAACACGTTTAGTCAGAGCGCCGGGGCGGTGTGGGATTTTATGCCGGATTATGCTTTGGCTCTCTCTGTAGCGCACACCGAGCGCGCGCCAACGGGCCAAGAGCTATTTGCGAACGGTCCGCATGTGGCTACAGGGGCGTTTGAGGTAGGCGATGCTGAGCTTGGTATAGAGCGCTCTTTAGGGACAGACCTGACACTGAGGAAGAAAGAGGGTAGGGTTCGTGGATTTATCGGGGGCTTCTACAATCGGTTCTGGGATTACATTAGTCTTAATCCTACAGGAAAAGAGGAAGACGATCTGCCGGTATATGCGTTTCAGGCTGTAAATGCCGATTTTTATGGATTTGAATCGCAGGTCGCTTACTTTTTAGTTGATCGGCCGGGTGAGGAGCTGTCATTTGATCTTCAGCCTGATTATGTGTGGGCGCAAGACCGTGACAATGATGAGGCTCTACCAAGGATTACTCCGTTTAGGCTTACCGTAGGTAGTACCTATTACAACAAAGATCTCCTACGTGCCCGCATAGAGGCGCAGCACGTCTTCGCGCAGAATCGCACCGCGGATTTCGAGACATCAACAGATGGTTACACGATGTTGAATCTGTACTTAAGCAAGGACGTAGGTGGAGGAGTTGAGTTATTTGTTAGAGGTACGAACCTACTCTCTGAGAAGGCGAGAAATCATGTATCTTTTATTAAAGACGTAGCGCCGCTGCCAGGGGCATCAGCGATGGCGGGGGTTCGGGTGAGGTTCTAATTACCGACCAAGATCAGCGGGGATCAGGGTCATCTCTGAGATGGTGCCGGTTTTTCGTGAGATAATGAATTCAATCGCGGCGCAAACATCCTCAAGCGCGACTAAGCTGGTTCCGGTCTCTTGAATCTGGCGATCTGTATCTCCAAGTCTAAATCCCTGAGAGTTTGAGACATTACCCATTTTTAAGGCGGTGACCTGGACACCATCAGGTCTTGCTTCTACTCTTAGTTTATCGAGGAATCCAGCGAGAGCGACCTTAGTTGATCCGAAGACACTCGGTCCACCGGAGAGAAAATCTGACCAGTCGGAGCACGCGCCGATTACATGACCGCGTCCCTCCGCTAGAAGTGGGTAGAGATAATGAACCATCTCGACTAGAGACTCGAATCCGGACCGGATTAGCTCGCGTATAGAGACCGCATCGATTTGAGAGACCGGCTCTTCACTGAATCCAGCCGCTCCTAGCCATAAGACGGAGATAGATGATGTAATCGAATTTACATTGGTAACTATCTCTGAGATGTTGGAAGTAATGTCACCAACGATAATTTTGGATTCCGCGTGCTTCGCGCAGATGGCAGCCGTCTCCTCAAGTCCGTCTTTAGATCGTCCAACTAGGATAGTGCTGAAGCCCTTACTAGAGAGTGTAATAGCAATTGCTTGACCTATTCCACGACTAGCGCCGATTATTACTGCATATTTTTTCTGCATATCTCAAATGTTCCGTAATAACTTGGATAATCCTAAGCGGTTATTAGCAAAGCTGGCAAGATTTAATAGGCAGCCGTGTTGTACTGCAGCAGCACCTCCAACGCCTCCTCAGCTCTATTCTCCGGGACAAATAAATAGTCATGGTGAAAAGCTGATACGGCTTGTACGCTAATACCGCGGCTGGCAAGACGAGAGGTGATAGCCGCCATAAAGCCCACCGCGTTAAGGCTCGAGTACACTTGCAACGTTATCATGCGAGATGGGAACTCCCAGGAGAATCCATACTTGGCGGCGCCAGCTTGAGTGATTACGACGGTAATTCCCTCTTTTTCCTTGAATTCTAATAGAGGGTCTTCTTTAAGTTCCTCTCGCTGAGACTTAGTCAAGCTGCAGAATGCGTAGTTTGATTCCGTCAAGACGGGATTCATCTCAGACATAAGTTGGTTAAGGTCGGTAATCATGGAATGTTCTCCTCTAGCAACAAACCTAGAATATTATGTCTCACTGAACCACACTTGTTTCGATTTGGGTGAGGTATTAAAGTAATACTTTAACAACAAGTAAATGCGTTAAAATGATCCCTCACGGAACAAATAATCTAGATGAGCTACTAATTCGATTTCTCGCGGACCGGCCCCGTCAAAGCGCTAAGACCCTTCACGCGCGCATACTCGCCAAGGGAAGAGAGTGCTCCATTCAAGGGGTTTACCATGAGCTTCGTAAACTCCAAGCTTTGGGGAGTGTTGTAAAAGTTGGCGAGAATTTCTCTCTTAGTTTTTTATGGATCGAGGATCTGGCTGATCTAGCCTACAATATTCAGAAAAATTACGTGCGAAACCTAGCCGAGGTTCTTGAGCTTCCACCCGTTGGAGAGAAGAGGCGCTGGAAGTTTCATGATCTCTGCCGTATGGACGCGATGTATGTCCAATTGACCCTAGCACTTAGAAGACAGGTTTCTGATGGCGTAACCTATGAGTGGTGCCCTGCCGCATGGTTTACCCTTATTCAAGAGGAGGTCGAAAAACAGTTTAAAGCGGCGACTCACGCGTCATCAAGAAATCTCTATGTAATTCTTGGCGGTTCCTCAGCAATAGAGAAGTCATGGGTAAAGACGCGTGTGTCGGACTTAATTCACTATACATTTGCCGAGCGAGGATTTAAGGGAGAGGAGAATATTTATATCACGACGATCGGCCCATACGTTTTAAGAGTGGAGATTCCGCGTGAGCTCGCGCTAAGACTAAGGAGTATATTAAACGATAGCCGAACAGTGATCGAAGGAGGGGCGTCGCTGCGCAAGCTTCTTCTCAGTCGTCGTTGGTCGTGTAGCGTGAGGGTTGAGCACTCGGAGAGTAAGGCTAAAAAGCTGCAGGAGCGCTATCGACGGGTTTTTCATTTGGAAGGCCGTAGAGCCTAGCAGGGTTCCCTTGGACCGCGGCGCTCCCGCGCCGCCTTGCCTCAGCTACCTCATCCGCAGCTCGAAGCCGACTTTTATATTGCGATCAAACCCTAGCCGCTCGTAGAAGCCATGATTCTTATTCTCAACACCAGAAAGGAGCATAATCTTGTAACATCTGGCATTCCGAGCTTTTTCTATCGCGTGCTCAATCATCTTGCGCCCAATCCCGCGTCCTTGAAATTCAGTGTGCACGACTACGGTCTCTATTAGGGCGTAGGGGCGAGCACCGCGGGTCAAATTAGGCACAATGATCAGACAGCATGTGCCAACAATCTTCTTGTCAACCTCTGCGATGAAGCAGGTCATCGCTGGGTTTGAAATTAATCTATTCCACGACTCAAGAAGTTTCTCTCTGCCAGGTGAGGGATCGTTCTCACTTAGGAGGTGAGGATACAGAGAGTATACTGCGTCCATGTCGCATTCTTGGGCTTCTCTGAGTGATATATGCATATTGCCTGTCATTGCTATAAATTATACCGGCGATGAGCTTCGGCCAACTAGTTAATCGTATCTAGTCACGTTCCAGAGTTTTCACTTGATTATCTCGCGAGAAAGCGTAGTATCTCATCCATGAGTTTCGTCTTCTCAAATTTCACAGCTCATTCTCATTCGCGTCACCATAGCGCCTAGCGCGCTTTATATCATTTCCTTTCAGCATATCTAGTTCTTTTTTTTTCGGGCCTATCCGCGCTAAGTCTAATATGACTCTGGAATGCGGTGCGGTTAATATTTATTCATGGTGTTATTGTGAGCCTACTTAGAATAGCTATTCAGAAATCGGGACGTCTAACAGACGCGTCACGCGCCCTAATCTCGGAGTGCGGTATTGAGTTAGAGCAGATGGGGGCAAGCTTAAGGGCGCCAGCCTTTAATTTTCCATTAGAGGTTCTCTTTCTGCGAGATGATGATGTTCCCGGATACTGCGACGATGGTGTGATCGACGCGGCGATAGTTGGACGAAACGTCCTCGTTGAAGGTAGGAGTTTGGCTAAAATAGTGAGGGAGCTTGGGTTCGGTCGGTGTAGATTGTCGATCGCGGTGCCAAAAGGCTCTTCATACCGGTCTATTGAGTCACTAAATGGTCTATGCATAGCGACGTCTTATCCTAATATCTTGGGAGATTTTCTAAAGGCTCGAGGTATTACAGCTACTATTCAGGAGATCTCCGGGTCGGTAGAGGTCGCCCCAAGTATCGGATTGGGAGAAGCGATCTGTGACCTAGTTAGCTCTGGGAGTACTCTACTCAGTAACGGCCTGGTTGAGGTCGAGACGATCTTTAGCTCGCAAGCAGTCTTGATAAGTTCTCCGGAGCTTAGCCCTGAAAAGGTGTCCATCTTAGAGCAACTAGCGTTTCGGATCGACGCCGTATCGCGGGCACGCAAGACTAAATACATAACACTAAACACGCCAAACGAAGCGATACCAGAGATAGTAAATCTTCTGCCAGGATTAAAGAGCCCCAGTGTATTACCGCTCGTTACACCTGGCTGGAGTTCTCTCCATACCGTTGTGGGCGAGGATGATTTCTGGGGACTTATAGAGAAACTTAAGATCGCGGGTGCGCAGGGAATTCTAGTTTTACCGATAGAGAAGGTCATCGCGTGAGATGGCGCGCGCGGAGGGGCTAGAAGCCCATGCACGTGCGGTAATTTATCGTCAGGAGGGTGAATATGCTTAAAACTCTATTACGACCGCACATATTCAATCTAACCCCGTATTCAACTGCTCGTGACGAGTATTCGGGTGAGGCTCGGGTCTTTTTAGACGCTAATGAGAACCCATATGGTGACGGATTAAATCGGTATCCAGACCCGCGAAGCGATGAGTTGCGCTCGATTATCGCCAAGATCCGAGGTGTAGAAAAGAGTCAGGTGTTTGTCGGCAACGGTAGCGATGAGGCGATCGATCTAATAATTAGAGCGGTTGCTAGTCCTGGAGAAGCGATAGCGATTACGCCACCTACTTATGGGATGTATGGAGTCGCCGCACGGACAAATGGAGTAGGGGTCTTCTCTGCTCCGTTAAAAAAGGATTTCTCGCTTGATTTTGAGTTGATTAAGATAGCTGCTGATAATGGAGCTAAAGCACTCTTTCTCTGCTCTCCAAACAATCCGACAGGAAATCAGCTACCACTAGCGGATATTCAACGTGTGTTAGATCTCTTTCCTGGACTAGTAGTAGTTGATGAGGCGTATATAGATTTTGCATCCGGGCCGAGTGCCGTCGGGTTGCTAGAGAGCCGTGATCGTCTGGTGGTGCTGCAAACTATGTCTAAGGCGTGGTGTTTAGCAGGCGCACGGGTCGGAATGGCTCTGGCGAGTCGTGAATTAATAGGAGTTTTAAACCGGATCAAGCTACCTTACAACGTTAACCAACTCTCTCAGAGTGCCGCTATCAAGCGTTTATTGGATATCGAATCGTTTAAGAGCCAGGTGAGATCAATTATTGAGGAACGAGAGCGACTAAGAAGTGAGCTAACGGATAAGATCGCGGGGATATTAGAGGTGTTTCCATCGGAAGCTAATTTTCTATTAGTTAGGTGCGAGAGGCCTTGTGAGTTGTTTAAGGGTCTTCAGAGCTCCGGGATAATTGTTCGTGATCGCTCCAAGGAACCGCTCTGTGATGGATGTTTAAGAATTACAGTGGGAACACCGAGAGAAAACGACGAGCTGATTGAGGTAATAAGGAGGTGGGCGTGAAAAAGAGAGCGATATTTTTAGATCGAGACGGCACGGTGATAGTGGAGCCTGCTGATAATAAGCAGGTTGATTCACTAGATAAGCTTAATTTCATACCTGGAGCGATTGGCGCGTTGAGTCTAATCGCACGTCTAACAGGGTACAAACTTGTAATGGTTACAAATCAGGACGGATTGGGAACGCCTTCTTTTCCTTATGAGTCATTTGAGCCGGCGCACAATAAGATGCTCTCGATACTTTCTGGAGAGGGAGTTGTTTTTGCTGATATATTGATCGATCGATCTTTCCCGGAGGATAACCTACCAACACGCAAGCCAGGGACAGCGTTGCTCGGCAAATATATGGCTGGAGAATACGACCTAGCTCGCTCTTTTGTGGTGGGAGACCGAGATACTGACATCGCTTTGGCGAAGAATCTTGGAGCTTCCGGAATCCTGTTCGCGGAAAAGCGAGGAATCGGAGAGGTGTTGGCCACAACATCATGGAGTGAAGTAGCAAAGTTTGTTTTAGGCCAGTGGCGCCGAGCGGTAGTCAGCCGAGTTACTAATGAAACCTCGATTTCACTCGAATTGGCCCTCGCTGGCTCGGCTAATCGGAGGATTAGTACCGGTCTGGGGTTTCTTGATCACATGCTTGATCTCTTGGCGGCTCATGCTGGTTTCGATCTTGTAATCGATGCCAAGGGAGATCTACACGTTGATGAGCATCACCTAGTTGAAGACGTGGGGATAGTTCTGGGTGAAGCGATCCGTGAAGCTCTCGGTGATAAACGGGGGATTAGTCGTTTTGGATTCCTCGCGCCTATGGATGAATCTATTGCTGAGGTCGCGCTTGATCTATCAAACAGACCTAAGTTCGTTTGGAGCGGAGAGTTTATGCGCGAACGGATAGGGGATCTACCGACAGAGCTGATACCCCATTTCTTTGAGTCACTTACTAGTTCTTTAAGGTGCGCACTTCACATATCAGTTAGGGGTGAGAACGAGCACCACAAAGCGGAAGCTGTTTTTAAAGGTGTCGGAAGGGCTCTGCGATCCGCCTGCGCGATTGATGGCAGTGGATATGATGTCCCGAGTACTAAGGGTGTCCTATGAGTGTAGTGATAGTTAAGTACAACGCGGGAAATATTTCATCAGTAGCAACCGCGCTTGATAGGTTAGGTATAACTTATAAGATTAGCGATAGTGAGCAGGAGATAGTATCCGCCGACCGGGTGATCTTTCCCGGAGTAGGTGAGGCGAGAAGCGCGATGGCTTATCTAAGAGAGCGGGGCCTAGATCGAATTTTACGCGATATTAAGGCGCCTTTTCTCGGGATATGTCTCGGGATGCAGTTAATGTGCGAGGAGTCAGAAGAGGGCGACTCCACGGCGTGTCTTGGGATAGTTAAGGCACAAGTTAAGCGCTTTACCATTCCACGCAAGGTTCCCCACATGGGTTGGAGTCGGGTTTCACACAAGCAGCACCCGCTCTTTGCAGGCGTTAAACAGGACGATTATTTCTACTTCGTTCACAGCTACCGAGTTGATGTGTCCGCTGACGCAATAGCAGTATGTAATTATGAGGAAGATTTCTCAGCCGCTATCTGTAAGCGGAACTTCGTGGGAGTTCAGTTTCATCCTGAGAAGAGCGGAACGACAGGCGAATTAATTATAAGAAACTTTTTAGAGTGGAGGTCGTCATGAAAACGCGAATAATTCCAGCGATAGATCTGATTGATGGTAAGTGCGTTAGACTTAGGCAAGGTAACTTTAATCAAGTAGAGGTAGTAGATGCGTGTCCCGTCACTACGGCAAAGAGATTTGAGCGGCTGGGGTTCACTCGATTGCATCTGGTGGATCTAACAGGAGCAAAACAAGGTGCGCCGGCGCACTTAGGCGTATTACAGGAGATAACCGCCGAGACTAATCTCTCTGTTGATTACAGCGGAGGAATAAGAACTATAGAATCAGTAAGAGAGGTCCTTAAGCTAGGTGCAGCTTATGTGGTTATCGGCTCAGCTGCGGTTGAGAGACGTGAAGAGGTCGAGGAATGGATTAAAGAGGTAGGATCTGAGCGGTGTATACTAGGATTTGATCTCTTAGAAGGCACTGTAAGAGTAAGTGGCTGGACCAAAGAGTCTGGGCTCTCTTTTGATCAGGCCTTCAGTGGTTACTGGAATCTTGGAATTCGGTCAGTTATGTCAACCGATATAAGTAAGGATGGAATGATGGGTGGACCAGGGATAGAGACGTATCGAGAGATACTTTCCTGCTATCAAGGAATCAATCTGATCGCCAGTGGAGGGGTGCGAGATATTTCGGATCTTAAACGCTTAAGAGATCTCGGAGTAGGTGAAGTAATTGTTGGAAAAGCACTCTATTCAGGAAGTCTAAAACTTGATCAAGCAGGGGAATTTATATGGTAGCTAAGCGAATAATCCCGTGCCTCGATATCAAGGGTGGACGAACGGTTAAGGGGACCCGTTTTGTTGATCTTAGGGATGTGGGAGATCCGGTTCAGCTTGCTCACCGCTATTCAGAGGAGGGGGCTGATGAGTTGGTATTCCTTGATATCTCGGCAAGCGAAGAGGAAAGCTCAACCACAATTGATGTGGTCAGATCTGTAGCTAAAGCGATTGCGATCCCCTTTACAGTTGGAGGAGGGATTTCGTCAGCTAGTGACGTGTCACGTCTCTTAAGCGCTGGTGCTGATAAGGTATCTGTTAATTCAAGTGCGATAAGTAATCCTGATTTAATAGACACATTAGCCAGGGAGTTCGGTAGTCAGTGTGTAGTTGTGGCTATCGATTCAAAACTAGTTGATGGTGATGATTGCGTATTCGCCAGAGGTGGTAAAGTCGCCACAGGACTATCAACAAGAAGCTGGGCGAATGAGGTCACAAAACGTGGAGCCGGAGAGATCCTGTTAACTTCTATGGACCGCGATGGAACCCGTTCTGGTTATGATCTGCGGCTTTTAAGAGATATTGCGACGATGGTGAATGTGCCGGTAATCGCTTCTGGTGGAGCGGGAGATTTAAAGGATTTTCTAGATCTCTTCAGATGCTCTGATATCGACGCGGCCTTAGTAGCTGGGTTGTTTCATGACGGTATTACGTCGGTTTGTGAGGTAAAGGAGTTTTTAGCTAAAGAGGGCATAGAGGTGCGAAGATGAACGAAAACAACCCCAATTTTCTAACCCCAGAGAGTTTATTGCCCGCGATAGTACAGCACGCGGTAACACAAGAGGTTCTTATGTTGGGGTATATGAACCTTGAGGCTTACCAGCTTACAGTCGCTTCAAAAAGAGTCACTTTTTTTAGTAGGTCGAAGGGACGCTTGTGGATTAAGGGAGAAACCTCAGGAAACTACCTCAACTTGGTTTCTCACAGTGTGGATTGCGATAACGATGCTATTTTATTTAAGGCAATACCTGATGGACCAACGTGTCATACGGGCTCTGATACCTGCTTTGGGGAGAAGCTAGGAGAAGGGGTCGTGTTTTTAGCTGAGCTAGGTCGTGTTATAGCTGACCGTCAAAGCAGTCCTAAAAAGGACTCATATACCAGCGCGCTTTTTGATGCTGGGATAGATCGACTAGCTCAGAAGGTCGGGGAAGAGGCCATTGAGGTGGTAATAGAGGCTAAGAACTCTGATGACTCGAGGTTGCTCAGCGAGTCAGCGGATCTGCTCTTTCATTTAATGGTGCTTCTTAGATCGCGTGGACTAAGTATCAACGATGTGGCCGAGGTGCTGCGGGAAAAGCGTGGCTCGAATCGTGAAATCGTGATGGTGGATAGGTTATAGTCGAGGCATAATTTGCTGAGTAGTTACTGCAAATCTACTAAGCACAGCTTCCGGGATAAATGGCCGACCACCGGCTACAGGAACGCAAGTGGCGGTGAAATCACCCTCAGCGGCGGTTTTTCCATCTCGAACAATCGTCTGATGAAAGCCGAATCGAGACCGACTACCCTCCACTGGCTTTAGCTCGCAGGTAACTGTTATCCGATCCCCTCTTTTAAGTGAGGCTTTAAACTTAAGCGTGTACTCAGCAAGCACCCAGTTGATTCCATCTTTTGCGGCCACTTCCATGTCAACCCCGATTATTTCACGCTAAAATATAAGTGCCGATCAGCATTACACAAATCGCCAAGCCTTTCCGAAGAAGGCTTCTCTCCAAAACATCCTCTTTAAGAATTCGTGGGAAAAAAGTCGCTAGAGGAATCGAGGGACA
This sequence comes from Bdellovibrionota bacterium, assembly GCA_044356215.1. Taxonomy (GTDB): domain Bacteria; phylum Bdellovibrionota_C; class UBA2361; order UBA2361; family OMII01; genus OMII01. Next base: position 13,695 of record JBIKWQ010000003.1, on the reverse strand, counting down.
CAAAGATCCCTTGAAATCAGCAAATCACACGCGTCAGGTTTAGTTAGCCTAGCTTTAGCAGCTAAGGAAGATGAAAATGGCGCATCTGCGCCATTTTCAGACCCGCAATTGCTGAATTTAAGGCTACTTTAACGCGGCCTTCAGCTCTTCCACCTTGTTAGTCCTCTCCCACGAGAAGCTTCCGTCTTGGCCGGGCTCTCTTCCGAAGTGACCATAAGCTGCTGTGGCTCTGTAGATCGGCTTTAATAGGTCCAAAGTCTCAATAATTCCACGCGGAGTCAGGTCAAAGACTCGGTCGATAGCCTTAACGATCGTCTCTTCATTAACCTTGCCGGTTCCGAAGGTGTTCACGTAAACAGACACCGGCTTAGCTACTCCGATCGCGTAAGCTACCTGCACCTCGCACCGCTCGGCTAATCCAGCGGCCACGACATTCTTAGCGATGTAACGCGCTGCATACGCGGCGGAACGATCAACCTTTGACGGATCCTTACCTGAGAAAGCTCCACCACCGTGGCGGCTATATCCGCCGTATGAGTCAACGATGATCTTACGGCCAGTTAGACCGCAATCTCCAACTGGACCGCCAACAACGAATCGGCCAGTAGGATTAATCATATATTTAGTCTTATCGGTGAGTAGATTTTTCGGGATCACATTTTTAACTATCTCGTCGACGATGTACTCCTCAACCTGCTTTAAGGAGGTTTCCTCGGCGTGCTGCGATGACACTACAACTGTATTGACCGCATAAGGTCGTCCATCTCTGTACTCAACCGTTACCTGGCTTTTAGCGTCAGGCTTTAAAAATGATCCGCTTTCACTTCTACGAGCTCTCGAGAGAGCTCTCATGATCTGATGAGAGAGCGCTATTGGAAGCGGCATTAGCTCAGGTGTCTCGTCGCACGCGAACCCAAACATTAAGCCCTGATCTCCTGCTCCTTGCTCCTTATGCAACCCCTCATGCTCATTCACTCCCATGCTGATATCGCTCGACTGCTGGCTCATGAAGGTCATTACTGAGCAGCTCTGTGAATCGAATCCAAGAGCTGGCTCTGTGTAGCCGATATCGGCGATAACCGATCTAGCTAACCTCTCATAGTTGATTGTGTGTGAGGAGGTGATCTCTCCGGCCAAGATAACTACATCGTTCTTTACTAGCGCCTCGCACGCTACGCGTGACTTCGGATCGTGCTTTAGAAACTCGTCTAGTACAGTATCGCTCAGTTGATCGGCAACTTTATCAGGGTGTCCTTCGCCTACAGATTCAGAAGTGAATAAAAAGTCCTTAAGTGCCATTGTGTCTCCTTTGCGGTTTATTCCAAAACTTGGTTTTCGGAAGAATAAGCCTGATAAAGTGATTTGAGCAAGTAAAAAGAGGCAGAAATCCGTTGGATTTGTGTCACCCGATGTCGCGATGTCTAACGCTTACCAAATAAGGCAGCATGTCTAGCGTTTTGACGAGAGCCTCAGCGATCGCCACTGATCTGTGCTTTCCCCCGGTACATCCGATACCTATATTTAGATAGGCTTTTCCCTCGAATTGATATTTGGGCAGGAGAAACTTAAGTAGATCGCTGTAGCGATTTACAAACTCCGCCGCGTCTGGTGATTTAAAAACATATTCCCTTACCGAATCGTCAGTTCCGGTAAGATCTCGTAAAGAGTCAACAAAATGGGGATTCGTAAGGAATCTAACATCCGCTATAAGATCGCAATCGATCGGGGCGCCGTACTTGAATCCAAAAGAGAGGAAGTTGACCCTCATGGCGTAGCCACCCGAGACCCCAAGGCTAGAGAGGAATTCTCTTAGTTGCCTCTTGAGTTCATGCACTGTGCAGTCGGATGTATCGAGCACTAGATCGGCCCGTTCTTTGATCGCCTGCAGCCGCTCACGTTCTCGAAAAATAGCGTCCTGAATCGAGTCATCTTGCGCGGGATCGAAGGCCGGATGAGGCCTGCGCGTTTCGCTATACCTCCTCACGACAACAGATGTTTCGGCATCCAGGAAAACTAGCCTAACCTTGCCCCCGGTAGCCTTTCTCGCTTCAAGTAGTGGCATCAAAAGACGCTGACTATCCGCGGTATCAACATCAAGGAGGAGTGCGGTTTTGCGGTAGCGCGCTCCAGCCGCTCCAGAAAACTCAAGGAAGCTCTCAAGAAGTGGCACTGGCAGGTTGTCGACCACATAGTAACCCGTATCCGAGAGTAGGTGCATGGCGGTAGATTTGCCAGCTCCAGATACACCCGTAACGAGTACTAGTGAGTCAAAGTGTTCGACGAGATTTTCGGCGCTCAATGGTGACTAGTGACTTTTTCTTTGTGTTTTCGCAGTTGATTGCTCAACGCATCGGTCAACATATCGATCGAGGCGTATAGGTTTTGGCTCTCCTCCTTAACAAAGAAATCATGACCTGATAGGTGCATCGATAGCTCCGCTATCTGTCTGGACTTCTCTACTTTGAGCACAACGTGAGCCTCGGTGTCCTGATGCGCGAATTTGCGCACACAGTTGCTGACTTTATCTGTGGCGTACTGTTTGATCGCCTCAGTCGAGTCGAGGTTTAAAAAAGCTATATTAACGTGTACTGCTTTCTTTGGTTCGCTCATCCTTCCTCCTTCGGTAAGCTTAGACATAGATCGTAACAGAGTGAAGATCTTTGCGCCATGAGAGAGGGGCGCGGATAGATGTCTTTAAACGGCGTTTGTAGATTCATCTGATTTATCTGCTCCCCTTGGAGGTGAGCAATCGCCTCGCTCATTTAATGATAGCACGGAAAGTGGCAGCAGCAGCGTTAATTTTTATCGACTGCATTTTTTCTCTCATGCTTATTGGATATTTCATAATCAGCTACAAGATCGTCTTTCGTAATGATGAAGAAGGAATTCCTAGCGTCTCTCGATACTTAGCGACTGTGCGCCGAGCGATATCGATCTTTTTAGCTTTTAAAATTGTTACAATTTGTTGGTCGCTAATCGGATTGCTAGGTGATTCTTGGGCTATAATCTGCTTGATCTCCTCTTTTACAGAAGAGGAGGAAACATCCCCTCCGGAAGCTGTTTTAATACTTGAGGTAAAGAAGAATTTAAGTTCAAAAGTTCCTTGCGGTGTGTGAATGTACTTTTCTGTCGTTACTCTACTAACTGTAGATTCGTGCATCCCGATATCATCCGCGACGTCCTTCAATACCAGAGGTTTAAGGTGAGACACCCCGTTCTCGAAGAAAGCGCGCTGAAATTTAACGATACTTTCGGTGACCCGATAGATCGTTTGTTGACGCTGTTGAATGCTCTTAATTAACCATGAAGCCGCGCGAGCTCTTTCGCTTAGGTAGGTTTTGTTATCACCTGATGAATAGGCCGGATTCTTGAGTAAATCGGAGTAAGTTGAATTAATCCTTAACTTAGGTACGCCGTCCTCGTTTAATGAGACAACAAAGTCATTGCCTACCTTAATAACGTAAGCGTCTGGTACTATGTAGCGCACAGTTTCCTCAGAGAATTGTCGGCCAGGTCGAGGCTCAAGCGATTTAATTGTGTTGATGGCGCGACTGATCGCATCAAGAGTTACACCCTCGGTCTTAGCGATCGCCTCGTATTTCCGTTTCTCTAGTTTATCTAAGTGATCCCTGATTAACCTAAACTCTAAACCATCCGCCAATCCCATAGCCTCGATCTGAGTTAATAAACACTCTTGAAGTGAGCGTGTGCAGCACCCGATAGGGTCCATAAATCTCATTATGTCAGCGATCGCTATAACATCCTCAGCCGCGCAAGAGCAGGCGTCAGCTATCTCCCCATAGCCGCATTCTAATAAGCCATCACGATTTAGGTTTCCTGCGATGTGTCTGGCTATCAGAGCGTCTTGATTCGTCAACTCCTGCATTCTTACCTGGCTGAGGAGATGTGCCTCTAGTGTCTCTGATTGAGTGGAAACCACCTCGGGCGGTTGACGATCGTCGAAATTTGAGTGCCCCTTAATTGAGGCGGACCCCTGATAGTCCGTGAAGGAGTCGGCGTAGTCATCCCAGTCGGCACGTGGCTCGGGTGAGTCTGATCTGGTTTGCGTAGATTCATTGCTCTGCAGCGGCCCGGATAGAACCGTGGGGGCTGGATCATTCTGATCTGGAGATTGTGGTGTCCCTCGTCCCTCAAACTCCTCTGGCATCTCTTCAAGGAATGGGTTCTCTAAAAGCTCACGTTCGATCGCGTCTTGATACTCTAAGCGTCCAAGCTGAAGCAGCTTGATAGCTTGCTGAAGCTGTGGGGTCATCAAGAGCGATTGCCCCATTTTTTGAAGTAACTTGTTCTCTAAGCCCATAACGCCAGTTTGCTTCAGTGCTAAACCACTTTAACTCATTCTTAGAGATATAGATGATCGAAGTGAGCCAGAAGGGGCGGCTAAAGTGAAATACTTATGCAAAAAGTGTCCCATGTGATGCCGGTCCGCTCTAAGCATCTGAAATAATGGGTGTTTTCAATAGTATAGATAGAGGGTCCCGATAGACGGGTTTCACCCCTGATCCCTAGAGTTTAAAATCACCGCCCAAATAATAACGACGAGCCTTCTCTGATGAGGCGATGTGCTCTGGCGTTCCCTCCTCAAGAACCTTGCCATCAACCAGTATGTAAGAGCGGTGGCAGATGCCGAGAGTCTCTCGCACGTTGTGGTCAGTAATCAAAACCCCGATTCCTTTGTTCTTCAGCGCCGACACGATATCTTGGATATCCTTAATCGCTAATGGATCGATTCCAGCGAACGGCTCATCGAGCAAGATGAACATCGGATTGCGCGCTAAACATCGGCTAATCTCGACTCTGCGACGTTCACCTCCAGAGAGGGCGCTCGCCATGCTGTGCTCAACGTGCTTTAGCCCAAGCTCATCAAGAAGCTCCCGTAGTCGGCTTTCCCTAGCGTCTTTGGAATCAAAATCCATCGTCTCCAGGATAGCTAATATATTATCGCGCACTGATAGTTTGCGAAAAACTGAGGCTTCTTGCGGCAGATAACCGATCCCCAGGCGGGCGCGTGAGTACATCGGCTCACGAGTGATATCGCGGTCCGCTAATGTAACGCTTCCGCTGTCAGGAGCGGTTAGTCCAACACACATGTAGAAGGTGGTTGTTTTGCCCGCGCCGTTTGGTCCCAGGAGACCGACTATCTCTCCAGATTTAACTGAAACTGATACGCCGTTTACAACCTTACGCCCACCATAGCTTTTGGTCACGTTGTTAGTTTGAAGAGTGATTGACGACATAAAACTATCTAGGTCCGCTTTGCCTACGTCTTGCCGGGGTTGATTTCCGTTCGTATTCGGAATGATTATGCTGATCCGATTCTCTATCGGCCATCTCCTTTAACAAGTTCAGTCTCTGGGAATCCTCTCGAGTAAACTGGGTAATCTCGACTAGTGATATTAAGTCGGGCAGAAGGGCCGAGCGCTTGTAGGAGCCAGGCTTGAAAGATTTCGGAGACGCATCTCGCAGTCGTCCCCACATACTTAATAGGATCTGAATCCGCTCACGCTCTTTGCGCGGCACTGTTAGCCGTGTGAAGCACGCGCCTAATCTCTGACCGAGATCAGGCGCGCTAGGAATAGATTCAGCAAGGTCACGCAGCCAGATCGAATCCCCCGCAATGAACATCGCTAAAATAGCGAAGACGGTGGTAGCTGAAACCTCTCCGCCCTCATTCACTAAATCATCGACCTTTTCGAGACAAACGCTACAATCACTTTCAGCGGAAAGTAAGCGACTATTGTTCTCTAATAGCTCGGGTAGGATGTACTCAAGTAGACCTGTTTCCCCAAGCAGCGAGAGGATCGTTAAGAAACATCCGGAGCTTACATCTTTGCGTAGCTCATCAAATACGCGCACCTGTGAGCACTGCGCGATCAATTGAGAGTTCCTCAAGATAGAGGACCAGCAACCAGGCTCGATGTGAAATCCATTTCTAGCGGAGTGTCGAACAGCGCGGAGCATACGAACAGGATCTTCGCTAAACCTAAGGTCTGGGTCGCCGATGATTCGAATAGTTCCCTGTTGTAGATCCAGCATCCCATCAACGTAATCAATGATCTGCATCGTCGATACATCAAGAAATAGACCGTTTATCGTTAGATCTCTGCGTAAGGCATCGGTCTGCTCAGTCCCGTAAATATTATCGTTTGTAACCATCGGAGTCGCGACTGTCCCCGCGCTCGTATCAGGTTCGGCGGGCTCTGGAATATCTGCGGTATCGCGGAAAGTTGATACCTCAAGGATCTTTCCGCTGCCGAAGAATATGTGAGCTAATTTAAAGCGGCGACCGATAATGCGACAGTTTCTAAAAAGAGCTTTTATCTGCCGCGGAGTCGCGTCAGTTGAGATATCAAAGTCTTTGGGTGTTTTACCAAGGAGGATGTCGCGAACGCCACCACCGACTATGTATGCTTTGAATCCAGCGCGCTGCAATCGGTAAACAACCTTGCGGGCATCTTCGTCAATATCGCCCTTCTTGATCGTATGCTGTTCAGCCTCGTAAATAGCCGGTGAGCTACGGTCCTTGTTGTTTCCGCTCTCTACTGCTGGTTCAATATCTTTCCTGGGCATTTACTTCTTTGATTTAGGGCATTTTTCTGAGGACGGTCAGTGTACGGTTCTGATGGATATTTCTCAAGGGTTAGGGGTGTTTGATGCAATCTATCCCTTGGAAAAGTGGAGAAATGGCCCCACAGCGCCACGGTAATTTAAACGTGGTTAAAGCAGAATTATTATCTACTGGAATCTTCCATACTACCTATTTTGTGTAATGGTTACAGGTGGTTCTGCTGTTTTGGTATTTTCCGCTAGAACTTCTAATAGCTTAAGTGCGGAGGCACTGAGGCCGAATAACTCTTTAAGGCGGCGGGATCGGATCCTCTAAGCCTGGTTTTAGAAGTAAATTTTTGGCGCATGACACAAGGATTGGTGTCGCAAAATACCGCCTAACGACGATTAGTGGAAGAGTAGGTGGTTAAACGTTGTGAGCGCTTGTCGCGTTTGGAGGTAGTTGATTCGGCGCGGCGATCATGGAGGAGCGTTATATATGGCTAGAGCTATTTTTTCTCAAGAACTGGGCGACCCCGATTTCCAGTGGTTAATCTCAAATTATGTAGAGCAGCGAAACGCGACAGCGTTGGTGGACTTACCGTGCCTGCCGATTGTGTTGGTCGTGATAACACCACATGAGCAGGGGACGGTAGCGAATCAAGTCCCGATTGCGGACCCCCCTCCGCCGGTGGCTCTGGGTGCGGCTGAGAATGCGGAGAGCAGCATCGAAGATTCTGGGCTAGAATAAAGAAAGGCAAAACATCGCTGCGGCGATGTTTGCCTTAGCGCCGAGGCAAGACCTCGCCTAAGCGATTATTTGCTCGGTAACACAGGGCGTCGCAGTGTTTTTGGTAAGTTGCTGAGACAATTAGTAAAATATTTTTTACCACAGAGGACGCAGAGGACACAGAGAAAACCTTATAATTGCCGATAAAATGGCCGTTCTCTGTGTCCTCTGCGTCCTCTGTGGTGATAAAGAACTGCGACACCCTATCGGTAACAGCGCGAACGCGCCGTTACTAACAAAACATCGAGATACCGAGCTTTTGACGCTCGGAGCCGAGCCTAGGGCATCAAAAACAGCTCCCCATACGATTCTGGAAGGACTTCGCAGTTGTATTTAGTCTGAAGAAGAGACCACGCTGGTTTGTCGCAGAAGACTAGATACTCAGCGGGGTCGCGACGCCCTGAGAATTGACTTTTCTTCTTCTCAAGGATAGCGGCAAGCTTTCGCGCTTCGCGCTCTGAGTGCTTGTTGTGCTTGACCCAATTAAGAACCCAAACGGTGCCTGAGAACAGAATGGCTAGCACTACCACTATACCAAAGGTCATTAGCTCCGCCTCTCCCCTCTGGGTTCTCTTAGAACGGTAGGGGCGGTCTGTACGCGCGGTATTTGGATTATCAGTCATGATGATATCATCTCAAGAACGAGTCTGTTCGCTTCAGCTAAAATGAAAGGGAGTTGTAGTTATGCGCCAACTAAAAGATAAGTTCAATAATTACAGATATATATCCCGCCCTGCAAAGTAATAAGAAGCATTTGTCCACTTATTGTGGACTTACATCATATAGGGACTGAAGAAGAAGATTATGGCGTTAGAAGACGACAACAACTCTGAAAGCACCGCAGGAGCCCCACAACGCAAGATTACGTTCCGTAATCGCGGCGCGGCTAATGATCTTGAGCCCAAGACTGATGGTAGCGAGCTTGGGATCGTTAACCCCAATTTCCACTCTAATTACGCTCCAGAAAAGGTCGGATTTAAGGACGTTGGAACCCCTGAGGAGCTTGAGATTAAGTTAGGAGAGGTCGGCTATCACTGTTTACCGTTTTACGCTGTTCAGATGTCGCTGTTGCTCAACACCAGAGTTAACAGTGTTAAGTGTATCTTGTTAGAGGGACCATCCGGTTGCGGTAAGAGCTTCATGGCTAAATCGTTAGCCAAGATTACTGGCGCCGAGTTGATGTGTATCCAGTGTTTCAAGGGGATGAACCTGCAACACTTAATCGAGATGCCGTCGACACTGGGAATGGTAAACGCGATGACAGGCCGCGCTTCTGACCAGAAAGTCGATGACTTGATGAATCTTGGGCCGATCTCTAAGGCCTTCGCGATGTCGCGACAGAAGCCGGTTATATTGCTGATCGACGAGTTAGATAAAGTTGATGTGGCGATCGATACGTTTTTCTTGGGGCCGATTCAAGATGGTAGAGTTTGGCGTGAGTCTGGTGAGGCGATCGACGCTAACTTAGACAATCTTTTAATCATGTTCACCAAGAACTTCGAGCGCCCAATTAACGAGGCGCTACTGCGACGCGTGCATCCGTTGCGCATGAAGTTCATGGATTCCGCTTTAGAGCGCAGAGTTTTAGCGCCGCACTGTAAGCCAAAATTAGCGGAGAATCTCATTCGCGTAGCTGATTTAATGCGCGGCTCAGATGGTAGCTATCCTTTCGAGCGGCCGCCGGCTCCTGAGGAGTTGTTAAAAGCGGCACATTATTTAACACATCTTTTAAGCTGGGATCTGATCGATTACGCCTTCGTAGGGAAGAATCTCTTCTATATGTTGGCAAAGTCTGAGCATGACCGCACAGTCTTTGAGCAGCTTCTGCGTTATCATCCTGATTTCACCGATCCATTGGTGCCAGACAACAGAAACGCGACGATTGAGCAGATCTATGCCCGCTTAGGTCGGTGGCTGTTAGAGGGTGTGATTGATGATCCAGACGCGAAGCGTCGCGGGAGAGCCTATAAGCCCGAAAAGATAGGGCTCACTCAGTTCTCTGATCCAGAGGAGATGTCTCGGCGATTGGCCGCGGTTGGATATCAATGCGCGCGCTTTACAGCTACTCAGATGTCGTTACTTTTAACATCTCCATCTGACAGGGTACGAGCGATCCTCCTTGAGGGACCCTCTGGTTGCGGTAAGAGCTTTTTGGCGAAATGCCTGGCTAAAGCGACGGGCGCGGAGTTGATGTGTCTTAGCTGTTACAATGGGATGAACACTGCGCATCTGATCGAGGTTCCCTCAGCTTTGGCGATCGCGTCATCGATGGCGGGCCAGGAGACGCAAGCCAAAGAGAAGTTGATGAATCTTGGAATCCTGTCGCGAGCCTTTTTGAAATCTCAGAATCAGCCGGTGATCTTACTAATAGATGAGATCGATAAAGTAGATGGTCATATCGATACGTTCTTTCTAGGACCGATCCAAGATGCCCGAATCTGGTTGGAATCTCGTCCTCCGATAGACTGTAACGTAGATAATCTTCTGGTGATTTTCACCAAAAACTTCAATCGCAGACTAGATGATGCATTCTTACGACGTGTTCATCCGATGCGGATGAGCTACCTAGATTCAACCCTTGAGAGGCGCGTACTCTCTAAACACTGTCTTCCTCAGTTGGTTAATAACTTGGTTTGGATAGCTGATAGGATGCGTAATAGCCAGGGAACGTATCAATTCGAGCGCCCACCAGCTCCAGAGGAATTGCTCTCTATCGGACACTACGTTCAACGGATGCTAGATTGGAATTCAGCGGATTTTGCCTGGGTAGGAAAGAACGTTTGGGCTATGATCGCCAAATCAGAGCACGATCGAGCGGTAATGGATCATATGCTTAGATTCCATCCGGATTTCCTTGATCCACTCCATCTAGACGGAAAAAACGCCACGATTGATGTAATATACGCGAGACTCGGGCGTTTAATATTACAGGATATCGTTGAGGATCCCGATAGAGATCGACGAGAGCGCGCTTGGATGGAAATGGAGTACGCCTAGTTTAACTGAAGAGCGTTTGGCTGGCGGCGACGAGGTTTCAATTAATGGTAGACGGATCAGGCGACAAGAAGATCGTTTTTAAGAAAGGGATCCTCGCCCCTAAGAGTGGCCCTGTGGAAGATCTCGCGAGAAGAGAGGCCGAGGAGGCTTTAGAGCGCGAGCGAGAGGCGGCCTCCGCGGCCAGATTACAGTATGAAGGAGAGGTCTTTGATCAGTTCTATCGACCACTCTCAGTTAAGGGTGGTCTAGATAGAATCCGAGAGATCGCGAAGGCTCCACCTGTTCCTCAGGATCCACCGCGCAGAAGATCGCGCCAAGAGCGCCAAGAGTATGAGGCGAAGCATCAAGAGTTGGCGGAAGCTTTAGCTCATCAGATCTATCAACTCGCTCAGAAGAGCCGCGAAACTGATATAGATCTTTATTTAAGCGCATTTAATGTGGTTTTGTCCGATAGATCTCCGCGAGAGTCCAAGGAGATTCTAGACCGAGCGAACGATTTCTTTACAGAGCACTATTACACTCCGATTAGAGATCGAGGAGAGCGACCTGAGATCTCTTACCAGATCATAAAGCGAGTTGGCCATGAAGGAGAGGAGCGGATCGCTCGGATAGCCCACGGGATGGATGTTGAAAAAGTAGCTGAGAGTCTTTGGGTGCTTTACAACGGGCCTCACGCTGACAAGGAGCAACGAATCGCTGATATCCTACTTGATTGCACAGAGAGTCAGCTAGTCGCTGTTCGTGATGAATTCTTAAAGATCCCCTTCAAAAGCCTAGCAAAGCAGGCGCACGCCCTTTTAAACGCGCAGACTAGTGAGGCTAAAGCGCCAGCTCGCAAGAGTATCGGTAAGAATGAGGTAGTAGAGCAGAAGCGCGCGCAGGCCTTTAGAGCCCGTGATGACGCGAGGGCGCTACGATATCTCTTCTTGGGCCGGAGCGTAGAGGAGATGTCGCTTGTTAAGCGGATGTATCTTGAATTAGCTGGGCCAGATGCCTTAGATAGCGACGAGGGGCTAGAGGCCCATGTCAGGAGGATATTCTCTCAGGCTGATCAGGAGCGACTCGCGGATGTTTTAAAGGGCTGGTCACCACATCTCGAGGCGGAGACTATTCATCATATACTCTTCCCAAAGACGCACCTAGACGAGATCGAGGACACATTAAGCGATCCGCGAGATTCCGTGGATCGTGACCACACTCAAGGAATCGGACCATTCTTAAGGCATTTCAAGAAGCGCCGGATGTGGCGTGATCGGATGTCGATTCATCACAGAGTGCTTAATTCATTTGAATTAATAGCCGAGAGGGTAGATGCCTTATCGAGCGAGCGTTTTAACTCCACAAACAGAGCCCTACAAGAGGTTTACGGGTACGAGCTTGATCCCCGGCTTTTTATCTCGAGGCGCGTATTTGATCCTCGCCGCGTGGCGCTTGTGATAGCGGAGCGGATCGCGGTGTCTGGAGATCTATTTGAGATCATAGCCCCACTCCATTTTCGAGAGCCGAGAGAGTGTTTGGCGGTTCAGCAAGCTTACCAGATAGTCTTTGGTGATAATTTGGAAGATGTCATAAAGAGAAGATTAGAGCGGGTGTCTCCTTCTTTAAGCGAGCAGGGACGCGTCGTATTAATCGATAGGTATATGGGCGGAAACGGCCGCTGGTCATTAACTATTGATGTCTTAGCGCGATTTCGCGGAGTCGAACCCGAGCCAACGGTGTGGCAGTGGGAGTACAAGAGTCGCGCGGATGACGAGGAGGACGCTGTAAGCTTAGCGCAGTTAATCGACCAGGATGCAGATGTAGGTGAACTTGATCGCCCAGTTTTAGATTTCTTAAGTGGTTTAACTTATGACCAGAGGAATAGGGTCGAGAGAGCTTTCTTCGAATTGACGGATCCACGCATGACGCTGCGTGATGCTCTTAGGAACTGTCTCTCATCGGAGGCGTTTCAAATGGCTGATTTGCTGCTGGCGGGAGTGGAACTGCAGCCACTAGTAAACGCTATTCACGAAGATCTATCTAATATCGAGGAGCTCAGCGATCTTCCCCCCACTTTTGTGCGGTTTATTAGGGAATCATTTGAGCGCGTCCACTTTATCGCCTTGGATGAGTTCATATTAAAGGCCCATGAGGCTCCTATGCTCGAGGACGAACTTATTGAGCGGATGTCGCTGGTGCTGATGCCAGAGGTCTTTATAGCTCGTGAGAGTCTGCTTACGGCGTCTCGGGTGAGCGCGGACCAGATCGACGAGATCCGCGCGTTGTGTCGTGGCCCGCTCGGATTAGTTCTCGCTTTTGAGCGTGGATATGATCTCTTATTCCCACGTCTACGCGTGCACCTTAAGTACGCGGCGGCTCGTATCGGAGTATCCCCTCCGGTATTCGCGGAGATCATCTTACGCTTAGAGGGGGTAGATCCTGAGGTTACCTCTCGTATCACTGAGTACTTTGACGGAGTAGATATTAACTCACTGATGTCGACTCTGCGGCACTATCAACGGGATCAGCGGGTAATTGAGGAGGCCTATGATCTTTTAAATCCGGAAGCTCAGTTGCGCCGAGGTATCAAAGAGATGAAGGTTGATCCAGATCTGATCAACGAAACGTTGCTTCATCTTGAGGGGTATTCAGCTAAGGATGTCGCCGCTGAACTATTCGAGATCACAGAGGAGCTGTCTGGTCACGAACTTGGGTTGGCGGTTTTAGCGGTTTTTGCCATACCAACTCCGCAGCGTCCTAATCCGCGAATTCCGCAGGATATCAACTGGATGGATGAGATGTCTTATCAGGTGCTGTTAGCGTATCATCGAGATTACGGCGTTGATCTGATGGATGAGTGCAGATCGAAAGGAGTTGAGGCGCATCAGCTAGAGGAGCTTACGGGGCGAGTTTTTGGAATGGAAGCTACCTCTATAGCGCGAGAGCTCTATACGGTTATTAAAGCCAACAAGGATGGTGCCCCAGCACAGGAGCCTACCGAGCAGAGACTCTGTTCATACGTAGAGAGCCGCGGTGCTCGTTACCGTGCGCGTTTAATGAGGGCGTACAATGCTTATTGGGCGCATCATCCGGGATTTGAGAGTCTATTGGACGATGTGGCCAATTTCTTCCGCGATTCAACCGCCAAGAAGAAGCTTCACGCGCTCCTTTTAGGAGCGGGGGCTGACGGGAAGAGCAGGAAGGTTGTTGGGGTGGTGCCGATACAGTAGGGCCGGCATTCCCTAGGGAAGGCCGGCAAAACCCCTCCCTACTGCGAAAGCGGATCTTGAGCTGCTCTTCGAGTTTTCGAGATGGGAAAAAATCCTCAATGTATCACAGTGGATACACTTCCGACCTTCGCT
>JBIKWQ010000051.1:0-25950 GCA_044356215.1 Bdellovibrionota bacterium | reverse complement strand
AAACCGCAAGTGTATCCCCTGTGATACATTGAGGATTTTTTCCCATCTCGAAAACTCGAAGAGCAGCTCAAGATCCGCTTTCGCAGTAGGGAGAGGTTTTGCCGGCCTTCCCTAGGTACTTTCCGAAGAACTTGATGCTGATGTTGTCGACCCCCTGTGTCCCTTTGTTCCGTTTGGTCCGTTCATAGGACGCTTTCAGGTTATCTCGTTTGTATACCTTGTCGTTGATGCTATACCATTTTCCTCCTTTGACACCGTTTTTCAGTGCCTCCACCATGCGAGGGGTCCAGACGCTTGCTTCCATCCATGCGATTTCTTCAGCGCGTTTAGGCGTTTCCGCCACTGCCTCTGACGGCTTATTTTCCTCAGGCATCTTTATCCCTCATTCATCCATCTCCCTACTGCCCTTGGCTCCACTGGAGTTACCCAGCTTCACGGCTACTATGACAGCTCTCACTCCTGTGGGGGTCTCCTTCCTCCACAGGTATCCCCACTTACTCGTACAACCCTTTGTTATCGTTCCGTCGTCAACCACCCCATAGCGATCCTGGGAGTGCTCCTACTTATCCCCAAGAGATCGGCTTCGCCATTCGGTCACAAGCTCGCCTCACTACAGAGCTGAATCACGTTCACACTCAGTGGATTTACACTTTTTATTACGGACCGATTACTCACCTCCTGTTGCTTCCCACCTGTCCTCACGGACACGCAGTTACTCTCGGTTTCGTAGACTAGGGCATCTACGGATTGGTCTTCCACCAATCAGGGTTTGTACGCCTCATGGGCGCACGACCGCGGCGCTCCCGCGCCGCTTGTAACGGATACCGGACGCCGTAGCAAAGCGCGCCAGAGGCGCGCGGTCCGAGTTAGCGTCGCATGTAACGGATACCGGACGCCGTAGCAAAGCGCGCCAGAGGCGCGCGGTCCGAGTGGGCCGCGAACCTCATACCAAGTGATTAAAATATTGGTAATAGCGAGTTTTTAGTTCGACATGTGACATGCGTATCGCGTAGGACGTTATGAGTATTACGTTTTACGTTAGACGTGATACGTAGTTGTGACGTTGATTGTTTCTGTAGCTGAATATTTTTTTACTACCGAGGGTGAAACACGAAGAACTCCTAGCGACAACGACCGGCGTGGTACGTAACACGTACACGTCTTTCGCAAAACGTGAGACGCATGTCGCATGTCGGTTTATTATACTACGGCGCCGTCCTCACCCCTCGCCCTCCGTAATCAGACCCACGACTTGTATCAGCCGTCCCAGCGGTCGACCGGTCAGACACCCGGCAATACGACGAAGCCACATTCCAGCTTCCCCCACGGAATCCAGAGCCAGAAGCACTAGTTGGTGACGGCCAATTACTCTCGTTAGCCCTCCCATTTGAATCAAGCGCCCCATCTCCATGAACACCCGTATAATTCCTGCCATCACTGTTAGCTACAGTAACAACCCGTTCATAGACATTCCCGCTTAGTTCTAAAGCCCCGTAGTAACCACCACCAGCATTCTCTCTCGAAGCTCTTCCGTAATTTAATGCCGCAAATGATCCAACCCTGACTGGACCACCAAGACCTCCACCAAAATTTATATTATCCCCTACTGTGGTAGGCACCTCGTTAATCCTTCCAGGACTAGATACACCACTGGCGTTCTGATAATTGGTGCTTCCCCATGCGTACTCTCCAGCAACAGGTGATGTTGGACCCCTCGCTGCTTTCTCATACTCTAGCTCACTCATCGGTCTTAATCCCGCCCAATCAAGATAAGCTGTTAAGTCATCCCAACTTAAGTAACTCATCGCCACCGAGCAGTAGGTTCTAGAATTTGGCGAGTCTCTATCAGGTACACTCATATCGTTAGCGAGATTGCTTGAGTCCCAACTGATATTGTTTCGGCTCACTAAGTTATCAGAGTTTTTACCTGTGCTATCTGTGACATCTCTATTTGCTCTAGCACTTCCCGTTGTTGGTAACGTGTTAAAGAAATTTCGATACTGCTCCTGAGCAAGTTCGTGACGCATTACATAGAATCCTTTGTAGCCCTTAGGAAATCCAGCAGGCACAGTGTATCCAGTCGCTCCAACATACACGGTCGTTTCGCCCTCACCAGTTATCTGCACAGCGCTATTAGATCCAGACTGCTTAAACGAGCTACTTGAAGTGTTATCATCCCCTGCATAGAAGCTCTCTGTAGGGACATACACCATATGAATAGCGTTAAATTGCAAGTCGATTCGGTCGCCTTGTTGAACACCGTCCAGAGCATACGGCCATTTAAGCTTAATATCGTTAAAGGTATTTGTGCCAAAACCTGCAGAGTCTTTATAGATAAACGCCCCTACCCCTCTATTTGTTGTACTGTTGTAACTACTGTTTGGGTCACGCAAACCGATATCGATTGCTGCTCCTGATGGAATTGTGTGGCCGGTATCAGTAAATGTCATCGTCTGCCACTGGCCTAGATTTTTACGGAACTTCACAAAGAACCACATGGCATCCCAGTTGTTAGGCGCAGTAGCTTTGCGCCAGGAATAATTCCAGGCGATGCTGAATTTTATCACCATTGTGCCGGCGCCTAAGTCAACATCAGTTAATGCCGCTGTTGGGTCCTTAGTAAGTGTCACACTCTGCGACCCGCCGCGGGTTGGGGTGGCTGATGGGGTTGATGTTGGGGTTGCTGTTGGGGTGTTGGTGGGTGTATTGGTTGGGGTGATTGTTGGAGTGTTGGTTGAGGTATCAGTCGGTGTATTGGTCGGTGTGTTTGTCGGGGTATTAGTAGGAGTCGAGGTAGGAGTTCTAGTCGGTGTGATCGATGGGGTGTTTGTAGGCGTATTTGTGGGTGTGCCTGTAGGTGTGATTGTTGGTGTATTGGTAGGAGTTCTTGTAGGGGTTGCAGTCGCTGTTGGCCCAAGAGCATGGTACTCGCCGTCTTCGCCAAGATAGGAAACCGGTGTCGGCGTCGCCGTAGGTGTAACTGTCGGAGTATTAGTCGGAGTTTGTGTTGGCGTCTGAGTCGGGGTGTTGGTCGGAGTTCTGGTGGGTGTGCTAGTTGGCGTCACTGTTGGCGTGTTGGTCGCCGTGTTTGTCGGAGTTGATGTCGGCGTGTTAGTTGCCGTATTAGTTGGCGTCAACGTAGGTGTCACTGTTGGCGTGTTGCTCGCGGTAAAAGTAGGTGTAACGGTTGGCGAATCAGTAGGTGTATTCGTTGGAGTATCAGTCGGCGTGATCGTCGGTGTATTACTGGCGGTAAATGTCGGTGTAATAGTCGGTGTTATGGTGGCGGTAAACGTAGGCGTACTGGTCGGTGTGACAGTCGGCGTATTAGTTGGCCCTGGAGTTCCTAACGACGCCACGACTTCGCCAGCCGAGCTGCCAGCGCGGTTCCAGGTTGAGAGAACCAAACCTGAACTGTTAGCCTCAACATCAGACGACACTGATTTCGGCACCCCCGCGGCGCTGACTGAGGTAGTTGCTGACCAAGTTGTAAATGGACTGCTTGCGTCTCGGTAGAGCACATCAGCTACATCGATAAACCAGGTGATTAGTTTACTGGTAGATGAATTGTACGCCGCTGATAGCGACGATACCGTTCCGGTATGGACATTTGTCACACTACCCCATGAGGCTGGAGAGCCGGAATAGCTCCTTACCTTAACATCTGAGGAGCTATCGATATAGAACAGATGCGCCGCTCCACTCGCCCCTGCGACTAGTGATGAGACGGTGCCTAGATTCTGGTTGTTGGCCCCGAGAGGAATAAAGTGTGTGAGGTCGCCTCCTCCGGCGTATAAGTTATCACTCGAGTCAACCGTGATAGCAAGCGCTGCAGAGGTGAGTCCCGAGCCAACTGTTGACCAAGAGGTGCCGTTCCATTTAGCGATATAGCTAGCTGATATCGTTCCCGCGTTGGTAAAATCGCCGACTACATAAAGATTGTTATTACTGTCAGTGACCATGCAGTCGACTGCTTCTGTGCTGCCAGTGCTCCAACTACCTACACTGGCCCAACTACTTCCATTCCATTTTTGAACCCTATTGGTTGATGCATTACTTCCAACGTATACAGCATCGGTTGAGTCTATCGTGATAGACCTCGGACTTGAAAGGGTGCCCATCGCTGACCAAGCACTGCCGTTCCACTTGGCCACTCGGTTGGCTGTAACGCCATTCACAGATGCGAACGCCCCAACTATGTAGAAGTTATCAGAGGAATCAACAGCACAGGCGTTTACGTAATCACTCGCGCCTGTTCCCAAGGCGGACCACGCTGAACCATTCCATTTCGCGACACGATTAGCCGTTATGCCATCCATAGTTGTAAAGGCACCTACAGCGTAGAGGTTTCCAAGTGAGTCAACCTCTAAATCCGTGAGCCCACTAGACGATCCTCCGGTTCCTGTTCCCATCGCCGACCAGGCAGTGCCATTCCACCGGGCTATGCGGTTTACAGTGACGCCGCCGGCTGCGCCGAATCCACCACCTACATAAAGATTCCCACTAATTGGTTCATAGACGATCGCGTTAACGCTGTTGCTCGTCCCTGTGCCTAGAGCCGACCATGAGGTGCCGTTCCATTTGGCGATTCGATTGGCGGTAATTCCACCAATTGTAGTGAAATCACCCCCCACATAGAGATTATTGCTAGAGTCAAAGGCAGCAGCATTTATCAAACCGTTTATTCCCTTTGTAACTCCGGCAGACCACGAGGTTCCGTTCCATCTTGCAATATTTTCGAATAAGGTTCCTGCCGCAGAGGAAAAGGCGCCTCCTGCGTAAACATTTGAGGATGTATCAACTGCAATCGCGTAGACCCACGAATTAATACCGGTACTAAAACCGGACCAGGACGTTCCGTTCCACCTGGCTATTCGAGTCGCCGGACTGGTAAAGTTACCTCCAACATAAACTCTACCGGTTGAGTCAAGTGCTAAACTTCGAACTGTGGAATCGGCACCTGCTCCCAGACCGCTCCAAGTTGATCCGTTCCACTGAGCGATTCGATTTATGGAGCTGCCTCCTGCCGTAAGAAATGTTCCACCTGCATAAAGTCGGTCGCTTGAGTCAACTATCAGTGCGTTAACTACACCGTCCATTCCCGAGCTTAGACCAGCCCAGGAACTACCGTTCCATTGAGCGATGTTGTTGACAGTGGTTCCAGATGCGGTACCAAATGAACCTCCGACGTATAGCTTGTTCGTTGAGTCAACAGCGAGTGAATTAACCTGGGCATTCATGCCAGTGCCGAGGCTGGACCAAGAAGAGCCGTTCCATTGGGCAATGTAATTGACCGTCGTTCCCGCAGCGCTAGTGAAGGCACCTCCAGCGTATACCTTCCCACTTGAGTCGATCGCCAAAGCATACACAATACCATTCACCCCGCCACCAAGACTTGTCCATGAAGCCCCGTTCCAGCGTGCTATATTGTTTACGGTGACGCTCGCGGCGGTCGTGAAATCTCCTCCAACGTAGAGATTCCCGGTCGAGTCCAGAGCTAACGCGTATGCGGTTCCGGAAACCCCAGCTCCTAAGCCCCTCCACGATGTTCCATTAAACTGCGCTACACGTGACGCCATGGCGCCACCTATCGAGGTGAAGCTACCCGCCGCATATATATTTGTACCAGAGTCCCTCAGTAGCGCCCTCACCTCCTCATTGGCTCCCGACTGCGCGAACTGCAGTCCGCCCATGTCTCCTCCGCCATTCGCCAGAGACCACGACGTGCCGTTGTACAGATATGCGATTATATTGCTCCCGCTCTCGCCTGATACGGTCGCCAACATATTACCTGACGATAACGGCGCGAGGGCGACCGCCGCGATCTCTCCGGCTGGCTTACCAAATGAACTAGCCGCGTCGAATGTCAGTGCTGATGACCCTGCGTTAGTCGTCCTGCGCGCCGTCGCGTGGTATCTGTCACCTACATCTCCTAGGTCCTTAAACGCGGCGGTCCAGACCTTATCGTTACTATCGAGCATCACATGAGGCAGAATGTAGTTATCACTCGCCGAGGTGCCGTCTAGAACAGTTACGGCGGCATCGAAGGTGATCGTAGTCCCAGATATACTTCCCCGCCTAATCACGATGTCATAGGTGTTAGCCTCACTGACTAGGAAGACATACGAAGTACCCGCGATAACTTTAAACGCTACTGAGAAATTCGGCGTGTTGTAAGCGAGATTTCCGCGAGTGGTCCAAGTAATCGCGTCAGACGACGACGCGTAATCGATCTGAGAGCCGGTATACCAGAATGCCCAGTGGTTACTTGAACCTGAATCGAAGAATGTTTTTCGTGCTGAAGCAGTTGTAGAATCTGTTGATGTTGACGAGCCAACAACTGAGACTTGGGCGTAAGCGCTAAAGGTAACCAGAGAGAGCAGCGCAGCGACTAGATACACGACCAGCATAAGCGCGCTTGCGCTCCGTCCTATGCGAGAAGAGATCCCACACAAGTACTCGCTAGTTTTCTGATCGCGTAAGTAGCACATCCTCACTTCTACAATCGGCTCCGTGTGTAAATGTTTAAAGCGCTTTCTAGAGTCGCTCTCGTTTACTACTACTGCTTCAGATCTGATCTTGATTGCTTGATCACTTCTATTGTTCTCTACAGACCCCCAACTTCCTGGGTAAGTACAAAGACTTATCCAAGGGTTTAAGATGCTAGTTTGGTGCTTGTAGTAGCCTGAAGTTTTTCTAGATCAGAGTCGCCAGTTCTAGGGGGAAAAAGTATAGAAACTTAGTCGAATCTTGTAATAACAGTGGTAGCTTTGAATCGGGGATGGTGGTAACCGCATCCTAGCTACGGGTAAATGCGAGTATAACGACCAACGAGATAAGCTGGCCGCCTGGGGGAACAGTCTATTCAGTCGGGGTATATTACATTCTCTTCTGAGCCCAGACATCGAACTCTGGGAATCCATACGAATCCAACAACCTCTGCTCCATTCCGTGTTGAACTGCCTCTGAGAAACGCTGCGGCGAGATATGAGCGCGCAATTTAGCCAGTGCCTTTTCAACTTCCTGGCGCACCTGCTCCCTCTCCTTCATTGAGCTACGCGCTAAAACCTGGTCCAATGTCTCCTTACGCTCTGTCAGATACTGAACCTCTAAGTTTAATTTCATCGATCTCTTTAGGGACGGGTCGTTTAGGCTACTTTTCTCCGCGGCTGTCGCTCCTACCCCTGCTTGCGCTGGGCCACTCTTATTACCTTGTCGATTCTCAGATTCTAAATTCAACTCTCCCTGCTTCGGCTTCTTTTCACCTGGCAGGACAAACTCAAAGGGCCTCTCAACGGCTCGATATAAAAATCCTGTCGGACTCCTGCTGACTAAGGAACTCCGCGAGTTAATCAGTTCATCAAAGCGCGTCACTATCAAAAGCATCCTCTCTAAAGTAGCGGTCCCCTGCCCTGCCGTTAGCTTTAGGCTCTGCTTATCCGCGAGCCCACGCTCAACTAACGCCCTCCTCACTCGCTCCGCTAAAGCCTCTGCTGATAGATCCTCCCGCTTATCCTCTGCTGCCGATCTATCAACATCCACTACCTGAGAAGGCACACTCTTTTTCGGCGCGTGCGCCGCGACCATTATGACATCAGTTGATTTTCCCTTACCGGTAAAATCATATTCACTTAAAATCCCTCGATTCCTCAACTCTTCAAGGGCTGGCTCTATTTGCTGTCTAAGAGAGCTAGCGTAAACGTAGTTGCGGGACACTCCAATCTTCTCATGAGCTAAAGTGAACAGATTCACCTGTATTCGCGAACGATACCAAAAGTGCTTGTCGAGATATCTGTACAGCCGTTTCGATACCGCGCTCTCTAGATCCAGATAAAAATCTAGATCGAGTTTTTTAATAAAGCCAACTTGAAACGACTTAAAGAGCACCTCGCTCCAAGTAAAGAAGCTAGGTCTCGTGTCTCGCCCATCATTGATCTCGTAAGCGTCTATTATTCCGAAATTGCGAGTGCTGTGAAGCTTGCTCTCATTATCATAAAAGGCGTTTGAGGCCTTTATACGAACTCCGCTCAGTCTATCCAGCGCGTTCTGAAGACGCGTGTAACTCCGTCCCTCTGTTGTCCAGCGAAGAATTCGCAAGAGCTCATAGCGAGTGAAATGAATCTTTCTTGATCTAAGTCCATCATCCGCGGTGAGCTTCAACAGGCCCAGCAAAACTTCATCATCTGAAGAAGTTGGCAATCCAAATTTATCAGCTCCTGTAATGATCCACTTCCGATTAATCAGATCTCCATTTTTTCCTTTAACATGATCAGAGAACTCTAAGGTTTTAACCGACGGATCAGATCGCTTGGAGAGAACAGTTAAAGGAAACTCAGCGAGATTCATCTCATCTCGCGATAACTTCAACGACGTAGTAGAACTGGACGAATTCGGATTGAAACAAACCGGGGCTTGATCAACTTGGAATTGGCTCAGGTCTTGATACAGCGACGTGGTTGAAGATTCGTCTCGCATAAAAACAAAGAAAAATAGACCTTAAAAATCAACGACACCTTAGCTTACTTTTAGTTAGTTAAACAATCTTTTCTTGTCTTACATGTTATCTATTGAGCGGAAAGAAAAGCTATTTAAATCAGGTATTTGGATGTTAATATTTATTTCCATGCACGAGTCTTTTGTGACTCAATCACGAATCAGTCTTATCAGAATGCACGATACGCTATGAGGCAATTCACGATAATGTGAATTTCAAAGCACGATAACGCTTAGTCCAAAACACGATGAATCGGGATCTAGCGTCCCTATATCGTGTCTCTGGGTAAATATGTATCGTGTTTTGAGATCGAAAAGTGTCCTATTAGAACCCCTGTTTTCTTATCTCGATACACGAAACGTTAATTTACTCGAAGGTGGGAGAAAAATCGGTCAAATATAAAGTATTTCTTATCGTGATCTGACTTAAGGGTAGATTTTATTGGCGATCTTTGCGAGATTCCTTATTTCGAATCACGAGTATTTTAGTGCGGGTGATGTGTGACAAGCGAACAGGTAAACGGTAACCGGGATAACCCCCCAAGGCGCGCCATAGCGATTAGCGTAGTTAATCAAAAAGGTGGAGTCGGTAAGACGACTACGACAGTGAATCTCGGGGCCGCAATAGCAGAGAGCGGAAAGCGGGTTCTGCTTATAGATATCGATGCGCAGAGCAACCTCACAACCCACTTGGGCCTCGGTGCGACCGATGATCTCTCTGAGGTAAATGAGTCCCAGAAGGGTCCAGAGTGGACGGTCTACGATGTGCTGAAGGGAAATAAGAGAATTCAGGATGTTACGATCAAAAGGTCCGATAATCTGCACGTCGTTCCCTCTAGTTTGCTCCTCAGTGCGGCTGACCTAGAGTTAGGAGGTGTCGTAGGGCGTGAGCTCCTCCTCAAACGGGCTATAGATAAGGTCAGAGACCAGTATGACGTTATATTGATCGACTGCCCCCCTACCCTCGGACTCCTATCCTTAAACGCCTTGGCTGCGGTTGACCAAGTAATAGTTCCGGTTCAGAGCGAGTACCTAGCTCTTCACGGAGTACGCCAACTGCTTGATACTATTGATCAAGTTCGGAGCGTATACAACCAGAACCTGATAGTCGGCGGAGTTCTTATCTGCTTACACGATAGTCGCAAGCGGCTAGCGCGTGCAGTTGCCGATACAATTCGGGCCTATTTCGGGGACCTAGTTTTCGATACAGTAATTCGAGAGAATGTTGCCCTAGCAGAGGCACCAGCAAAGGGGCAGACTATCTTTGAGTATCTGCCGAAGTCTCCGGGATCTGAAGATTATACAGCGCTCGCTAATGAGGTATTAAATGACTAAGAAAGGCTTTTCGTTTGCAAACAATCCGTTAATGCAGGGTCCAGCTCTTCAGGAGCGCGCCAAAGGAGGTGTCCCCTACCGCGAGATCCCGCTATCTGCGATTGAACCTGATCCAAACCAACCAAGACGCACCTTTGATCAGGAGAAGTTGCAGGAGCTGGCAGATTCCATAAAGCTTTACGGCGTAATAAGCCCGATTCTGGTGCGAGCGGCGAAGCTTCCGGGGCGTTTCACAGTTATTTCAGGTGAGCGTAGATACAGGGCGTCTAATTTGGCGGGATTGTCATCGATTCCAGCTATAGTTAGCCAGGCAGATGAGGCTGATGATCGTACCTTAGCTCTGCAGCTTGTAGAGAACTTGCAGAGAGATGATCTAACCCCTCTAGAGCGAGCTCAAGCTATAGGGGCTCTTAGAGACGCGCATAATCTCAGCATTCGAGATATCGCAGAGAAGCTGAGCATCTCGAAAAGCGCAGTTCAAAGGAGCTTAGAGATATTGCAGCTCCCAGATGACCTTCTAAACGCTTTAAAGGAAGGAGCAGCGGAGTCAAAGGTTCTTTTGTTGGCGAAGATTGATGACCCATCGATAAGGGCTACGTACCTTAAGGATCTCGACGTTCTTACACGAAACGAGCTAGAGAGGAATCTTAAGGCACCTAGGGATACTGCAAACACAGATGAAGCCCCAGTAAGAACGATGAGCGCTGAGGATATGCGAATAGCAGATGAGATCCAGAGAGCTCTTGGTATGAAGGTTAAGCTATCTAGGTCTGGCTCTGGTGCCGATTCTGGTCGGTTAGCAATCGACTTCTACAGCGACTCTGACCTTCAAATCGTCTTCAGAAAGCTTGTAGCCGAGTAGTGGGCGCTATCCTAATTTGGCTGTCCCACGGTGGGACAGGAAGAAAAATGCAAAAAAATGGGCGCCTATGTGGTGTCCCACGGTGGGACAGTGAATAGAGTTCAATCAGGGCTGGCGTATCTTAATGGGTTGCGGCCCTGGAATGGGCGCGGAGGTTTCTCGCTTAGTGAGCTTATCTCAGTGCTGCGTAGGCTTGGTAATCCGCAGGATAGGGTTCCAGCGGTTCATATTGCCGGGACGAATGGAAAGGGGTCTGTTTCTGCTGCGGTTGCCAGTATACTTGGCTCAGGCGGGTATAAGGTAGGATTAAACATATCCCCGCATCTTCAGAAGATAAATGAGAGGATCGTTATTGATGGTTTTTCATGCTCTGATGAGTTTTTAGGCGAGTTTGCCTATGCAGTTAAGCAGGCTGCGGCCCGGGAGTTAGTGGAGCTTAGCTTCCATGAAGCCATAACAGCGATCGCATTCCTAGGTTTATTCGAATATGGAGTCGAGTGGTCTGTAATAGAGGTGGGTTTAGGGGGGAGGCTTGACGCTTCTAATGTCATTGCACGACCCGCCGCCACAGCGATTGTAACGATATCTTTTGACCATCAAGCTATACTTGGTGACACACTAGGTAAGATAGCCGCTGAGAAAGCAGGTATAATTAAGAGTGGATCTCCGCTAATTACGGGGATTTTAGGCAAGGAAGCTGATGCTGTTGTGTCGAAGCTGGCCTCCGATGTACCTCATTTTAAATTCGGACGTGATTTTGATGCCAGGATTGTCGATGACCGAGCAGGGGGTAAATGTATCGAGTACTGGGGTAAGGAATTCCTTGGGGCTAAGAACATAGGATTTAATTTTAAGCCTGGCTTGTTAGGTACTCATCAGGCTCACAATCTATCTGTAGCTGCCTCTATCGGATTGGCACTTGGAATGAACAAGGAGACGGTAAAAGCAGGCATAGAAGGGGTCTTCTGGCCCGGAAGGCTCGAGAAAATAAGCGTAAGTAGCTTAAATCTCGTACTAGATTGCGCCCATAACCCTGCAGGTATCGATTCTTTTATCTCATTTCTCGATACATCAGGAGCCAAGGAGATTGATCTGACCTTTGGAGTGCTAGACACAAAGAGTTGGCAGGAGATGGTTAGAAGGTTAAGACCTTATGTAAAGACTTGGCGACTTCTTAGACCTGAATCGGAGCGAGCCTTGCCACTAGAGCTCCTAAAGCAGGAGTTAGCGGTATCGAGTTCCGGGACAAGAAATAAGGAGGATCTGCGTATTGAGGTTTACGGGGATGACTACGAAGGGTGCCTGCGCGACTTAATGTCTGGCGAGGCTGGGCCAAGCCCTTATATAACAGGCTCGATGTACATGGTAGGAAGGATTCGAGAGATGCTGTCGGTGCCTGAGCGTCCGATCTGGCGAAGGAGAGAGGGGACTGGTGTTCTATGCTAACAAACAGCGTGTTGATAGATCGTTGGATTGCTGAAGTTAATTCCAGATTGGCATCTGTTTACGATTGGAGCGGTCGAAATCAGGGCAGGTCGGTCCTTCACGAGGCGTGTGATTATGTTTCTGGGTCAGGAGGGAAGCGGCTCCGAGCTTTATTAGCTCTTAGTGTGGCTCACGACCTTTCAAAAGATTCCGAGAGTATAACAAAGACAGCCCTAAGTCCGGCTGTCGCTCTTGAGCTCCTTCACGCTGCTTCATTGGTACACGATGATCTGCCAGCACTTGATAACGATGACGAGCGCCGAGGACGTCCGTCGTGCCACCGTGCGTTTAGCGAGGCAACGGCTATCTTAACCGGTGACGCCCTAGTGGGTGCAGCGCTTATGTTAGTAACAACCGATAGCGAGTTATCAAGCGATAACCAGGCGCGGGTGGCCAGGACGCTTTCTATGGCTTGGTGGGATCTCTGCTTAGGGCAGCAGCTCGATATTGATCTTAAAAATAACACCTCGGCTGCCAAGCGAGATGAGATGATAGAGTTAAAGACCGGCGCGCTCTTTGGGGCGTCGGTAGGGTGCGGAGCCATATGCGCTGGGATCCGCGAGGCGGTCTTGGGAGATTTTATCGGGTGGGGATCCAGGGTAGGGGAGTGCTTTCAAGCCTTTGATGACCTTGATGATGGTGATAGGCCTGAATCTGATCGCGGTGAGATAGATAGACAGAGAGAGAGTATCGTAAAGGACGCAGCTAAATTGGATTCACGATTACTAGCTGGGGTAACGGGAGATGTTTTGAAATTGATATTGCCCGAGACGAAGATATGTCAGCACACGTTAGCTCAATCACCAAGTACATCATCTTAGCAACGGTTCTAGGCGCGTTGTTTGGTGTCCTAATTGGGCCAGCCGCGGAACCGCTTGGGGTTTTTGGCGCGCTGTATATTCAGGTGATCAAGGCGATCGCTGTTCCGCTTGTTTTTATAAGTATAATTGAAGCTCTTTTAACTACTACGCTATCGATTAAAACGGCTACTCGTTGGCTAGGAGTTGTCGCGATAAATGCGCTCTGCGCCTTGGCGCTGGGCCTTGCTGTTTCAAATGTATTGCGTCCAGGAGATGGATTTGTTTTAGGTCAGGTCAGAGCTAACAGCGAGGTCGCTCCGTTATCAAAGAATTTCTCGCTGCAAAATTTCTTAGCTAACTTGGTTCCAGAGAGTATTATCGCGCCCTTTGTTGAGAACAATGTGATCGGTGTGGCGTTGCTAGCGTTACTAATCGGAGCGGCATTAAGAGTTTACTGCGCCTCATCAAGCGCAGAGGTATCCCTTAGTGACGCTGCGAGGATCTCGCGAGTTTTCAGCGTGGTTATCAATCAGACACTTCTCTGGTTAGTCGCGTTGGTACCGGTGGCTATATTCTGTGTGATCGCTAAGACAGTGGGAGTTTCTGGATTTGCGCCATTTAAAGGATTACTAAAATATCTCGCTGCGGCGATTCTCGGTCTAGCGCTTCAGATCTCTCTTGTTTATCCGTGGTGGATTAAACGAGTTGGTGGCATATCGTTAAAGCGTTTCTTCTTGGCGGCGGCTAAACCGGTGACTTACGCATTCGGGACGAACTCTAGTTTGGCGACAGTTCCAGTAACTTTACACGCTCTTGATCAATTAGGAGTGCCTAAATCAGCGTCACGATTAGCGACCTGTATCGGTACTAATCTAAACAATGATGGAATACTTCTATATGAAGCGATGGCCGCGCTATTTGTGGCGCAGGCATTAGGTGTAGATCTTTCGTTGGGAGAGCAGGTATTCGCCGCGTTGATAGCTCTTATCGCGTCAGTTGGTGTGGCGGGGGTGCCGGAGGCTGGAGTTGTTTCGTTATCGTTGGTGCTAACCGCTCTTGGATTGCCACTTGATGTTTTGCCGCTGTTACTCACAGTGGATTGGATCGTCGCGCGGCTCCGCTCGGTGACAAATGTTTTAAGTGATATGACTGTGTCAGTGGCGGTTGGGGTAGGGGAGAGCAAAGAGGGGGGGAGTGGTTACCCCTTAATCAACTCCGCCTGACCAAGCTCAAGCAGTGTGCCGTGTAAAACTGTGTGCTCGTCGTCGTCACCTATTACTACTACGTTGGCGTCTGGTGAGATCGTTGAGCTTAACTTAGCAAGCGCCGCGTGAGTGGCGATGAGCGCGTGCGCGGCGGCGAGTGGCCCCTGTTTCAGCATTCCCGCGACTAACGGTAGCGCCATAAAACTGGTTGCAAGCTCGGTCATCGGAATACTTCCGGCGAAATGGAGATCTCTAGCAACGTACAGAGGTTCAAAATCTCGGGCCAATTCCCAGATTAGTAATGATGCTGAGGTATCACTTGAGATATCGTTTGGATGCCTTCTCGCTCCGGTGATAACGAGCGCGACACGTGTATCAAAAGAATCTGTCTTAAATATCTCGCGGTAGCGATCGCGCACGTTGTGTCCGATCGCGCGCATCTTGGCTGTCATCGAATCCCAGTCAGGCGAGAGATCGAGAACCGCGCTTAATTCACTAAGCATATCTATCGCTGGTTGCAGTGTCCCAGCGTGGGCCGCGTAGATCCCAGGGGCCACTCTGACAAGTTTGGGGGCTGTAACTTGATAAGTGGCGCCGCCACCCAGATGTGGCTTCTGACCAAGAGAGTCAGCGAGCAACACTGTGTAGGCGGCTTCTTGATGGATTAAAAAAACTGACATTCGGCACTTAAGCCTTAGCGGCCATAGCCTTCTTAATCGCGCCGATAACAGCGATTAAAACCGCTCCACCAACTCCACCACCAGCTAGGTCAGAGACGATTGATTCTATGCTCATTCCTGTTCCAGCGCTTGAAGCGAGGCCAGAAGCGCCTAGGCTAGAGAGTATCTGTCCACCTAGGCCACCACCAAGGATTCCAGCGAGTGAGTTGCCGAGAGTTCCAAGGTCTGAGCTCTTCATCTTTGAACCAGCGACATTTCCGCCAACCGCGCCAGCGACAAGTTGAACTAAGAGGTTTGTAAGATCCATAGTATTTACTCCTTTTAAAGGGTTTAAGGTCGGTTACTGCTTTAACTGCGATCTCTAGCATATGAGTTGCCTAGATAGTAGTACCCTGTAGAGAACTAGGGAAGGCCGGCAAAACCTACCCGTAACGAGAAAGTGGAGGTTGAGTTGATATTCGATTTTTGAGATGGGAAAAAACCGCACCAGACTCCGCCAAGGCTACGTCCGGTCCTATATTATCTCGCCGGCCGTAGCTTTAGCGAAGGTCGGAAGTGTATCCCCGGTGATACATTGAGGATTTTTTCCCATCTCGAAAACTCGAAGAGCACCTCAAGATCCGCTTTCGCAGTAGGGAGGGGTTTTGCCGGCCTTCCCTAGCGTAAGCGAGGGTTTGCCCCGCCTTCCTACCTTGCCGAGATGCAGGGCCTGTTAGTATCTTTGGTGGCTATCGCAATGACTAGTAGCAGTTCATCAAACCATATAACTCCACTGGATAAACGGCGCGTTACCGCGCTGCTTCTAGTGCTAATCGCCTTGGTATACACAAGCCAAGTTATCCATATCTTTAGAGGAGGTGCGGATGGTTCCTCTGATTTCGACGTTTTTTACCTAGTTGGCCAGGCTTTCTGGAGGGGAGAGGTTTCGGATGCTTATCGGTCGCTCCTGCGCGCGGCTAGCGGGGATCTGCACATCGGACTCCGCTGGACCTACCCACCCCCTCTCGCGATTATACTGGCGCCATTTGGGCTTATCTCTGAATGGATGGCGTATGCCATCTTCATGGGAGCTATCACGGTAGCTTATCTATACGTTTTGCTTGCAATCGATCGCGAGAGCTTCTCGGTTAGCTTGATGGTAGCGACTCCCGCGATCGTGGTTTCCCTGGCGTCAGGGCAGAATGGCATGCTCTTTGCGGCCATACTTGGCCTACTGGGTCTGGGGGTGACACATAATTATCACCGAGTGGGGATACATTTGGGCCTTCTCGCATTAAAACCACAGATGTTGCCGGCCGCTGCGGTGAGTCTTTTGGTCTTAAATAGATGGCGCGATCTGCGAGCGGCCGCGTTCTGTTGCGTCTTCTTAGTTGCTACAAGCGTTGTCGTTTTTGGACTCTCAATATGGGGAGATTTCGCGCGCACGATGGCCGAGACAAAGCTTATTTTATTAGAGGGACGACTACCTCTTTTTCGTATGGTATCGGTGTACGCGAGTGTGAGGTCTCTCGGATTTAGCGCGAGCGTTTCGCTTTTAGCGCAGGCGCTCTCAGTAGTAATAGCCCTAGGTGCCGTTGTATTTACCGCGAGACGCGCTACTCCGCGGCAGCACATAGGGGTTGCGATCTTCGCGACTACCCTAATAAGTCCCTACCAGTACGATTACGACCTTCCCTGTGTTGGTCTAGCGCTGGCGTTTCTATGGCCTACTATCATGCGCGGCGCCACCGCCACAGAGAGGACTATCTGTCTAGCGTGTATCAGCATAGCGACAGTCTGGGGATTGCTTCAGGATCTACGCCTTTCGCTCTTATTCGGTGACGCTGCGATTAAT
Organism: Bdellovibrionota bacterium; assembly: GCA_044356215.1. Lineage (GTDB taxonomy): Bacteria > Bdellovibrionota_C > UBA2361 > UBA2361 > OMII01 > OMII01. Next base: position 9,256 of record JBIKWQ010000051.1, on the reverse strand, counting down.
CATCGTATGGAACCGTGGTCGATCTCCGGCCCACTGCTGTTGCTTGGCTTTGTGATTGTCTTAAGAGTGCTCTTTTCAACCACCGGCCACACAGAGGCGAGGGCAGTGAGACGGGTGCTGGAGTAAGATAGGGCCCAACGACGAAGCGAATACCTGACGAGGGCGATGAGCTCCTCTCTACCCTCGCATATTCTTTCATGGCATCTTGCTCCTCATGAGATTAATTCTGGCCATCTTATTCTTCTTTTCTATTTGCACAGCCGCGGCGGAAACCCCAAAGCTCCAACCTTTTCGCATCGGAGCGATATATGGATTCACCGGAGCCGCGAATATATGGAGCGCCCAAGCGAGGCGAGGAATTGAGCTTGCTCGTGATGAGGTAAACGCGACAGGTGGCATAAACGGACGACCGCTAGAGATCCTCTTTGAAGATAGCGCCACAACCCCAAAGGGCGGCGTCGCCGCGTTTAACAAATTAGTCAGGATCGATCACGTCGACGCTTTAATCGGCGATATCTTCTCATTTGTAACACTCCCAATGGTGCCGCTAGCCCAAAAAAGTAGGGTCGTTTTAGTGACACCATCTATTTTCGATACCGATATGCCAAGTAACTCGGAGTATTTTTTTACAACGTGTCCTAGAAAAGAAAGTATAGCAGCACCAGTAGACAGCTTCTTTGAGATCAATAAAGATATAAAGAGTGTGGCGATAATCTGCGCTGATAACACATGGGGAAGAACATATCTTGACGTCTGGCGATCCGTGGCCGCCGCGCGTGGAGTTAGTATAGTCGATGAGAATTGTATCGCCGATTACACCTCAGATATGCGAGCTGAGATCTTGCGAGCCAAGTCGAAGAAGCCAGACGGAGTGATCGTAGCGTTTGGAATCGACCACGCGCTAAAAAGAATGCGAGAGCTGCAATTTAACCCCAGGGTTCTAACAACTAGCGACCTCGATGAGGCGATTAAGAGTAGGGGGCTACCAGCTAGCGAAGCCAGAGGAGTTTATTTTGTGGACTGGCTAGCTACAGAGAGTTTTAACGAGCGTTTTAGGGCTAAATTTAAAACAGAGCCAATTATGGCCCCGCAAAACAGCTATGAGGCTGTGATGGTATTAGCCCGGGCTTTTAAAAATAACCCAAAGGATCTACAGAGCGACGTCTCGAAGCTTAATTATACCGGAGCGACCGGATTAGTTGATTTTAGAGGCTCGCGCGCCGGCAACAGAGCGGAAGCGACACTCATGGTTGTGGCTGATGGGGGGATCCGGCCGGCGAGGTGAGGTCAATCTCACACCAGATTAGCCAAGTAACGATCGGCCTGCGTGACTAAACAGTTTCACAAGAAAAAGGCACCCCCTAATCTCATCGCCCAATCCCATCCCTCACACCGACGATTAGCTTGCGGTGGTACTCCTTTGAAAAGAGATCTGATTTTTTGTCGATCGACCAACGCTCTAGAGAAAGATCTCCTCTACCATGTAGCAGAAGCGCGTAGGGGCTGCGTTTCTTTATTTGGATCGAAATCTTACTCGCGCGCCCTTTCCCTCGATCTGCGGCATCGGCAATTCGCAAAAGGGCGGCGAGCAGACGAACTTTACGTTGATTACCTGGTGAAAGATCTCGGTAAACCTCATGATTCTTCTTTGGCAGAGCCCCACGATGATATCGCGCTATGCACGCGATGATATCCTGTTTTTCTCGATCCAATCCGATAAAAGAAGCCGCACGAATGAGGTACATCGAGTGCTTGTGATGGTCCTCAGTGTTAACGAATCGCCCTATGTCGTGGAGTAAGGCGGATAATTCTATTAAGAGGCGCGCCTCCGAATCCAAGCGGTGAATCCTTTTTAGCCGATCAAATAGGTATAACGCGTGGTTTTTAACAGACTCGCAGTGGCGTCTATCACTCTGATATATCCTTATAAGTTCTTGAGCGAATGAGTAGCACTGTTGGCGCTTTTCTCGATCAGCAACAGGGCGTATCCGCGCTACCATGTGATAAAGGACCCCCTCTCGCAATCCCACTCGCGGAATCAGGATCTCTTTTACATTAGCCGAGATCATAATCTCGGCTAATACCTCCGCTGCTGGCGCTATTACATCGGCTCGATCGGGGCGAAGTCCAAGTTTACTGATTCTTTCAGACACCGGGACCGATCTAAGAGTTTTTATAATTCGGCGTAGCTCGACTAAAGATAGACGATTTCCTCTGGGTAGCTTAAGTAGCGTAACGCGAAGATCGCTCAGCGCCTCGAAATTACCGCCTGTGCCGACGCATATATCAACCTTACGCTTCCCTAGATGGCTCCGCAGTTGGCCCTGAAGGCTTCTGGTATAATCTCTAACCATTCGGGCGAATTGTGTTGCTGTGGATTTCTCAGCCCGGAGAAGATGGAGTAGTCTTACGGCGCCGATGGGATGCGTTTCAGACATTATCACCGCCCCATTTTGGACCAGATTAACCTCGGTACTACCCCCACCCATATCGATCGTTACAGCGAGTGAATCGGAGATATCAACTGTTCTAGCTATGGCTAGGTTGATTAACTGAGCCTCCTCAATTCCTGCAATCACGTCGATTGATACGCCGGTGCGAGCCTTAATCACCCTTTTAAATTCGTCACTATTTCGAGCTTCGCGAAGTGCGCTTGTTGCCACCGCGCGGATCTGAGAGACACGGTGCCGATCGCAAACTGCCTTAAAACTCTTAATGGACGTAGCGCACTCCATCATTAGCTTCTTAGATATGCGACCACGAGAGAAAACATCGGCTCCTAGTCGGATCGCGGATCTTTGTTTTGAAAGCACTTTAATTCGACCCGCCTGAGAAACCTCGGCGACGACAAGTCTAATAGCGTTTGAGCCTATATCAATAGCGGCAAATTTGAGCATGATTGTTTAGATTTGATTACAGTAAACAGACCTTCTTGTACAGGGGGCTTCCCTCTCTAGTCAGGGGACTTGTTTCCCATCAAGGCGTCATGAGTGCCAAGGTTGCTTTTGCCAGGTACTAAGTTTCGACGAATATAAAATCCATCGTTCTGCATCTCCCAGGCTAGCCGATGATCATCAAGCATAACCGATAGGACGGCCCAGATCTTATCTTTAAGAGATAGCTCCTCGATCGGTATCGCTACCTCAACTCTCCTATGCATATTGCGGCCCATCCAATCAGCGCTAGAGATATAGAAAATTCCGTCTAGGGGATTCGTTTGACCATTACCGAAATAAAAAGCTCGTGAGTGCTCGAGTAATCGTCCGATTATTGAAATGACTCTGATATTATCACTCAGTCCACTGACTCCAGGACGGAGACAACATGCCCCTCGAACAATTAGATCAACAGACACCCCGGCTTTTGAGGCTTCGTATAGCTTCTCGATTAAATGCCGGTCCTCTAGCGCGTTCATCTTGAGAATGATCCTTCCAGGCCATCCATTTCTATGATGGTCTATCTCTCTCTCGATCAATTCGATTAACTTACCTTCCATCGTTAGAGGTGCGACCAATAGTTTCTTGTAGTCGTTCTTTAAAGATCGACCACTAAGATAATTAAAGAAATCCATGAATTCCCGTGTCAGTTCAGGTCTCGAGGTAAACAAACCAAAATCGGTGTAGAGATTAGATGTTCTCGTGTGATAGTTACCTGTTCCACAATGAGCGTAAGCCTTTAATCCCTCAGGCTCATTTCGAACAACAAGTATCGTCTTTGCGTGAGTCTTTAATCCGGGGATACCATATACGACATGAACGCCGGCTTTCTCCAGCTCTTGCGCCCAATAGATGTTGTGCTTCTCGTCAAAGCGAGCCTTGAGTTCAACCAGGCAAACAACCTCTTTGCCGGCCTCCGCGGCGCGCATCAAGTATGGCATAAGAGGAGTTACCTGTCCGACACGGTAGATGGTCATCTTGATGGCGACTACCTTTGGATCGTGAGCGGCATCGCGCAAAAAACGTTCAACGCTCGCTGTAAAGCTTTCGTAGGGATGATGCACCAATATGTCGTGTGATCGGATCGCCTGAAATATATTTACATCTTCAGGGATACTTATCGGAACGGATGGCGACCAATGCGGAAATTTCAGTCGGGGGATATCAAGCTCAATAAGTGGAGAGAGCCCGGAATAATCTAATAGACCACGCGACTCAAAAACCGCGTCTGCTTCAAGGTCTAGTTCATCAATTATAAATTGTAATATCCACGGCTCAGGATTAGGCCCGTGCTCAAGCCTAACGACTCTTCCGGCGCGCCTGGCTCTTAGTCCCTCCTCAATCGCCTCCATTAGGTCTTCGGCATCCTCATCATCGATATGCAGGTCGATGTTACGTGTGACCCGAAATGGCATACATCCCAGTATCTTCATCCCTGGAAAAAGCGTTTCGGCTTGACTCATAATCAGACCTCCCATGCTCAGGAATCTGATAGTGCTATCCTCGCTCCGAGAGGGGATCCGTATCCACTGCGGCAGATGCGAATCGACCTTTACACGAGCGAATAGGGGATCCTCGTAATCAGGATGTTGCAGAGAGAACCCAAGGGAGAGAGAGAGGTTTGAGATGAAAGGGAAGGGATGCCCTGAATCAACCGATAGAGGCGTTAGAAGAGGAAACACCTGAGACTCGTAGAAGTGTCGGGCAAAGGCCCGCTCCTCATCATTAAGGTTGTGCCACTCTATTAACTCGATCTTCTCCCGCCTAAGACCTGGTAGGATCTCTTCTAAAAATATCCGCTGTTGCTCGACTAGGAGCGGCTCCAGTGCATATCGAATAGATTCCAGTTGCTGCTTAGCGCTTAGTCCATCAGCGCTTACACTCGCGACCCCGGCGAGCACCTGTCGTTTAAGGCCACCGACACGTTTCATGAAGAATTCATCTAGATTAGAGTCGAAGATCCCCAGAAATCGGACCCTTTCAAGTAAGGGCATAAAGGGGTCAGCCGCCTGAGCGAGCACACGTGAGTTGAACTGAAGCCAACTAAGTTCTCTGTTTACAAAGAGATGCTCGTTAGATGACCCTGAGATAACCTCAAAAGATCTGTGATCAGGTTTAATCACCCTTCTGGAGCGTTTACGCTTAGGCTGAGACATTTAGTTGGACCCCGTGAGATTAGCTTCTCTTGATATTATAACTTCTTTCATCCGCCTAAGACAAAATTAATATCGTTAGAGGCGATATAATACCTCGCCTCATCGGGCTCTTGCCCCGCTTTCCTAGTGAATTTTTAACCAAATTCCTGTTTTTTCAGATCGTTGGATATGAGATACGGAGACCCGGAGACTCAACTATGCCGGAACTTAAAATTATTTTAGCCAGCAACCTAACCGGAAAAGGGCACGAACAAAGGGTTAGGGCATTTATAGAAAGTCTTCGCCAAGAAGCAGAGGTAATTACTGTGGGAAGTGGGCGACCAGAGGGCAAGTTATTACCCCCCGACCAGCAGCCCGATCATGAATACAGTGGAATTTCCTGGAAATACGGCAAAAGCGGTGTCGACCTAACTCATGCAGCATTGCAGTTACTGAAACTTCCTACTTTAAGAAGCGAGCGTTTCGAATTTGCCGAATTGTTGCGACAGGTGCAACCCGATGGCATCTGGGCAGACTTTGAGTTTGTAGCATGTGGCGGCCTGCAGAAGTATCGAGAAAACATAAAATCAAAAGAGCGACCGATTTTTGCCCAGCGCGTTGACCACCATTCGGCTTTCCTGTCGCCGTTTGTTCCTCGACCTCCCTGGAACATCACGAATGTCCCCACCGATTGGTTTCTTCGTAACTTTTGCAAAGCTGACTTTTACGAGGGTTTTCATTTTAAGCAATATCGTACCGGTCGTAACGACCTGAGAATTAATACGCCGATAATTCAGCGCGGAATAAGAGAATTGGTGTCTCGCCACGAGGTTGAAAAAGGAGAGCACGTTTTGGGTTATCTACCAGGTTATGAAATTAATGTTCTAACAGACCTGTTGAAGCCACATAATGGTCGCCCTTGGATTATTTATCATCAGGGACTGAAAGAGAATTATCAGCCACTATCTCACGTCATATTTAAACCGGCCGGATATCGAGACGAGTATCTTGCTGATCTAGGCAGATGTTACGCGGCAGTTGTCACAACAGGATTTCAGCTCCCTGCCGAGCTATTGTACCTCAAGAAGTTTTTCATAGGAGTCCCGCAACGAGCACAGCCAGAGCAAAGCTATAATGCTCAAGCACTAAAGGAGCTAGGAGTTCCGATCCTTCGACGTCTAAACCAGAGAACTATGAAGATCGTAGATTCCTTTCTAGCTGATAGCAGCGATCAGCTTGCAAGAATATGTCAGGGCGATATGGAGAAGGTGTACCCTGATGAAACAAGGGGCATAGTTCAGGATTACATTAGGCGATGCAAAGAGCTTAGGGCTTAGCGACTCAAATTACACAGGTGATGGAAAAAGCTATTACGCGATCCTTTGTCGCCCTTCCTTAAGCCCGAAACGTATGCACCACAGCGCCCGGCGGTAGCCAGAGCCCAGGATGCCTGACGTAGTACCTCGCCATCCCTTGTGATCTCGTGAAAGCCGGCTCTAGTGATCCAATCACCGACGGCGAGTGGAGTGTGCCCGTGATAGTCATGATTGCCAAGTGTGAAAAATGAGTGTTGAGCCTTCTGCGACAACTTTTGTAAGACGTTAAACGCACGGTCGCTCAAGTCACTACTGCCGTTTCTAACAAAACATCGAGTAAGCGAGGTTTTGCCGGCCTTCCCTAGACCACCTCGGCCTCTGACAATAGAAACTCTTCCATGGAAACCGAGCTAACACGCCGCATATCAATTGTGTTGGTGCAGATTACTTTTACCGCCAGATTTGGATGTTCGGCATGCAGCCATTGGAATTCATGCGGGCTTGCTTGTCCACGCTTAACTTCTATCGCCGAATTTTTGTTGAGGATGAAATCAAGTTCATTTTCACCATCTCGATAGTAACTTAGCTCACCTTGATACTCGAGCTCCCTTAAACTGTTTCGACGCCACAACTCCTGAGCCACTAACCATTCATAAAACTTGCCCTGCTCGGTAGCTGGTAGCGCCATAAAATCAGCGACAGATCGCGGCTGATACGGCGATGTTGCTACTGCCATGAGCAGATTACACAGTTCTAGTTTCATTGATTTACGATAAAACCTTTTTCCTGTCCTAGGATCACATTGAATAGTCGGAGCAACACAGAGTAAATCCTGCAGATGCTCAACGTATCCGGAGGCCACGGTGTTATTGGCAAAATCAGCATCTCTCGCCAATTTACTATAACTCACAGGATTTGCCCCGTTCTTATGCAGAAATTCAAATACCCTTATCAACATGGAACGCTGCCGACCTGATCTTACGACCTCACCAATTAGCCAGTCCCGTGTTAGCGTAATAATGTAGTCTGGAAGTTGTTGATTCTCGGCTAGCTCATTCGCTGCGAGAGGCGATCCTCCTGAAAGAATATAGGCGATGAGCGTATCATCGCCAAAAGTATTAGCCGCTACACGCCGGAACTCCCGATATGAACACGGGGTAAAGATATAATTCGTTCTGCTCAGTCGTCCCTTTCTACCAGGCAGTCGCTCCGCACCACGTCTGATATCACTGGCGCTCGAGCCAGTTGTAACTACTAAAATATCGGCAAGACGGCCTCGATCTGAGAGAAGCTTAATCCCACGTTCCCATTTATCAATCGCTGTAATCTCATCGATAAACAACCTCCTTACAGTTGCCTTTGATGAGAATAGCGGAATGACTTTCTCAACGACCTCCACTAAATCTCCTGCAAGAGCGATCTCATCTCCATTCAGGTAAAGGGTGGAGCCAGGGCCATATTCGCTGTAAGTCTTTTCTATTTGCTGTTCAAGCCATGTGCTCTTACCAAATTGCCGCGCTCCTCTGATAAGAATAATTCCAGGCTCCTCTGGCAGCCGCTCCAACCCAAAGTCGCAATGAAACTGAAGGGTGCTAGTTTGAAATTTTTGCAGCTTAGGAAAAACCTCTCGAAGTCCTATGTTGTTCTGTAATAATAGATAGTTAGCTTGCTCAACGTTCATAACGTTGAGTATATCAACGTTATGAACGTTGAGCAACAATAAACCACTTCACCTGACTCGCCCACAAAAATAATCTAAAAGTTTACGGCTGCAGTCCTGTAGATTCCCTTCAAATGGAAAAAGCTATTACGCGATCCTTTGTCGCCCTTCCTTACGCCCGAAACGTATGCACCACAGCGCCCGGCGGTAGCCAGAGCCCAGGATGCCTGACGTAGTACCTAGCCATCCCTGGATGAACAAAAGAGGCGCAGGTATCGGTTAGCATGCTCCAACCGCGGATATTCTGATTTAAGTCATCGAGACAGTTACATTTCTTCATCAAGTCGGCCAAAGTCCTCAGCCACGCCTCTCCACCATGAGTATGGCCTGCGAACCAGTAATGAAAGTTCTTTGGGAAATTTGCGCGCAAAGAATTGAGATTGTGAGTTACTCCGATGTTGAAAGAATCTGGCCCTACAGAATCCTGGCTCGGCGCCCGAGGACTCCCGTACGTGGAATCGTCAACTCCAGACAAAGAGATCTTTGACCCTGATCTGCTAAGACGAACGCTTTTATTTGTGATCTCGTGAAAGCCGGCTCTAGTGATCCAATCACCGACGGCGAGTGGGGTATGCCCATGATAATCATGATTGCCAAGTGTGAAAAATGAGTGTTGAGCCCTCTGCGACAACTTTTGTAAGACTTTAAACGCACGGTCGCTCAAGTCATCAGGAGATCGTGTGATCAGATCCCCTGAGAATAAAATCAGGTCTAGTCGTGGATCGTTCCGTGCTAGGTACGAATCTATCTGCTCGAGCTGTTCGGTGGGTCGATGATTATCTTTCAGCAGATGCACGTCAGATAAGTGGAGTACTTTCATACCATTGAGCTTGCGGTGCTGAGCAGGAAGCGGGAGTTGGTACTTGTAGATAGTTGTCCAGGTAGATAATCGCTCCGTAGTAAGGCTTTGCTCAAGTTCCGCCATCTTGGAACGTCGGGCGTGACTCGCCTCCTTATTAACCGGAGACTCGAAAAAAGGGCTTGATGAATTGCCAGACATCTCTGGCGACCTCTCCTTTGGACTGACTATTACCCACATCTAGCGGTTGTTCTACCTACGATCACAGTGTTTTTCTGTATCTAAATACTTCGGAGTGTGTCATATGCTTGTAAATGGAAGACACAAATGACCGCAAAGAAGCACGGAAA
>JBIKWQ010000049.1:0-26107 GCA_044356215.1 Bdellovibrionota bacterium | reverse complement strand
GCAGTGGTGGCAGCGACGGCTCAGACGGCAGTGGTGGTAGCGACGGCTCAAACGGCAGTGGTGGCAGCGACGGCTCAAACGGCAGTGGTGGCAGCGACGGCTCAAACGGCAGTGGTGGCAGCGACGGCTCAAACGGCAGTGGTGGCAGCGACGGCTCAGACGGCAGTGGTGGCAGCGACGGCTCAGACGGCAGTGGTGGTAGCGACGGTAGTGGTGGCAGTGACGGCGCAAGTAGCGATGGGGGCGGCAGCAACTCGAGCGACGAAACTCGCGACTGTGTCTGCTGTAACGGGCAAAGGTATGCTCCTAAACCGCTTACGCGCGAGGCGTGCTCAAATGTTTGTCGGCAAGAAGAGGCTAAAGGAACCTTTAGCTGCAGTAACGAACCCTGCACCTGCTGTCCGAACGATGAGACAGGCAGGCCTCCTTGCCCACAAACCACCTGCGCCTTGTCTTACTGGGATTGCGGAGGTAACAACAGCTCCGGAGGAGGCTCAAGTGATGGTGGCAACCAATCAAGCGACGGAGGCGGAAACTCTAGTGGCGCTGGCGAGTGCCAAAACTGTCAGTGCATAACTGCCGGACAACCTGACACGTGCCCGCCACAGTGCTGCAACTGTGACTACTACGGCTGTCCACGGGGAGCAGTTCCGATGTGTGGAGATGCGAGTCATCCAGACGATCCGAACGGGACCCCGCCGTTTGGTAATTGTGCAAGCACCCACTGCTGCGTGCCGTTTACTGCTCCAGCAAATGCTAATCCACCGATTAGAAGCGGAGGTTCAGTCTGTGTGGACAAGGCACAGTTTGGTGGGACCTGCCCCTCGGATCCACCTAAATGTCCAGAAGACCACATTTTATGTCCAGATAACCTGTTTTGTTGTCCTCGAGAATTTCCTGACCCACAAGAGACTCCTGACTGCGAACAAGTTTCTAACTGCGGGGGGCGTCTGTGCGAACCGCCTCCTCCTAATTTCTGGATTGGCCATGCAGCTTGTGGCGGAATGTTTATCTGGGATGAGACTACTCCATGTAGTAGCTTAGAGGCGCTTCGTACCTGCTTAATTGATCGCTGCAACTCCTGTGAAAATTGCTGCAATACAGGAGGGGGGAATGGAAGCTGCCAGGTAACCTACACCGGCAACTGGTGGATGTGCGGCCTCGGCACCGGCTCGGCTCGATGTTTTCCGGAGGGCAGCGTCAACTACTCGTGCAACTTTAGTGGCCCTCCTATCTGCCAAAGTCAATGCAACGGATAATAATTAAAACGCCAGTTGCGGGTGTAAAAATTGAACATCCGACTAAAATAGGTATGGTTTTCAAAGGTTAAGAGTTCATTATGACGGAGCCTGCTAAAGGACAGATTTAAAACGAATTTTTAACATATTGGGATGATCATGCGTTCATTAAGATTTTGATGACTAAGAGTCGCCCTTATGTTACCTAAACAAACTTACTAGCCATATCTCACTATACAAGCTGCGCATGTTTTGGCAGGGGAACGGCTCATATACATAAAGAATGTAATTCAAGGCATACGTGGAGGGGACTAAATGGCGACTATAACTGATTCAACAAAACGGGCTGAGCAATCGCTGGGAACACCGGGGCCTAGTAAGTCTGTGGCCACTACCTTGGCGCTCAGCGCTTTTACTTTCTGTAGTGGTACCTTAGCTTACCTTAGAAACTCCGCTGGCGTAGATGAGCCCTTTGAAAAACCTGTCCCAGTAGCCAAAGAAACCTTCAATGGAGACTGGAACTTGCGCACCAGAGAGTTTTGCAATGGAGCATTGCGAGTTGAGGAATCGCTTCAACCAATTGGCATTCTAGACTTCGCCGGTACACCCAAATCATCATCGATTAAGTTGGAGATACTCGCCCAAGAAGGCCAACTCTCACCCGACCCAGTTGAGCTTGTAGATGCCTTGGCTCACGTGCTATCCAAGCTCGACCCTAAACAAAAGAAATTGGATAAATTAGCATTCATCGGAAACCCTGGAAGTGAGGCCACTAGATCTGTCTTACAGCTTTTAAAAGACCAGGACATCAATATAAAGGAGATGAGTTTTCTGGGCGGCTGTTACGATAGCAAGTGTATCAGTAACATTGTTCGGCTACCTATTTCGCGTCTTCGCCTCGAGAATTGGAAACTTGAGGATCCGGCGGCGAGCGAGGTGTTTAAAGGTTGTTTGTTTAGCTCTGTTGATATTTCGGACTCGCCAATTTCTTTTGATTTTTTAGGGGAGCTATATCGACTAGACAGGGTTACAATCTGTTACAGCAGGGACACCGACCCATTACTACAGCAGGAAATAGAGGGGCTATTTGCAAGAAAAGAAGAGGACTGGGCGAGCCGGGATTTTAGTTTTTCAATTACTGCCCCACCGGCATATGAGACATCTGTAACTAAGCTGGTTAAAGGTTGGCCAACCACTCTCACAAGCGGAGACCTTCGGTATAGTAAGTCTCCTTTTCGTTCGATGAAAATCGACTTCCCACAACCAGAGCCAGAGCCAGAGCAACCAACGAAATGATAATCACTCCAAACTTTCAGTTAGCAAAACCTTGAAGGTTCCGTGAGGGATTCTCCAGGTTCATCTGCAGCATGCCAATACTGCAATCAGTCCGCCAATCGACAAATGGAATAGGCGTTTTGATATGGACTGTCGCCAGCAACAACACCGAAAGGTATTGAGTCTTGCAGATTCGCCTATGCCGACCTAATATCGGCGGTACCCATGGTCTCCTTGGCTAGCTACCTCTCGCGCTATTTACTCACCTCCACTATTGTTTTGGTCGCAGCTCCTATTGCGTGTGCCACCCCGACGAACCATCCCCAACCAGCCCCTCCCAACCCCTCAGAGCTCGCCCGATTCGCTAGGCCAAAAGATCTCTCTGCTGAAAATACTCCTGTGAGAGTATCTGCCCGTCTGCCACAAGCGAATATCAAGCCCCTGCGCGAGCTGGGGCGTCTGCTCTTCTTTGACCCACGACTATCGGCTTCGGGGCTTATGTCTTGTGCAACCTGCCACAATCCATCGCTGCACTGGACTGACGGCCTGAAGTCGAGTGTAGAGAAGGTAATGCGACGATCGATGTCACTCTATAATCTGGCATGGGACACAAGCTTCACCTGGCGGGGTGGCCCGGGAACGATAACATCTCAGGGGATTATCGCCATCTCAGCACCACGCGGCATGAACGGTGGCGCGCGCGTACTTGAGAGTGGCATCGCGAGTATCCCTGGATACAAGAGTGTCTTTGCACAAGCGTATGCAGGTTATCTTGCTAAATCAGAGGCGATTACCCTCGACCGAGTAACGTTTGCTTTAGAGATCTTTACAAACTCAATCATTTCACCCGTTGCTCCGTTTGATCGATGGATCTGGGGCGAGCCTACCGCTATGACGCCGAACCAAGTTCGAGGCTTTAGGCTTTTCTACGGAAAAGCACGTTGCGCAACTTGCCACGATGGGTGGCGCTTTACGAGCGACTCCTTCCACGACATTGGGATTACCTCTGCGGAAAACGAAAAGAACGAGCTTGGCCACGTTGCTCCTTTTTTTAAGGCCGTAGGACTGCGGAACATAGCCGATCGTCCGCCCTATATGCACGACGGCTCACTCGAATCGCTCTCCAGTGTGGTGGCATTCTATAATCGTGGCGGCGATTCGGTTCGTCCGACGAAATCTCCACTCATTCAGCCACTAGGCCTTACTGCTGAAGAGCAGGACGACCTGGTCTGGTTTTTACGCGGCCTGAGTGGAAATATGGAGCCGGTTACCCTACCTCTTCTTCCTAGATAGGTCAGCAGAGGACAAAAACCGGTCTTTTGTGTTAGGCTAAAGATCTTAAAGAATAGTCAAGAAAAAGCTGGACGAATTACCATGAAACTGTTTCAGATAGTGTTTATAGTAGGGGTGTGTTTAGTCGGCAATGCCGGCTGTCGTACAAGCGATGCTCGTAGCGCGAGCTCCAAAAACGCCAGACCTTTGTACGACCTTAGTGGGTCGTGGCGTTACACACCGCCGCCCGAAATGTGGAAGAGCCAATCATTCACCATAACCTTTAAACAGCGCGGTACACAGGTAACCGGTCGGCTAGCGAGTCATTCCGGCGCTGATCAATCGCATCCAGTAGAGCAACAATCACTTCACGGGACCGTTGCTGACAATAAGATTGCACTGCAGCTACGGGTAGGAGCGGCGATTCTGGCGAACCTATCTGGGACATTGAGCGATGACGGCCGTTCAATAGTCGGATCGATAAATTACATAAACTCTTCTCCACTAGTCTGGAGTGCATCTCGCTGATCACCTGCATTTATTCTAGAAAGGGCGGTTAAGTTAGGATTCTGACTGCAATAAAAACCCGTACCCCGTAGGTGATTCAAGCACGGTGATTGCTCTTTCCTCAAATTCAACGCGAGACATTTAACAGCGACGACCAGGGCGCGCCTTCGTCACTACTCTGTCTGAGAGCGTGTGATTAATATAGAGTTAAAACTCTACAGCTAACGCTAAAATATTAAATATATCCAAATAGATGAGTTGTGCTAACGGCCACTGTAGGTATGAGAGAGAAAAAATGAACTAAAGTTCGGTGAATTTGCAGCCGATAATTTTTATAGAGCTCAGCGAAAGCTCTGCTAAGACATTTCTTAGTGGAGCTAGGATAATTTCGGTGTAAGCCCTGACAAATAACGCGGTAGTACCTCTTTGAGGTTTAAAAGACATGACAATCGACGTTTTAAGGACGCTCGACGTATTTAGTAAGATAAGGAGATGCATTCCGCTTATTATTTCTTCGCGTATCGAGCGGCAGTGCAACACTAAGCATTTTGGTTTTCCGAACTGGTTAAGCATTATTGTGCTAGTCTCTGTGCTCTTGCTTTCAGCACCAGCCTGCGCGCAGGTTCAGACCTGGTTTGACCCGAGTTACTCTGTGGCTGGCGATGTGCGGGGGGCGCGGTTTGGTTCGAGTCTATCCTGCGGAGTCGCCTCCGATCCCAGCACACCGGGTAGTAGTGAACCACTACTAGCCGTAGGCGCTCCGGATGAGAATAACGGCGCTGGTGCGGTATACGTTTATCGCACTAAGTCTATCAGCTCCGCTCCACAGCGACTAATCTCTCCTAATCCGGGCCCCGGAAGGGGGTTTGGAACGGCTATTCTATTCGTCAATGATACTGACGGAGGAGGAGCCCCTGAGTTAGTTGTGACAGAACCTAACGCAAGTGGCTTTAACGCGAAGGTCTGGGCCTTTAAAAGCCTTACTGGCACCACATTCTTTGCGTGTGAGGGAGGAGAGGCAACTCTGCCAGCGGGCTCGGGCGAGTCTATGGTAAACATCCCTGATGTCTCCGGGCCAGCTCCAGGAGGATCCGTTTTTGTTGTTGGCTCTCCAAACCGGAGCGCGGTAGATTCGCTTAGATTAATGCCCGTCCCGGGATTCCCCCTTCAGTGTCCGCTCTCGACAAACGGCCTCTATTCAGCAACGGGTGAAGCTGGGTCGGGATATGGCTTTTCCTTGATTAGTATCCCTTACTCTGATGGGCCAAGATTGCTTGCCGGAGCTCCCAGCTACAACTCGTTTGCAGGTAGAACGTACCTACAAAGTCAGGCGGACTTCTTCTCGGGAGGGAGCACTCCCCAAGTTGAGCAAGATGGTGCCTCAGGCGAGTTGCAGGGATTTGGAGCGGCGATCTATAATACTCACTTTGCAGTTTCCGCGCCCGGTAGTCAGTCTCTATATGTGAAGCGGAATACATCTTCCGATGTTTGGGTTGATCTTTGTACTGTATCGATACCCCTTGCCCAGGGCGGTCCGCAGTCCTTAGCAGCCGCTGATCACATCGCTAGCTCTTGGTTCGGAAGCAACCAGTTCTTCGCGTACCGAATTCAGTCGGAAACTGGTGGTTCTGTTGGATTTACAGGAGCCGATGACTTCGGCTGCGATCAACCAAGAACGTACAACAACTGTATATTTGATGAGCAGCAAGAGCAGGGCTCAGCGATCGTTGGTCATGGGTGTCTTGCTCCAATAAGCAATAGTTTGGATAACGCCGTAGTTGTTGGCTCTCCAGGATGGAACGGAGGCCGCGGGAGAGTGGATATAGTAGTTCGCGGCACTGAATTTCAGGACGCCAAAACCTGCGACACCCCGACGCCGACACCGAGCCCCACTCCTACACCGATATCAGGCACCCCAACTCCAACACCAACTTCAACGCCGGAGGGAGCTAACTTCGGTGGTGGCAGCCGGGGACCGATCTTGGTTGAGCCAGGTAGTGGGGGCTTGCCGCCTTCAAAGCTCTCTGCTCCGGAAGGTGGTTCTGCCGTCAGAATTGAGCTTCCTCGGGTAGCTCTAAAAGATCGTACCGTGCTCGCTAAGCTTCTCGCTCGCCGACTGAGGATAACTAATAGACGCGCGAATGTGCTAGCAGCTCGGCCCGTTAACCTATTTTATCAAGTGACCGTTGTAACGACACCGAATGCTGGCAGGCGAGCCGCCTTCTCGTTATCTGACGTGTTAGTTGGGAGTGCCTTTGCAAATGAAGACAGGAAGAAACGAATGTTTAATACCCGGGACAGGATAACAACGGCGAGGGCATCGCCTGGATCCAGGGTCGATGTATTCTACAGAGTAGGTATCCAGATAGTCGGGCAGAAGTCGCCTGTTTACACTAAAGCCAGTCCAACGGCTACGATTAGGTTGTAGAAAGCTTTATGAGTAGTTATTAGTGCCCGGAGAGCGATCTTGAGGAGCTAGAAGCTTAGAGTGAGCAACATAGCCTTTTAAACCATCCCATTTTTGCCCCCTGCTAGAATATTTAATTCAGAAATATCAGATAGCTACGCAAAATCATAAAAGCGGCCTAGAAAAACCCTGGAACTACACCCCCCCACGCGAATACTGGCCCGATCAGAAATTTACCCTAAAAATCGAGCAGCATGGTGAGCGATTAGCCGCTAAGCTTGTTCCGCTATTCAAAGCCTCCGGCAACGCATTCGAAAAACAATCTTTAGAAGGAAGCCTTATAGGCACACAGGTTTATTTTGATCTAAGATCCGACAATAAGTCGATCGGGACGCTCCTGGGGACAATCAGCCAAGACGCGCGATCGATCGTGGGAAGCATTCAATACCACAACCAGCAGAGGTTGGTATGGAGCGCCTCTCGCTAAATCTTAATTACCGTAGTTAGAAGATGTCTAGCACACCACAAAACAATGAAGAGAAGAGGTCCACCAGAAGACTCTCAACCGGATTCTGGCTCGGACTATTTGTTACCACCGTCGCACTCCTTACGATCGTCCGCGATTACTCAACGCCACAGAACCTCTTCTGGGATGAGAACTACCACGTGGCGGCGGCTCAGAAGTATCTCAACAACATCTTTTTTATGGAGCCTCATCCTCCACTTGGTAAGCTACTAATCGCGCTAGGCGAATATGTCGTTGACGCCAATCCTAACGACGCGCAGTTGGTTAATACCGACCACGCCAAATCAGTTCCTAAAGATTTCTCCTTCGCAGGCTATCGACTCTTTCCAGTTCTCTTCTCCGCCGGCGCGTGCCTGGCGTTTTATCTACTACTCCTTCAGCTAACCAAGAGCCCGTTAATCTCGTGCTTCTTCGCCCTCTGCGTGGCGCTCGATAATGCCCTCGTGATTCACTTCCGGGGCGCCATGCTTGATGGAATCCAGATATTTTTTATCCTCGCTTTTATGGGGGCGATCGCGGCGATCTATCGCGCATCGCGCGAGGATTTAGAGGATAGCAAGATACGATCATCTCTACCTTACATCGCGGGAATAGCTTTTGGGCTCGCGATGGCGACCAAGATCACCTCGCTAATCGCCCTGCTTTTTATAGTTATATTGGCTCAAGATATCTTCAAGGCGCCGCGCAAGATGGCGCTGATGGGACTAAAGGTCTTTTGCGCTGGCTTGTTAGTTTATCTAATAGTGTGGAAGGCGCATATTCAACTGGGAAGATCAATTCAACCTGAGCTCCCAGATAACGGATATTACAAAGCTTCACAGGAGACAAAAGAGATCCTGGTTCAGGATCGTCAGGGGGATATCAACAGCTTCTGGCCAATCTTACGCGACCACTTCAAGTTCTTTCCGCACTATGAGCGTGGGGTACCTAAGCCAAATATGTGCAACCAGAATGAAACCGGTAGCTCTCCGATTTTGTGGCCACTTGGGGCACGCACGATTAATTACCGCTGGGATCGCAAAGATGGCTTAACTCGCTACGCTTACTTAGTACCGAATCCAGTTGTCTGGTTAGTCGCCCTAACTAGCTTGATAGTAGCGGCGGCCTTTTGGATCTCAGCTATTTTAGGGGGATTAAGAACTCCTCCGGGATGGCGAATACTTGTCGGATCGCTTCTACTGATCTGGACTACGTATATGGGTCTGATGCTATCGCTAGATCGGGTCATGTATCTCTATCACTATTTTATCCCGCTTCTCTGCGCGCTAGCCTTGGGGGCGCTCAGCTTGCCGATAATAAATGTAAGTGCAACTGGGTGGCTAAGTAAGATATCCCTCTCAGCACACGCGAAAACCGTCATCGCTACGATGCTTGTCTTTATTGGATTTAGGATCTACGCCCCATTTACATACGGTTATCCGATCTCAAACGAACAGCTCGATCAATTAGCGATCCTAGATCTCTGGGATCTCCGCTGTCCTGACTGCGATCTCAAGAATCACATCGCTCGTCCGACATGCAACCCTAAGGAGAAGAAGTTCCCTCAAGTGAGGATCGACTCAGTCAGCGCTACCGACAGCTTCCAGGAATGGGGAGAGCCGATTCAGGGATTAAGTGTTGAGAAACAAGAGGTCACGGTGCGTGGCGTAAGTTATAAGACCGTTATCGGCACTCACGCGGCTTCTACCTTACGTTTTCAGTTAAATAAACGTTACAAAGCCCTTCGTGGTAAGGCGGCGTTACCTGATTATATAAAAGACAAATCCGGCAAAGGAGCTTCGGTGATCTTTGAACTCTGGCTTGACGGAACTCAGATCTGGAGCTCTCGAAAATTGACCGCAGATGATCAGGATCAAGATTTCGACGTGCCTGTAGTTGATGGAAGCCTCCTTGAGTTAAGAACGCTAGATGGAGGAGACGGAATAACCAACGACCACGCGGTATGGGTTGAGCTACATCTAAAGTAAACCTAATACGCATGCCGCATGCCGGGACAACTGGTATCTGCATTGTGTTCGCAGCTTGAGGGGGCATTTTTTTACTGTAGTTATTAGTTTGTTTTAGCTGGCAGAATGGCTAACCTACTAACAAAACGGGTTTTTATCTGAATTCTTAGTATCCGGTCAGCCGCCGGGAAATGAGCTAAATCGCTTTGCTAAGGATTGGACCCGTGGTAAAACTTAAAAAAATCCAAACACGGGTGTAGTTTATTTGATACTATGCTAAGGCTAACGACTCAGATCCAGAACGTAGGTGACAGGGGCCAAAATGCGGCCGCTGTTGACTCTATGCTTGTGGGGGCTGGCTTTACACCTGAAACCTCAGATTCTTTTATAACTTTTACCTCTGCTGTTGGTAGAGAGGGATTTAGCCCTGGCACTTCATTCGCGGAATTCGTCGGACTATCAAATGGCCCGTTAAGCCAGTTAAGAGAAGAATACGTTGCGCCGATTCTCGTTGGCCTCGAGAGAATTGCGGAAGCCGCGCGCTACGTTGATGCCAAGTTGGCAGCGGATGCTGAAGCGGCTGCTAAGGAGCAAGAGGTAAACTTGGCATCGTGTTTTGAATTTATGATTGACATAAATACAAATCGCCTCCCAGAACAAATCGCTCAGCTAATGGATCCATTTGGGACAGGGACGATTAAACCATCATCCATGGCTGTGGCGACTACACACACTCCTGCTGATGCCCCAGGCGTAGCTGCTTAGATTTACCATTAACCGGTATTCCACCATCACCTCCTCTCTTCCCCAGCTCCATATCTGCGGCTACACTGATCTAACTCGCTACCCTTAGCAAAAATCTTCTCATGATATCTAACCGGCTCTTTAATTACATCCTCCTCATCCTCTGCTCGTACATCATCTCGGGCTGCGCTGACTCTAATAAGGTTTCAGATAAACATATCTCGGCGACCTTAATAGCCGATCAGGATTCGGTCACACCAGGCTCCTCTTTCACCTTAGGTGTCAAATTTGAACTCGAGCACGGCTGGCACATCTACTGGAAAAATCCTGGTGATTCAGGGCTCGCGCCTAAGTTCAAGTGGAGCTCAAGCGACAACTCTGTAAATGTAAAAGCTCCCCTCTGGCCGTACCCTGAGCGCCTGACTACTGGACCTTTGGTAAATTACGGTTACGGAGATGTTCTAATCCCCGTTCCAGCCACGGTATCAAGCTCGACCAAGAACTCTCAGATAACCGTTGCCGTCAATCTCGAATGGCTAGTCTGCAAAGACGAGTGTCTCCCCGGAGAGGGAGCTTTAAAAATCAACCTCCCAGTGAAAAAAGAGGCTGGATTTCCATCCGCATCGGCTAAGTTATTTGAGAGCGCTTACGAGCGGATACCAGCGCCATTGGAGCGCGTGTCGATCGCCGTGGAGGAGGAGCAGAGTCAGATAACAGTGGCTCTTATCCCAATTGAACAACGCGCGCTTCCAAGCGATATCGTCTTTTTCCCAGAGGACCGCCGCGTTATCTCAAACTCTCGTGAGCAACGGATATCTCGCGATGGCGACGCTCTGCGCCTCTCCCTCGCTCGCGATCCGAGCAATCGTGAGCCACTCGGGAGAATCCGCGGGGTCTTGGTATCACAGAGTGGTTGGTCACCGAGTGGTCAACCTAAAGCTGTAACTATCGATACTAATCCTGAAGCTGGGGAGCCAGCCGATCCGCTTAATCCAGGTCATAATAACGACCTAGACAGCGCGCTATCAGAACCACAAACAGGTTTCTTGGTGGCGTTAATCTTCGCTTTTATCGGCGGAGTTATCCTAAATTTAATGCCGTGTGTATTCCCCGTTCTATCGATTAAGATCATAAGCTTCCTTGAGCACTCGGACCACGACCCACGTGTCACCAGGAACCACGGTCTATTCTTCTCTGCTGGGGTGCTACTCTCTTTCTGGATCTTAGCCGCTGTTATCACCTCAGTTCGCGCGGGCGGTGAACTTTTGGGCTGGGGCTTTCAACTCCAGTCCCCGACATTTGTCGCGGTGATGTGTTTAGTGTTTTTAATTTTAGGTCTCCTACTACTTTCAGAGATTAATGTCGGCCTAAGAGCACAGAGTTTTTTTGGGAGATGGCGTGTTTCGACTAATTACTTGGGCTCCTTCGCCAGTGGCGCTCTTGCTACCGCTGTCGCGACACCTTGTACCGCTCCATTTATGAGCACTGCCCTAGCCGCCACCCTGACACTTCCAACAGCGCTTACCTTCTTAATATTTACAGCTCTTGCTTGCGGAATGAGCGCGCCCTATCTCGTACTCTCTTTTCGCCCAGATCTAATGCGGTTCCTTCCCAAACCGGGCGAGTGGATGGAGAGCTTTAGGCAGCTAATGGCTTTCCCGCTATTCGCCTCGGTTGTCTGGCTAGCCAGAGTCTTTGCTCGTCAGATGGGATTTGAGCCACCCGGATTAAATGTGGTGATCAATCTTCTTTGGGCGATTTTGATGATCGCTTTTGCTTTCTGGTTGATATCGCGATCCGGGAGATTTATATCGAAAAGAACATCGCTTTTAGCTCGTGTGGTCGCGTTAGTAAGTTTTGCTTGGGCTATCTGGCTCGCTATTCCATCAGCGGAGGATGTCGATGAGAGTCGCGCGCGCGCCTGCGCTCCGAGTGGCGATATCGTTTCTTTTACCGATTCACACGGACTGCTATGGGAATCCTATTCGGAGGATCGCTTAGTTAAGATCCTCGCTCAGGGACGCCCGGTATTTCTCGATTTTACGGCGGAGTGGTGTATCACCTGCCAAGTTAATGAACGCGTTGCTTTTGGATCACAAAAGGTAAAGGATCTGATAGCTCAGAAAAACGTTACCCTGATGCGCGGAGATTGGACCTCGAAGAATCCAGTTATAACAGCGGCATTAAGGCGCTACGGCAGAAACGGTGTGCCGCTCAATGTATTGCTGATTGGGCCAGATAAAGAGCCGATAATTCTGCCTAATATCTTAACACCTGGGATAGTTAGTGATGTGTTGGGGAGGATTGGGGGATAGCGGTGCTTTTTTATTGGCTTTTTTGCGCCTAGTACGACGAATCAACAAATAGGGTCAATCCCTAAATAGAGTTTACATCAAATAAGCTATTTTAGGTAGGGGGGCCACGAAGCGATGAATAGCTGTTACAGGGGAATAGCGATAACCAAGCCTAGGGCAAGCCCACACTAAGCGGCGCGGGAGCGCCGCGCTCCGAAAGATGCTCCTTTAATCCTAGCCTCTGTGATCCTCTGTGTTCTGCGGTTCCATTCTAGATGTTGCGGATAGGGAGAAAACCACAGAGGTACACAGAGTATCACAGAGGTAATAATCCAAAGAGTCATCCAGGCCACGATTAAATTATATTCCCCCCTCTGTGTTCCTGTGGTTTCCTCTTCCCTTGAGCCTGTAGAACTATCTTAGAATAAATTCTACATCTAGGTCGCGGAGAGCCACGGAGATTTACCTTTGCTTATTTCACCTATCTATCTGTAGATGAAGAGGAGGAGATAGGTGCAGGTGCAGGAGAAAGAGGCCGCGTAGAAAGCATCTACCGTATTATGTGCACGAGCACGTTCACGATTCACACCCACATTTAGGGATTGACCCCACGCAACTCAAACGAATATACAAGTAAAGCTGGCCTACCTAAAAAGCCCCCATCCTATGAAAACTCTCTCTCGCTACATCCTATCGATCACGGCCTTTTTTTGCGCTGCTGTTAATCTTCACGCCCAGCAACCAGTCGCTGGCGATCGCGCACCTGATTTCACCCTCAATAACGCGCTTGGGCAGCCGATCTCTCTTAAATCTTTTAATGGAAAGACCGTTGTACTTGAGTGGTTTAATCCCGGATGTCCATTCGTTAAAAAGTTTTACTCTAAGGGTGATATGCCCAAGTTTCAGGGTCAAGCACGCGAGCTTGGCGCGGTGTGGCTAACGATCAACTCATCAGCGCCCGGCAAGCAGGGGCATATTAGCGCAGATGAGGCCGCTGTCGCCGCCAAGGATAGTGGATTAAACCCTGAGCACCTTCTCCTAGATCCAGAAGGAAAAGTTGGCCGCGCTTACGGAGCTAAAACCACGCCACATATCTTTGTGGTAGATTCAGAGGGCATGCTGGCTTACACGGGCGCAATCGATAGCACACCATCAACTAGCTCAGATGATATCGCTCAAGCGTCAAACTACGCGCTATCGGCGGTAAAGGCGTTGGCTAGCAATTCCCGGCCAGATCCAGCTAACACCGACTCTTACGGATGCTCAGTTAAGTACTAGTCTGTGAAACCGATCACCACCAAAGAGGCGACTAGCTTGGGGCTAAACAAAGCCAGGCTAGGAATAATAGTTAATATCCTCCTCGCGATCACTAAGGGTGTCGCCGGAATTGTTGGACACTCTTACGCCCTGGTAGCCGACGCTATTGAATCAGCCTCTGATATTATCACCTCTGGGGTAGTCGCGTTCGGGCTTAGAATGGCTGGAAAACCGGCTGATGAGAGGCATCCTTACGGTCACGGCAAATTTGAGCCTCTCTCGGCAGCGATCGTTTCGCTGATTCTTTTCGCGGCAGCTATAATAATCGCCGTGGAGAGCGTTAAAGAGATCGCTACGCCACACCACGCTCCTGCGCCATTTACCCTAGTGGTACTTATCTTGGTGATAATTGTTAAGGAGTGTCTATTTCGCTCGGTTCTTTCAGCGAGCGAAACTATCTCAAGTACAGCTTTAAAGACCGACGCCTGGCACCACCGCGCTGATGCCATAACAAGTCTCGCCGCGTTTGTTGGTATCTCAATCGCCCTTATAGGTGGCCCCGGATACGAGGCAGCCGACGACTTTGCTGCTCTTATAGCCAGCGTTGTGATAGCTACTAACGCGGCGATGCTAATAAGACCCGCCGTATTAGAGCTGATCGACACAGCCCCCGATCCCGAATTAATAAAAAGAGTCCGCTCCGTGGCAACGACGGTTCCAGGTGTTTTAGGAACGCATAAATGCCACGTTCGCAAAGTTGGGTTTGATTATTTTGTCGATCTAGATGTCTTGTGCGATCCCGACTCAACCATCCGCGATGGCCACAATGTGGCGCATGATGTGGGAGAGAGGATTCATGAGGAGTTTCCGCAAGTCAGAAAAGTCCTGGTTCATGTGGAACCGGCGGATGATTTTGGGAGGAGGTCTCGGGAGTAGCTACTACCTCCTATACTCCCCACCCATCAAAGAGCTAGTCAAAAGAAAATCAGCGCTCGCACGATTGCAGGCGACTGGAATCTCATACAGCGCCGCGATTCTAAGAAGCGCTTTGACGTCTGGGTCGTGGGGCTGCGAAGTAAGGGGGTCCCAGAAAAAAATTAACATATCTAGCCGCTGCTCGACTATCATGGCTCCTATCTGCTGGTCTCCCCCAAGTGGCCCTGAGACGCTTTTTGTTACAGGGATTCCCAGCTCCCGCTCTATCAGCGCGCCGGTTGTACCAGTTCCAAAGAGCTCGTGTTTAGAGAGCACATCACGGTGAGACCTCGACCACGCGCAGAGTTCCGGTTTCTTGTTGTCGTGCGCCACTAACGCTATGCGCTTACGGGGTGGCAAGGGAGAGAGGTTGGGGGTGGATTGAGCGCGGGGCATAAGAAGTTCGGCTAAGTTTTTATATATCGCATTCTGGGGCTTTTATTGATGGAAAGTCCAGCCACCAATTATCTTTTCAGATACTCATCTTTTAAGGTACTGTTAATCCTCTATGAAACACGGAAAACCACGCTATTTATTGGCGTTACGCTGCCTAATCGCGCTCTGCTTTGTATTCAGCGCCACGTCGTGCTCGAATGGCGACAAATCACGAGACAAGAAACCTAACATAATCTTCCTAATGCTTGATACCGTGCGAGCCGACCACCTGAGTGGATACGGCTACGAGCGTGAGACATCGCCAGCGTTAGATGCCTTCGCGAAGGAGAATCTAAAGGCGGCATTCGCTATGACCGCCGCGCCCTGGACACCAGCCTCCATTGCGTCGATGTTCACCGGCCTCTATCCCTCTTCTCACAGGATGACCCCACCCAACGACCGAGATGTGGCTTTGCAGGGAACCTCTCGTCTTAGTCATGAGCTCTATCTCCTACCTGAAATGTTAAAGGACGCAGGTTATAGAACAGCCGGGGTGAGTCCGAACCCTTGGATTACGAAGCAGTTTGGATACGCTCAAGGTTTTGACGAGTTCCACTTTATTGCTCGTGCACCCGCTAATAAGGTCACTGAATCAGGGAGAGAAATTATAGAGCAATTATCTAGGAGCGGACTTGCAGAGCCTTTTTTTCTCTATCTGCATTTTCTAGATCCTCACGCGCCCTACAATCCCCCTAGCGAGTACGCTGGAAGATTTCGCGGCGCTCTAGCCAGATCCCCTTTTACATACGATGAGGAGATGCTGAATCTAATTAACCTCTACGACGCTGAGATCGCCTTCCTAGACAGCGAGCTTGGTAAGTTCTTTGAATACTTAAAAGATAAAAAACTCTACGATGAACTGATGATAGTAGTTGTATCTGACCATGGAGAGCAGTTTATGGAACACGGTGATCTGCGCCACGGATATAAACTTTTTAATGAGGAGGTACACATCCCCCTTATAATCAAAACAGGTCGCCGGGGCGACCAAGGAAGAGTTATAGGGGAGACCGTGAGCACCATTGACATCGTGCCAACCATCCTTGATCGGCTCAGCATGAAAAGACCTGAAAACCTGCCAGGAGTCTCTCTTCTTGACGAAGTCGCGCTAAAAACAAGACGTGGTGTTATGTCTGAGATACGCAAGAAGTATGATATGAAATCGATTACGGATCTGCCTGGCAATCGTTTGATTATGGATGTCAGATTCGACGAAAACAACCCCGATCTAGCGAGATCCCTCGAGAATTGGGTTGCCCCAGGCGTTGTAGGACTTTTCAACTCAAAGCAAGAATACGCGTGCACTCAGCCTGTTCAAAATAAGGGGCTTGAGGCTAAACTAAGGGGCGCTTTTAGCGAAATTCACACCTCAGCGCTAAAGATTGTCGTATCTCAATCCACAACGGATGAGAAAATTAAAGATGAAACCATTGAGCAGCTTAAATCACTCGGATATCTGCAGTAGCTCAAAACTAGTAGGACTTGGTGCTATCTTTTTTTGCTGCTGGCCGTCGCTAGCTCACGCCTACATCGGTCCAGGTGCCGGATTCGCCTTTCTAGGCTCTACGCTAGTCTTCGTGCTAACGCTTGGAATGGCTCTGCTAACCCTGCTTTTCTGGCCCCTTCAATGGATCATTAGAAAAGCGACTAGGCGTGGGATCCCTAAAAGCGCTCGAGCCAAAAGAGTTGTTATAATTGGCCTAGATGGTCTCGAGCCATCTCTTACCGAGCGCTATATGGCTGAAGGGGTGCTCCCGAATCTCTCAGCGCTTAAGGCAGAGGGGAGCTTCGCCAGATTAGGAACAACTCTACCAGCTCTATCACCAGTAGCCTGGTCAAGCTTTCAAACTGGCGTTAATCCTGGCGCACACAATATCTTTGATTTCCTCACCCGCGACAAGCGCCACTGCCTGCCACAGTTAGCCTCAACAGAGACGCGAACCTCTGAGAAGATTCGAAAAATTATCGGAATCAAGTTTAAGAAGACCACCGCTTCTGTTGTTATAACACGCAAAAGCCAAGCTTTTTGGAAGATCTTAGGCGAGCACGGTGTTTTCTCTAATATCATTAGAGTACCGATCTCTTATCCACCAGAGAGATTTAACGGAAACATCCTCTCCGCTATGTGCACCCCCGACCTAAAGGGAACTCAAGGAAGCTTTACCTATTTTACTGAAGGCAACGGCCAATCAGGGCGCGCGACTGGCGGCGATTCCAGGGAGTTTTTAAGGGAGGGAGATCTCCTCTGTGGTGAGATCTCTGGGCCGCCAGGTAAAGATGGAATAACCGCGTCTGTTATGCCCTTTAAACTTAGGGTTAACCGAGAGCTTGGAATTGGAGAGCTTACAATAGCCTCAAAAACAATTCAGTTAGCTAAGGACACCTTCTCACCGTGGGTTGAGATTACATTCTCCTCTGAGAGAACACCAAAGGTCCATGGGATCGCTCGTTTCTGTTTAAGATCGTCTTCAGATAATAAGTTTTCTCTCTATATCTCTCCGATCAATATCCACCCCGAGAAACCCGCCCTTCCGATCTCTCAGCCAGCTATCTTCTCTGGCTGGCTCGCGAAGAAACACGGGCTCTACGGCACCCTAGGGCTGATGGAGGATACTTGGGGAAGAAACGAACTAGCTCTTGATGACGCTAGGTTCCTCGAGCAGACCTACCTCACTCACGACGAGCGCGTGAAGATGTTTTTTGAAGCGCTCTCAAAGACTCGCGAAGGTCTCTGCGCCTGTGTGTTTGACGCAAGCGATAGGATCCAACACATGTTCTGGCGCTATATAGATGACAGGCACCCATCACCGCTTGAGGATAAAGAGAGGTTCGGCGACACGATCCGTCAGATGTATATCAAGATGGACCAACTTGTTGGACAAGCTCGTGAGAGATTAAATCCTAACGACCATCTTTTTGTCCTAAGCGACCACGGCTTCGCCTCATTTAGGCGGTGTATAAATTTAAATACCTGGCTTAAACAAAACGGCTTCCTATACCTAAAGGACAACAAAGAGGTCGGTGCCGATTACTTTCAGGACGTTGACTGGACCCGCACCAAGGCGTTTGCTATCGGGCTATCTGGGATCTATTTAAACCGAAAAGGGCGCGAGGCCAACGGGATTGTTGAACCACACGAAGTGGCGACTCTTAAACAGCAAATAATTCAAGCCCTAGAACAACTAACAGATCCAGAGAATGGGGAGAGCGCCATTAAAAAAGTGCACGACTCGCAGGCCTCTTATCGCGGGCTTTATAAAGATGAGGCCCCAGACTTAATAGTTGGATACCACCCTGGTTACCGGGTTAGTTGGGACTCCATCACTGGCACAATCGAACAAGAGGTCTTCTCTGATAATTTAAAGGCCTGGAGTGGCGATCACCACATCGACCCGGAACTTGTCCCTGGTGTATTATTCACTAACAGGAAGCTAACCAAGAGATCTCCGCATATAACCGACCTAGCCCCTACGGTGCTGTCGCTCTTTGGGGTAAAACCCCCAAGGTATATGGAGGGAGAGGTTGTTGTGTGAGGTGTTATGTTTAAAAAGAGGAATTCGATCACTATTTCAGAGCAGACCTTTGAGAAGGTAAAGATCGCCGCCGAGATAGCCGGCTCTTCATCTATTGAGGAATTTGCCGAGCGGGTGCTGATTAAAGCAAGTGAGGAAACGATCTCTAGCACCTCAAAGCGCGAAGCATCGCCTGAGCAGATTGAGGATATTAAGAATCAACTAGCGGGGCTTGGATATCTGGAGTAGTGCTCTACGTGGAACTTTTCAACTCTATCGTCACGAAGCTCTTCTCGCTACTACTCGCACCACTTGCGGGATTGCCAGCTATTTACGGGCTCTTAGCTGTATCAGTTATATCCGGGATCATGCTTCTCTATATATATGGCCTTGTATCGAATCAAGGAGCCATTAAGCGAGTAAAGAAACGGATTACAGCGGGGATCTACGAGTCAGTTCTGTTTCGGCACGATTTAGCGCTGTCGCTCAGGGCTCAGGCGGGAATGCTTTTGGGAGGAGCGCGATACTTCGCGCTGGCTGTACCACCTCTAGCTATCCTTTTAATACCGAGCTTAGTTATCTTAGCGCAATTGAATCTCCGTTACGGAGCTCGTCCGCTTAGTTTAAACGAGCCCGCTTTGGTGACTGTAAATTTCAAAAACGACGAGGCTCTATTTGAGACCGAGCTAACATCAAATAACTCAGAGATTACAATAACCCCGCCTTTAAGAGATCTGGACTCCAATTCTGTTACCTGGAGGATCAACACCCCTAAAGAAATAAACTCAAACTCTCATAGCTTAAAGCTATTAGTTAATGGTGTAGCCGCGGAGAAACAGGTGTTTATCGGTAAACAACCGGAGATACTCCCAGTGGAAACGCACACCTCACCGTGGTGGCAATTTTTTTATCCAGGCGCGACGGTTGCGCCGGAGCTTAAATCTCTAGTTCAATCGATCTCAATTACCTATCCAGAGCAGGAACATCGGCTGGCTGGGGTATCGCTGCACTGGCTTATTGTGTTTGCTATAGTTTCAATAGCCTCGGGTCTTTTGGCGAGCAGGATCTTGCGGATTGAAATTTGAGTTTTAAACCATGAAAAAAAACAACCTCCTCTTTATAGTTCTCGATAGCTGCCGGTTTGATACTTTTCTCGCCGCTAAGACCCCTAACATCTCCCGTCTTGGTGAAGTAAAGAGGTGCTATACATACGCCACTTGGACTGTTCCCTCGCACCACGTTTACATGATGGGGGTATCTCCGCACACTTCACCAAAAGGGGTATTCGCCTCCGAGGTATACAAGAAGGACTTCGTTCAGTGGAGTGATCGACTAAATATCCCTGATATCTCATTTAAAGGATTCGTTCCGAAACTTTCACTCCCTGGCTTTTTAAAAGAGAACGGATACACGACTAACGGACTGGTCTCGATGCCAGTTCTTAACCAAACTACCGCGATTAACAATCACTTCGATCGTTATCAGCTAATGAAGTCTCATAACGACTTTGACGCGATGATCAACCAGTTAATATTCGATCCTGAAAAGCCTTCGTTTTATCTGCTAAACGTAGGAGAGACTCACTACCCATACACATTGCCAGGAGAGAGTGGTAAGCATCTGCCACACATATCCGGCGTCCACGGGGTTTTTAAACATATGGACGACTTGGTGACTAATCAGGGAGATGATACAGGCAAGACCGGAGAGGATTTTTTCAACATGGATCAGATGCTTGCTTTAAAAGATAAGCAGCGTTCCAATATAGAGTATCTCGATCGGCTCTTTGAGAAGCTCTATGAAAAAGTCCCTAAAAACACCCATATTATCGTTACCTCTGATCACGGAGAGTGTTTCGGAGAGGACGGCTATTTCGGTCACGGGCCTATCATTCACGAAAAGGTCTTTGAGGTTTTCCACATAGAGGGCCAGATTAAGTAAGGTTGGAAACATCAGCATGAGCGATAGAGACAAAAGAGGAAAAACGGAAGGCGCCAAAGATATCAGTCGCCGTAAATTTCTTGTTAATAGCTCCAAGTGCCTTCTTGCGGGTGCCGCGACCGCTACTACTCTCTCCGGAATGAAGCTCACCGATCGCAAGGCTTCCGCGGGCTTCCCGTATCTTAGAAATCCGAAGATCTCAACGAAAGTCCTAGTGCTGGGAATGGATGGCATGGATCCTGGGCTAGTTAGGCGCTTTGTCTCCGAAGGCGTTATGCCTAACTTTAAAAAACTTATCGCCTCAGGTCAGTTTGGCGAGCTACAGACAACCATGCCACCGCATAGCCCGGTGGCTTGGTCTAGCTTTATTACCGGCTGCAATCCCGGCGGGCACGGTATTTATGACTTTGTGCACCGAGATCCCGCGACATTTACTCCATACATGTCGACCTCTCGGTCATTTGACTCATCAAAGGAAGTTAAAGTTGGTCCATGGACTATTCCTCTAGGATCCGGGCGAGTTGAGTTGATGCGCAAAGGTCCAGCATTCTGGAACATATTAGCCGAGCGCGATATTCCAAGCACAATCGTGCAGATTCCAGCGAATTTCCCGGTTGCACCGAGTGATGTCAACGCTCTTAGTGGCATGGGTACTCCAGATCTTTTAGGCTCCTATGGGACCTGCGCCTACATCACCGATTCAACCGTAGAGAATAGCGCAGCTCTGACAGGAACCAAGGTAATCAAAGTATCAGCGGTAAACCACGTCTTTAAAGCAAACCTTGAAGGTCCAAAGAACGCGCTAAGAGCTGATCGCGCTCCGAGCACTGTAGAGATAACTATCCGCCGAGATCCTTACGAGCCTGTAGTTAAGATATCTATATCAGGTCACGAGGTACTCCTGAAGCAAGGAGAGTGGTCGGAGTGGATCCCCGTATCGTTTCCTCTAATGCCGATGTTCGCTTCTGTTTCAGGGATGGTGCGAATTTATGTAAAAGAGGCGCACCCTAGACTTAAAATCTACATCTCTCCGATAAATGTAGATCCTCTAGAGCCATCACTTCCTATCTGTAGCCCCGCGGGCTACTCGCGAGAGCTTTCACAAGCAGTGGGTAGATTCTACACACAAGGCTTCCCCGCTGATCAGAAGGCGCTTAGCGAAGGGATCCTCTCTGATGATGAATACCTCACTCAAGCTCACATCGTTCTTGATGAGAATATGCGCATGTTCGAATACGAACTGGCGCGTTTTAATGAAGGGGTTTTCTTCTTCTACTTCTCAAGTATTGATCAGAACTGCCACATGTTACTTAGAACGATGGATCCAACCCATCCGCTTTATCGCCCTGAGGCGAGCGCCGATGTTAAGAACGCTATCAGAGGATTTTATCAGCGGATGGACTTTGCCCTTGGCAGGGCCATGGAGAAGATCGACTCAAGAACAACTCTCTATGCTCTAAGCGATCACGGATTTGCCCCTTTTACCCGGGAATTTAACTTAAACACCTGGCTATACAACAACGGGTACCTAGCTCTGACAGATCCCTCAAAGATAGGCCAAGGTGAGTTCTTTGAGCACGTTGATTGGTCTCGCACCAAGGCCTATGGACTTGGAATTAACGGACTCTATATCAACGTAGAGGGACGCGATAAGTTTGGCACCGTTAAACCAGAGGACACCGCAAAGTTAGCAAGAGATATAGCCGAGAGACTCCCGAGCGTGAACGACCCGCGAAATGGCGCGGCGATCATCACAAAAGTTTACGACTCTCAGAAACTCTACTCTGGGCCGTTTGTTGATTTAGCCCCAGACCTAGTCGTGGGGTATCAACGCGGGTACAGGAGCTCTGATGAAACAGTGCTTGGAAAAGTTCCAGAGGAGCTAGTCGCCGATAGAACGAATCTCTGGTCCGCAGATCACTGCATGGATCCGGCGGTTGTGCCGGGGATGCTGCTATCAAATAAGCCTTGGAAAAAAGAGAGGCCGGCTATATGGGACCTAGCGCCGACGATACTTGGGGATTTTGGTATCTCGAGGCCTGGAGAGATGGATGGGGAGAAGATATAATATAAACAGACCGTAGACATGCCGGCTAATTTGCGGCATATTCGCCGACATGGTATCACGACAATATGACCGAGCCCTCGCGAAGCCATCATCAAGCTTCTTTCTTCTGGGAATGCGCGGAACTGGCAAGAGTTCTTGGGTTAAGAGAAACTTCCCAAAAGCATGCTTGGTGAATCTACTAGATGAAGGCCTGTACCAGGAGCTACTCGTTAATCCGTCTCTTTTAAGAAAGATGATAGCGCGCCTGCGGCGGGGAAGCTGGGTAGTAATAGATGAAGTCCAGCGGATCCCATCACTGCTCAACGAGGTGCATCGAGCTATCGAGGATCTCGGCTTAAAGTTCGCCTTATTGGGATCTAGCGCTCGCAAGCTTCGAAGAACGGGGGTCAATCTACTGGGAGGTAGGGCTCTCGTGAAATATATGCATCCACTTATTCCCGTTGAGATGGGTGACGAGTACGAAATATCACGGACGCTTCAGTATGGCTCGCTTCCGCTTATCGTCGCTTCGCGTAATCCGGCCGAGCAACTACGTGGCTATGTGCAATCGTATCTTAGAGAGGAGATACAGGTAGAAGCGTTAGTAAGAAACTTGCCAGGTTTCGCGCGCTTCCTGCAGGTAGCGGCGCTTTTTCACGGCCAGGTTATGAATGTTGATGGAGTCGCTAGAGATGCCGGAGTGGCTCGGACCACTGTGCAAGGGTACCTTGAGATCATTGAGGATACGTTACTAGCTTTTCGACTTCCTGCTTTTGAAGGAAGGCTTCGCGTTAAAGAGAAGCGGCACCCGAAGCTCTACTGGATAGACCCGGGCGTTGTTCGAGCGGCAAAGAATCAACTTGCGGTGCCTGCGGCCGAAGAGCGGGGGCATTTACTAGAGGGGCTGATTGTTCAAACCATAAGAGCCGCGAGAGATTATGGACTCATTAGATTTGACGACCTGTATTACTGGTCAACGGGTGAGGTTGAAGTTGATCTTCTGCTTTCGCGAGGTGATTCCTACACCGCCATAGAGATTAAATCTACTGGGCGACTTCGACCAGAACATCTCCGCGGACTTAACGCGATTAAGGATCTTCGCGGCATGAAACGACGCATATTGGTATACGAAGGCGAGCGTCAGTTTGTGGAGGACGGCGGGATAGAGGTAATTCCAGTTAAAGAGTTTTTGAGAATGCTGTCACGAGGTTTTAACCTAAAAACAGCAGTTAAGGAGGACGAAAATGGTGCAGCTGGTTAAAAGCACAAGAGATTTTGAAATTTTCGGCGCGCAACCCTGGCACCGTCAGGGTGAGCACCGAAAATTCAAAAGCCGCAGTGATTTTAGCCTGATGCGCCGTTTTGGGACCCGCAACT
Source organism: Bdellovibrionota bacterium (assembly GCA_044356215.1). GTDB lineage: Bacteria > Bdellovibrionota_C > UBA2361 > UBA2361 > OMII01 > OMII01. The sequence goes on along the minus strand of JBIKWQ010000049.1, from coordinate 2,354 downwards.
GCTGTTTTTAGGTTTTAGGTATGGCGACGAAAAATAGGGGAAGCCGCGCAATACGAGCACCGCTATGGCTCCCCTCACCGTGCTCGTTGTTAAATTCCTCTTTCCGCTAATCCGGACAAGCAACATAACTATCCCCTAATCTACTCATGCTTGATCTAAACTTTCTGCGCTCTAAGATATGGGCGCTCGCTAGCTCCGGTAGATCAATTCTTAACCTACCCGCCGACATCGCCCCGAAATATTGATCTAACACCCTCTTTGGATAGTTAAAACGCGCGCATCCATCGGGAACGGGACCACTTGCGCAGATATAACGAATCCTTGGCAGTGATGAGATCAGATTTTTAATATAAGCTAAGTTACTACCCGATTGCCGATTCCACATAAGCGACAACCTATTCGGCACCCGCCACCTTCTCCTTAAGCTGGCTTTTCTGGCTAGGGCAGTTATTTTTTTCACACTCTGCTCTGCCTGGCGGATTAGCTCCAAATCGATATCGCTTGTGACCCGATAACACTCAGTGTATCTACCTTCGCCCAAACAGAACGGAACGCTAGCTGTAAGCTGATTAAGAAGAACCTCTTGGCCCAGGAGCCTCCAGCTCGCGAAGACATACTCAGTGCTATCACTGTGATTCCAGAGAAAGTGTGATAACGGCCACTCAAACGCGAAGTGTCCGTCCGGCAGCGTCTCATCAGTAGGCAGAAAATCTCCACTTGCTTCCGGCACCCCAGAGACAGATCCAAGTAAATTAATCTCTCCCGCATCAACTCTTAATACCGAGCTTTGTCTGTTTGAATAAGGAAATCTTAAAACAGGTCCGCCATCCGCTATACTAAAGGATCGGCAGATCGCCTCCGGCCTCACTAAAGGCTTGGCGGCGATCTCAAGCTTGCCACCACGCTGATCTATAAATGCCGCTATCTCATTAGCAGTTCCCGTCAACACTTCACGCTGATCACCGTTAAAGCTCTCAAAACGGAGGGCCTGCAGATCCGAGCTTATCGACGCGTCGTTGCTTCTTGGTATCGTTATCGAGAACTCGCCGTCTGAGTCAGTAACAAGTCGCGACGCGCCCACCATCACCGGAGCTCCTGAGAGTGGTGTAAGCGCCACTCTAACTACCCCTAAGATGTGGCTCGTTATCTCTGTAGGTGTAGCCGTTGGTGTCACGGAGGGAGTCGCCGTTATAGTTGGAGTCGGCGTGGCCGTACTAATCGGCGTTTCAGTACTAGTCGGTGTTACTGTCGGGGTATCAGTCGGAGTAGCGCTTGGTGAATCAGTCGGAGTCACTGTCGGTGTATCTGTTGGGGTATTGGTTGGAGTATCTGTTGGTGTGCTGGTTGGTGTATCTGTTGGCGTGGCGGTTGGGGTATCTGTGGGGGTATGACTATTTGCGGCGGTATCTGTTGGAGTCGCTGACGGCGTCTCCGTTGAAGTGTCTGTCGGAGTATCTGTTGGGGTGCTACTCGGCGTGGCGCTAGGTGAACTGGTCGGAGTATCGGTTGGGGTGTCGGTCGGAGTACTGGTCGCTGTATCAACCGGGGTAAAGGAAGGTGTAGGTGCCGGACTATCTGTTGGAGTATCAGTCGGAGTATCTGTAGGTGTCGCGCTAGGTGAATCTGTCTGAGTATTCGTTGGGGTATTAGTTGGCGTGATAGTAGGAGTGTCCATCGCCGTCTCAGTCGGCGCAATCGTTCCGGTATGAGTCGCTGTAACTGTAGCTGTCTCAGTAGGTGTATCCGTCGGAGTATCTGTAGGCCCATCACTAGGCGTAGCGCTCGGTGAGTCTGTTGGAGTATCTGTAGGCGTTCTTGTTGGCGTTATAGTCGCGGTATCTGTTGGCGTATTCGTCGGAGTATCCGTAGGGGTATCACTAGGAGTCGCGCTCGGTGTATTCGTCGCTGTATCGGTTGGCGTGCTCGTTGGTGTTATCGTCGCAGTACTTGTTGGTGTACTTGTCGGAGTATTAGTAGGCGTATCACTAGGGGTTGCGCTCGGTGTATTCGTCGCTGTATCGGTTGGCGTGTTCGTTGGCGTTATAGTAGCCGTATCTGTTGGCGTGTCCGTCGGAGTATCCGTAGGGGTATCACTAGGAGTCGCGCTCGGTGTATTCGTCGCTGTATCTGTAGCCGTTCTTGTTGGCGTTACCGTCGCAGTACTGCTCGGCGTATTTGTCGGTGTATTAGTTGGCGTATCACTAGGAGTCGCGCTCGGTGTATTCGTCGCTGTATCGGTTGGCGTGCTCGTTGGTGTTACCGTCGCAGTACTGCTCGGCGTATTTGTCGGTGTATTAGTAGGCGTATCACTAGGAGTTACGCTCGGTGTATTCGTCGCTGTATCTGTAGCCGTT
>JBIKWQ010000050.1:0-26107 GCA_044356215.1 Bdellovibrionota bacterium | reverse complement strand
CTCGGGTGGTCGGGGACGGGCTGGGACTGCGACACCTGTTGATTTCAGAATAAAAAAATCCCGCCGTCACCAGCAGGATTGCAAATTCTCTCAACATAACCTCCGCGCAAGCGGGTTAGTTCAACGTCCGAATGAGCCGCGCTTTAGCGTCGGCTCCATTTGTTTGTTCTGCACAATCGTCAACTTTGTGCACGTAATTCGAATGAACGATCTGTTGGTCCCCAGCTAAAGCACACACTGGAGCAATGCTCTCTCCGTTCAGCTCGGAGTTGACGAAAAACCGGATCAACCAAATCATACACTTGATCTGCGTTTGGGGGAGGACTATCCAGATCATATCCAGGTCCGACAAAAAGTTTACAAATAGTTTCCAACCGACCTCGAAAAGAGGACTCTAGCTTGAAGTGCGTATATTCCAGACGAGGATCCATTCCTTGAGCTTGAAAAATGGGTTGGAAGCCACCCCTTTTCAAGGCTTGCACAGCTCCAACAATAAAGTCAGCAGCAAAGCTGGCTTCCGCTGCTCTAACTTCAGGTTCAATTTCTTGGCGACTTTGATCACGCGCTCTAGCCGCCGCAAGTCGTTCTGCTATCTGTTCCTGAGTCAACCGGGGTCGTGAACCCCTTTGGGTCAAATCGTTCATAGGAATTCCTACCAAACTTTAATATGAATATAGTTATGCCTTACAGACATAAAATGTGACCTAAATGCAGAACAGTATTAATCACCAGTTCCTCACAGTAGTATACCCCGACCTGGAGATCTTAAACAACGCATCATATCTCGTGGCTGTGCAGGCAGGCGTTGTGGCCTCTTTTCAGCTTGTTAGGCTTTGTTGACTTGGATATCTACCGGTACGCTTTAATCGCGAACCTGGAGATCTACCCTTAGAATCCGTGGGTAGATCTGCAGTTCTGCTGTTCCAGGGCGCAACTCTCTACCAAATTCATCGATGATCTCTTGCCGGGTCTGTGAGATCGAGACATCAAGCAGAGAACGAGCGAAAACAATGAAGCATTAGGGTTATCGAGAGGATTATATGACACGGGAACGGGTATACCTACGGGTACCATTCGCTGAAAAGGAGGATGCTAAAAGGCTTGGAGCCCGTTGGGATCAGGCGGTAAAGCGCTGGTTCGTCCCCGGAGACCGCGATCTTACCGCTTTTGCCAGATGGCGACAGCAATCGGAATACGGACCGTACAAATCGCCAGTCGTTGCGAATCTGAGCTCAACTAAGATTACTGAAGATGTTAATTCCCTCGTTGATCGCGTCCGTCAAGTGATCCGAGTGAGACACATGAGTCACTTCACGGAAAAGGGGTATATAGGTTGGATTCTCAGATTCATCGACTTTCATGGAGGACGGCATCCTGCAAGCTTAAGCTCTCAGTGCGTTTCAGCGTTCCTCTCTTATCTCGCCGATTCCGAAAATGTAGCCGCAGCTACGCAGAACCAGGCGCTAAATTCCTTGGTGTTTCTGTACCGCGAGGTGCTGCAGATTGACCTGGGAAAGCTGGAAGGAATTCGGTGGGCTAAACGACCAGTTTCGCTTCCGGCGGTGCTTAGCATAGAAGAAGTGACCTCTATACTGACCGAACTAAAGGGAGTAAAACGAGTAATTGCGAGCTTAATGTACGGAACCGGAATGAGACTCGCGGAGGCCCTGAAGTTACGAGTAAAAGATATCGATTTCGCGACTGGAATAATCATTATTCGGGATGGAAAGGGCCATAAGGATCGAAGCGTTCCGCTTCCTAAACGTCTGCGAGATGCCTTACAAGCGCAGTTGCTATACGCAAAGAAGCTGCACGAGCTCGACCTTGCAGAAGGCTTAGGTGCGGTATACCTGCCACATGCCCTGGAGCGTAAGTATCCGAATGCGAATAAACAGTGGTGCTGGCAGTACGTCTTTCCATCCCACAAGAGGTCAGTAGACCCGCGTTCAAAGCGTATCGGACGCCACCATCTCTACAACGACATAATGCAAAGTGCGCTGTCGCAAGCGGTAAAAAAAACCGGAATCGCCAAAAAGGTAACCTGCCACACCTTCAGGCATAGCGCCGCGACTCATTGGCTGAACAGAGGAGTAGATATTCGAACGGTGCAGGAGCTCTTGGGGCACCATGATGTTAAGACAACGATGATTTACACCCATGTAGCCGAGGAGAGCGCGCGCAGGGTCATGAGTCCGCTTGATGTCATTTCACAAGCCCCACTTGAACAGCAAACCGAGGCCTATGCGCGAGAAATGCCCGAGCCGATTCGTGTGACAAAGGCGCAATCAGTCGAAACAGACGGTCAAGTGCCGGCACGGCTCCCGCACGAGACGATTCAGGCGCCGAGCAATGATGTCGAACCGGTGGGATGGCTTAAGGGATTACGAATCAGCTCCATAAAGCTTTTGTCCTGGCTAAGGCCTGAATAAAGAGAATTGTAAGGCCCAGAGGGCGGTATGTGTTATTTTTCGTGAGCTAAAGATTTCCGCTCATACTTTTATCCTAGAAGAAGCAGTTCATTATATTCATTCCTGTCCTTAAAAACACAACCTCCCCCGAACCAAGCCTCTGTGATACAAAGCTAAAGACTAAGCGCTATAATGGGGGCAATATTATGAAGTTTTCGGAAATTTCTCATCGTGCTGCGAATTGCATCGTGCGCACACAGCTTATCGCGCTCTTGTTTATTTCAGCAGTTGCCTGCTCTAAGGAGAAACCGACGCAGCAGGCGGCGGTGCCGGTGATCCCGGTAGTTGAGGTGAAACGGCGAGATCTTCCGCTTTCGCGCGAGTTCGTTGGACGCACTGTCGGATCTGTCGATGCTGATGTTAGAGCGCGGGTCCAGGGGACCTTGTTAGAGCAGCATTTCGACGACGGTACAGAGGTAACGGAGGGACAGCTTCTTTACTCGATCGATCAGGCTCCGTTTTTAGCGAAGCTCGCTCAAGCAAAGGGTAAGCTCTCTGAGGCGAAAACTAAATTAGTTCAAGCCGAGGCGGATCTGGCGCGCATTAAGCCGCTAGCGGCGATCGACGCTGTCAGTAAGCGTGAGCTCGATATGGCGAACGCGACTAAAGGGGTCGCTGATGGTGCTGTACAGGCGGCACAGGCACAGGTCGAAGCGGCGGAGATCGAGCTGGGATATACCAAGGTGACAGCTCCGGTAAGTGGAACGATCGGGATCTCAAAAGTTAAAGTAGGGGAGGTCGTTGGTTCGATCCCTAATTCTATTGTGTTAAATACCGTCTCAAAGCTTGAGCCGATTCACGCGCAGTTCTCGTTAAGTGAGAAGGAGTACTTATATTTCGCCAATCTGGCGCGGCTGGAGGGGGAGGAGCAAAAGAAGAGGCAGCTTACTTTGATCCTCGCTGATGGTTCAGTTCACCCAGAGAAGGGTGAGGTGGTTAAGGTGGATCGCGGGGTTGATGTGGCTTCGGGGTCGATCACCGTCGAAGCCGCGTTCCCAAATCCGGGTAAATTTCTGCGGCCGGGACTCTTCGCTAAGATTACGACGATCGCTGAGACGCGCCACGATGTAATTCTGATCCCGAAGCGGGCGGTTAAGGAAGTTCAGGGGACCTATCAGGTTTTTGTTGTTGATGGTGAAGGGTTCGTCGCTCAGAGATTAGTTCAAGTTGGACCCACATCTGGTGAGTTTCAAGTTATCGAGAATGGTTTAAGCGATGGAGAAAAGATCGCAACAGAGGGTATTCAGAAGCTCCGTTCCGGAATGAAGGTTACGCCGCAGGTAGCCGCTAATTAATAGATAAAAGGAGAGCTTTGATGTCAACGAGTCACGACACTGGTGTAAAGGAGTTCTTTTTTGTACGTCGTCCGACGGTGGCGATCGTTTTGGCGATCGTTTTGGTGATCTTTGGGCTTGTTACCCTTCGTGGATTGCCGATCTCGCAGTATCCGAATGTTGTGCCTCCGGGTGTGCAAATTAACGCCACTTATCCGGGAGCTAATGCGTTAGCGGTAGAGCAATCAGTAGCGACGCCGCTAGAGCAGCAACTTAACGGCGTTGAGAACATGCTGTACATGCGAAGTGTTAACGCTAACGACGGCACTTCACAGATCCGGATCGATTTTGAGGTCGGAACAGACCTTGATATGGCGAACGTGTTGGTGCAGAACCGAGTAGCGCAGGCTCAGGCGAGTCTGCCGGACGCAGTGAAACGGCTTGGAGTAAACGTTAAGAAGTCGCTTTCATTCCCGCTACTTCTTATCACTCTGCGGTCTCCTAACGGAACCTACAACAACGCTTTTTTGAATAACTACGCGACGATTAACGTTGTAGATAGCTTGGCGCGAATTAGTGGTGTCGGTCAGGTTACGCAGTTTGGCGGAAGCGAGTACGCCATGCGTGTCTGGCTAAAGCCAGACCAACTAGCGAAGCTTGGAGTTACGGTTAATGAGGTCTCGCAAGCTATTCAGCAACAGAATGTTCTGGCTCCTGCCGGACAGATCGGAGGAGCGCCGGCGCCTCAGGGGACTGAGTTCTCGTACGTTCTCCGCACAAAGGATCGTTTTGAATCAGGCGAACAGTTTGGTGAGATAGTTGTTAAGGCCGATCCCACCGTAGGGTCGCTCGTCCGGTTAAAAGATGTCGCGCGCATCGAGCTGGGTACTCAGTATTACAATTCATCAGCTCGGTTTAATGGCGCGGACGCCGCGGTGCTAGCGCTGTATCAGGTGCCAGGCTCTAACGCTCTTGATGTAGCCAAAAAAGTGAGGGCTACCCTTGATGACCTAAAGTCACGTTTCCCCGATGATGTTGAGTATGTAGTTTCGCTCGACACGACCAAGGCGGTGACAGAGGGTATCGATGAGATCGTTCATACGCTAAGGGACGCCGTAATCTTAGTGGTGCTCGTTGTATTTTTATTTTTACAAAGCTGGCGCGCGACCTTAATTCCTATCTTGGTTGTTCCGGTGTCGCTTATAGCTACCTTCGCGGTTTTTCCGCTCTTAGGGTTTTCAGTTAATGTGCTCTCTCTTTTAGGATTGGTGCTGGCGATCGGTATCGTTGTTGATGACGCGATCGTAGTGGTTGAGGCGGTCATGCATCATATGGAGCATGGCGCTACGCCACGCGAGGCGACCAATTTAGCTATGCGGGAAGTGGCAGGGCCCGTGGCGGCGATCGCCCTTATTCTTTGCGCTGTGTTTGTGCCGGTTGTGTTCATGGGAGGAATATCGGGTCTTTTCTATCAGCAGTTCGCTGTGACGATCGCCGTATCGGTGCTTTTCTCAGCATTGGGGGCTTTGACCCTAACCCCAGCTCTCTGCGCGATGTTACTTAAGAAGAGCGAGCCAAGTTCTGGATTGCTCGGGCGTTTCTTCGGTGGTTTTAATCGGGCTTTTGACAGAGCTACCGGGGCTTATGTTGGGATATCTGGGTTTGTGGCGCGAAAGTTATTGCGCGGGCTTGTTCTCTTCGCCGCGATAATATTTGGAACTTACCTCTGCGGTAAATCACTACCTAGTGGTTTCATACCCGAGGAAGACCAGGGGTACCTGTTAGCTAATATGCAACTTCCCGATGCAGCATCGTTAGAGCGAACAGGAAAGGCGTCACGTTCTGTAGAGCAGATAATCCTGGATACTCCTGGAGTCGAGAGCGTTACAACGATCGATGGTTTTAGTTTGTTGACATCTTCTTCGTCATCAAACACTACATTCTTCTTTGTTTGGCTAAAACCTTGGGCAGAGCGGCCAGGTATGGCGCTCTCTTCGTTTGGTATCATACAGCGGTTAAACAAACGTTTAATGAGTGAATTCCAGGAGGGGATGGCGATGGCGTTTGGACCACCAGCTATACCAGGGCTTGGAAATGGAAGTGGTTTTAGCATGATGTTGCAGGACCGGGGCGGGAATAAACCGGAATACCTAGAGCAGAACGCGCGCGCCTTTATCCAGGCGGCGCAGAAGCGCCCGGAGATACGCGGAATAACGACTCTTTACCGCGCGTCGGTTCCACAGCTTTTCGCCGCGGTTGATGAAGATAAGGCGCAAGCGGCTGGCGTTTCGGTTGGTGATATTAACGCCACATTAGGGGCCTTCCTTGGTGGCAGTTATGTAAATGACTTTAATCGCTTCGGCCGTTTGTACAAGGTCTACTTACAAGCAGACGCTCAGTACCGAGATAACGCGGATGATATCAGAAGCTATTACGTAAGGAATAAAAACGGCGAGATGGTATCGTTAGGTACTCTGGTCGATACATCACCAACTAATGGCCCAGAGTTTACCAACAGGTTTAATCTCTACCGCAGCGCTGAACTCATTGGAGGTTCAGCGCCAGGATATAGCTCTCAGCAAACTTTGCAGGCGCTTAAGGAAGTGGCGCGTGAGGTTCTGCCATCTGATATCGGATACGATTGGAACGCGATGTCGTATCAAGAGGAGCGCGCGGCTGGAACTGGGGCGGCTGTGTTTATTTTAGGAATGCTATTTGTGTTCTTAATTTTGGCCGCGCAGTATGAAAGTTGGTCCCTTCCTCTAAGTGTCTTGCTTGGAACTCCGTGCGCCGTTTTCGGGGCGTTGCTTGGGATCTGGGTCTGTAGGCAGTTCAGTCCCTCGTATCTAAATAATATCTTCGCGCAGATAGGGATCCTGACGTTAGTTGGCTTGTCGGCCAAGAATGCCATCTTAATCGTTGAGTTCGCGCGTATGAAAGCGCACGAAGGTATACCTGTTTTAGACGCGGCACTTGAGGCGGCTAGGCTAAGATTTCGACCGATCTTGATGACCGCGTTCGCGTTTATATTAGGCGTTGTTCCTCTGGTGATCGCCAAAGGAGCTGGAGCTGAGGGCCGAAAAGTGATGGGAATGGCCGTTTTTAGCGGGATGTTAATGGCAACGATATTGGGTGTGATTCTGGTCCCTATGTTGTTTGTGTTGGTAGAGAGGTTGTTTGGTAGAAGGAGGGAAGGGGAAAGCTGAATAGGATGGATAAGTCAATCACTTAATAAGGGTTAATCCCTAAATAGGCTTTACATGTTTTTCTCCTTATCCTTCTCTTCATCCTGCACCTGCACCGGTTTCCTTCTCCTAATCCTCTACGCGGAGGGCCACGGAGATTTAAGTTTGCTTATTTGACCTATCGCTCTGCAGATGAAGAGGAGGAGATAGGTGCAAGTGCAGGATTTGGATAAGGAGGGAGCCAGAGGAGGGGGAGGAGCAGGAGATAGGTGCAGGAGAAAGAGGACGAGCTGGATGTCTCGCCCTTTCTCCCCCACAATCCCAATGGGCTAACCCTTCGTCCTATTCTATACTACTCCAATATTTTCTGGCCCAAGTTTGTTGAGTAGATCTTAGCCATATGTATTTTAACCTAGATTCGGCAGTTAAGGTGGATGAAAATGGTGCAGATGCGCAAAAGCACAAAGGATTTTGGCATTTGCGGAGGCGCAACCCTGGCACCGTCAGGGTGAGCACCGCAAATTCAAAAGCCGAAGTGATTTTGCGTAGATGCGCCATTTTCAGACCCGCAACTGCCGAATCTAGGTTTAATCACTTCACAAGAACCGTAGCTTCTATTTCACTAGCTCTTATCAGTAGTGGTTGTCTTTTAAAGCCTGGATTTAATCGCCCGGCGGTTTTGGATGCTTCGGGATATCGAGATACCGCGACTTCTACATCGGCGGCTAACATGAAGTGGTGGGAGCTATTTAGAGATCCTAAATTAAAAGCTTTAATCGAGACCTCTTTGAGAGAGAATCGCGATCTGCAGGTAGCGATGGCACGGATCGATGAGTCGCGCGCTCTGCTTGGTGTTGCCAGGCCTGATCAATTTCCAAGATTAGATTTAGCTGGTGGGGCATCTCGAACTGGGATCAGTGATTCGATGCTTGGATCGCTTCCAGGTCTATCACCAAGAAATGAATTCAGCCTCCTTGGACGACTAAGCTTTGAACTCGATATCTGGGGTCGATACGCCAGCGCGACTGAGGCGGCGCGAGCTGAGCTCTTAGCAAGCGAGGAATTCTATAAAGCTGTCACGCTATCTTTGGTTTCTCAGGTAGCCACGAGTTACCTGCAGCTTTTGGATTTCGATCGACAGATAATTATCGCTGAGCGCACGTTAAAGAGTAGACGGGCGAACACTAATCTGATTAACGAGCGCTTTAAGCAGGGATACACAGCTAAGATAGATCTCAATCAGGCGCAGATCCAGGAGCAGGAGGCCGCGGCAGCGCTGGTGGTTCTACGTCGCGGGCAGAGGCTTACAGAGAACTCTCTTAGCGTTCTTTTGGGTCATGTGCCTCATGGTATAAGTAGGTCTGCTCCCGACACGAATCCATTGGCGCTAGAGGTTATACCAGCGGGAGCGCCAGCGGAGCTTCTTGAGCGTCGCCCCGATGTAAGAGCAGCCGAGGAGCAGGCCAGGGCGGCAGTAATGCGGATCGGGGTTGCTCGTTCGACACAATTCCCATCGATTAATCTCTTAGGTGTAATCGGGCTTAATTCACGAGAGTCAACAGAGCTTTTTACCTCTGACGGCAGAACATGGAGCCTCGGTGGAAATCTTCTTGGTCCGATTATCGATCTGGGAAAGAGCTGGTCACGAACTGACGCGGCTGAAGCAGCGGCTGATCAAGCGCTTAAGACCTATGAGGGCGCGGTGCTGCAGGCTGTTCGTGAGGTTGAGGACGCTATGGTAGCGGTGCGTACATTTAATCAAGAGCATCAGGTGCGTGAGGTTCAGGTAACTGCCGCGCGTAGCGCGAATGACCTTTCTAGGCGTCGTTATACAGATGGAGTAACCTCATACCTAGAGGTTTTAAGTACACAGGAGTCATTATTTAGCGCGGAGTTAGCGCGTTCAAATACTCAGCAACGCTACCTCTCGGCCATCGTTCAGCTTTATAAGGCGCTTGGTGGAGGATGGGAGATAAAACCAAGCTCCTAGTTTTAAATCATGGGAATCGCCACCGATCTGATCTATATCGTTCTCGCTGCTCTAATAGGAGGGGCGTTGGCGCATGTTTTACGACAGCCCCTAGCGTGTGGATATATATTAGCCGGGTTGATAGTTGGCCCCCATACCGGCGGTTTTACTGTTCAGAACATTCACGAGATCGAGATGCTTGCTGAGATTGGAGTCGCGCTACTTCTCTTTACTCTCGGTCTCGAATTCTCATTCGGTGAATTGCGCCGCTTGGCTCGGTTGACCCTTATAGCTACTCCCCTACAGATATTGCTCTGCTCCATTGCTGGATACTGGATCGCCATTTTTGCGGGGCTAAGTGATAGCGATGCTTTGTGGATAGGTGGGGCTATCTCGCTTTCAAGTACGATGGTTGTAATCAAGACCTTGGCTGCCCGCGACGGGCTTGATTCCCGCGAGGGGAAAGCGATGCTGGCGATCCTGATAGCTCAAGATCTAGCTGTTGTTCCGTTAATGTTGCTCATCCCGCAACTTGCCAAAGCAGAGATCGATTATCAGTCGATCGCGTGGGCAATCGGAAAATCAATTGTGTTTTTAGCTGGCATGTATTTCGCAGGAACGAGAGTTCTACCGAAGCTTTTTACCGTAATAGCTAATCAGGGTTCTCGAGAGTTGTTCTTTCTGGCCACCCTGGGCTTCGCTTTTGGAGCTGGCTTTATCTCTCACGAGATGGAGTTGTCGTTCGCTTTGGGAGCGTTCGTCGCTGGAATGTTGCTTAGTGAGACCGATTTTAATCATCAGGCACTCAGTGACGTTTCGCATCTACGAGATCTATTCGCGGTGATCTTTTTCGTGTCAGTCGGTATGTTGTTCGACCCGCGATTTTTTCTCGACAATTTAGGACTTATATTCGCTTTGTTCGGAGCATTGGTATTAGCTAAGGCGGTGCTAATCGGTGGAATCGCCACGCTCTTTGGGTACGGCGCGAGATCCGCTCTTTTGATAGGTCTGGGGCTCTCGCAGGTCGGAGAGTTTGCCTTCGTAATTATAAATGTCGGGCGTGATCTAGGCGGCATATCCAGTAGTGGCTATTCATTGATGATCGCCGTTACTGTCGTGTCGATGATAGCGACCCCGATGTTTTTTAGCTTAAGTGCGTTTGTTTCAAAACTTCTCGGATCTCAGGGGTCATCAATCCCAGTAGTTTTGTGGGATTCTAGTAATGAGCCGCGCCAGGAACACGTTGTTATTATTGGAGCTGGTGTGGTCGGACGCTATGTCGCTCAGGTCCTCTCATCGCTAAAGCGCCCGTTTGTGGTTATCGAGTCTGACTATAAGATAGCTTTGCAGTTGAGAGACGAGGAGGTCCCGGTCATTTTTGGGGACGCTACAAGACAAGCCATCTTGGAGGCAGCGGCAGTATCTCAGTCCGCTCTCGTAGTTATTACATCAACCAATGATCAGATCCTTCCTTCAGTGATCTATGAGGTCAGGCAGATGCGGCCAGATCTTCCGGTTATCGTGCGCGTACAGGAGGTCGAGGATCTTCACACCTTAGCCAGCCTAAAGGTTGAGGAAATAGTTCAACCTCAGATGGAGGTTGGGTTAGAGATGGTGCGTCAGGCACTTCTTGCTCTTAAGATAGAGGAGCAGGAGATCTTCGCGCAGCTTAGCCGATTAAGGTCTGACCGCTACGAGAACTATCCTCGGCTACGAGGGCGACCGTGATAAAACGCCATCTCGCAAGAATATGGTCTTACTAACATGTAGTTAGCCACTATTAACCATGTCAGCGGTCATGGCGCTTCCCGATGATATATGTATGTGGTACAAGCCTCCCGACTGTTTAGGCTTACGCCAGAGATATTTTAATTAGTTAGGGAGGATGTAAATGAAGTTTGGTCGTTCTGTATTTATAGGGACAGCGCTTGTTTTGATCAGCGCGACGGCTGCTGTTGCTCAGCCAGCTAATAAGTCAAATGGTTTTGCGTCTAAGGGATTAGAGGGAGCGCCAAAGAAGGCAGCGCCAGTATCATGTGATGCTCCACCTAAGGATCCAGCGATCTGGGATAAGTTCATTACCGCCGGCTACAACTACACAGATGGTAACAGTAAGACAGCGTCATTAAACCTAAACGGTAAGGTGATGAGAGACTATGAGGGTGAGGCTTGGCGCTTTGAGGCTGATTACAACTATGGCAACGCGGCCGCTGATGTTAATTCATCGCGTGAGGTAACTAAGCAGAACGCGCGCGCAATGGGGGATTATAAGCACACGCTAGATAGCATTTTCTTCGCTGGCGCGAACGCTTCGTATGCTTGGGATGAGATCGCTAACTTAGATTACCGAGTTATCTTGAGCCCTAACTTAGGAGCATACCTTTTAAAGAATGATGTAACCACTCTAAGCTTGGAGGCCGGTCCATCTTATGTTTGGGAGAAGTTAGGTGGAGAGGATGATAACTTCGCCGCTGCTCGTATCGCTGACAGATTTGTCTGGAATATCAGCGAATCCGCGTTGTTCTATCAATCAGCAGAGTACCTAGTAGCGTTTGATGATTCAGCGGATTACATCGTGAACGCTGAGATCGGAATCGAGGCTCCTCTTAGCTCGATGGTTAACTTGGTTCTCTCAGTTCGTGATTACTACATAAATCAGCCTGCGGAGGGTCGTGAGCGCAATGACGTGTACACGATCACCGGTCTAAAGGTTAATCTCTAGTAGGGGAATATAATGGATGTATCAAAGAAGGCAGTCTCCCTTTTAGAAGAGTTCAAAGGCTTCGCCTTTAAAGGAAACGTAGTAGACCTGGCTGTCGGTGTAATTATCGGCGGTGCGTTTGGTAAGATAGTTGATTCGCTCGTTAAGAGCGTAATCATGCCGATCATCGGAGCTATTCTTCCTGGCGAACAGGGATATCTCGGGTGGAAGCTAGTCGTGAATGGTAAAGATATCCCATACGGACTCTTTATCGGCGAGGTGGTGAATTTCATCATCGTCGCGGCGGCGCTCTTCTTTGTGATCGTCAAGTTCCTGGGTCTGTTGATTAAGAAGAAGGAGGTTGAGGCCGCAGCGTCTCCCGCTTTGAGCAAGGACCAGGAGCTTCTGATAGAGATACGAGATCTGTTGGCTAAGAGGTAGGCATCTACATCGAGGTCACGGAGAGCCACGGAGGTCCTAGTTTGCCAGTTTCATGCGCATTCATGTCTCCGTGGCCTCCGCGATCTCGCTGTAGACTTTTTCCCTAAGTGCAACTGGTTGTGCTTTTGCTCGTCGGAAAAAAAGAGTCCTCCTACACCCGCACCCATCTCTTACTCTTTCTCCTTATCCTCATCTTGCACCTGCACCGGTTTCCTTCTCCTAATCCTCTACATTGAGGTCACGGAGGGCCACGGAGATTTTAATTTGCTTAGTTCACCTATCTCTCTGTAGATGAAGAGGAGGAGAGAGGTGCAAGTGCGGGATAAGGATAAGGAGGGAACAGGAGTAGGGGGAGGATCAAGAGATGGGTGCAGGAGAAAGAGAATGAGCATTAGGTTTACCCACCCACAATTGTAGGGTAGAAATACCCCGTGACGATAAAGATATTATTAAGCGCGGGTGAAGTTTCTGGGGATCAGCATCTGGCTAGGGTAGCCCGAGCAATTAAAGCTAGCGCGCCCAACGCCGAGATCCGTGGCATGGCGGGAAAGCTGTGCGAGGATGCAGGTGTTAAAATCGATGTAGATTGTTACCGAACTGGCGCGGGAATGGGCTTCTTCGAGCTGTTCCGCTCTGGCGGCAAGATCCTCTCATCATTTAAGACCCTCTCAAACCTTATTAAAGAGTGGCGTCCGGATCTCCTGATCCTGGTTGATTATCCTGATTTCAACCTAAGACTTGCTAAGGTAGCTAAGCGCCACGGAGTCAAGGTGCTTTATTTTATTCCACCTAAGGTTTGGGCGTGGCGATCGGGTCGGGTGAAAAAGATCGCTCGTTTTGTAGATCGTGTAGCCGCTATCTTTCCCTTTGAGAGTGATTTCTACGCCAAGCACGGTTACGAACGGGTAACTTATGTAGGTCACCCACTGGGCGAGCGAGCTCAGGAAGTAGAGGGAAATTACAGTTCACAGACTCAAGATCTCCTTCTTCTTCCGGGAAGTCGACGATTCGAGGTTGAGCGTCTTCTTGTTCCGATGCTTCAAGGTTACGGATTAATAAGAGCTAAATTCCCGGAGCTTAAACCGGTGGTGGTTCTAGCGCCTAATATCACTGCAGCATGGGTAAGGGAGATAATTGGAGAGCGAGTACCAGCAGACCTGCTGGGTGAGGTAAGATGGAGTCATGAGGACGCGCTTTTGGCGATGTGCCGTGCGCAAGTTGGGGTATTAAAGTCTGGTACGTGCAACCTAGAGGGTGCCTTGGCTGGGCTCCCATTTGTGTCTGTCTACAGTGGCACCCCGCTGGCTAAGGTGATAGTTTCTCTCTTTGTAAAGCTGAAAGAGTACTCGCCGGTTAATATCATACGTAAAGGTACGGTTAAGGAGCTGATGCAGACCGTTCTTTCGCCTGAGGATGTCGCGCGGGAGGTTTCGCTGTTGCTGCTTGACCAGCAGGCCCGTTCGGAGATGGTGGCGGGGCTCGCTGAAGTTAAAAGGGCTCTCTGCGAGCCAGACCCGGAAGCGCCGGCTGAATGGCGGGAGCTCGATGTTTCTGAACGTGTGGCGCGTTGTGTTTTTGAGATGGTAGCTAAGTAGCGATCATAGATCGCGCTGAGAAGATAAGTTCGCTCGAGAGGAGCGGTTAAAAAGGATCGATGTACAGAAGAATTCTCGGATATCTGAAACCTCATAAGAGGTATTTTTGGGCGGCGCTAGCGATGATGATCGTATTTGGCGCTACCGATGGAGTTGTCCCGTTTTTAGTTAAGCGTATCTTAGACGACATATTTACAAATCGTGACGCGACGATGTTGTGGATTCTTCCCGGTGTGATCGTTGGTTTCGCCCTAGTTCGTGGCCTGAGTGATTTTGGTCAACAGTTCCTGATGGCTGCTGTTGGTCACAGGGTAACTCAAGATATCCGTAACGATGTAAATCGGCATGTCTTAAGTCTATCGCCGGATTTTTTTATTAGGAACTCAACGGCGGAGATCCTTTCGCGAGTTACCTCTGATGTGCTCTTGATCCGCACACTGCTCACTGATTCCTCAGCTTCTGTAATCCGCGATTCGATTCGGGTGGTCGTGCTTCTCTGCTCTTGTATCTATCTGGATCCAACGTTATCGCTGATCGCTTTCGTGTTCTTTCCCTTAGCAGGATTTCCAATCGCTAAGATAGGAAAAAAGATGCGCAAGTTAAGTAAGCGTGGCCAAGACGCCATCGGGCAACTTTCAGCTCTCTTTCAGGAGAGTATGCAGGGACACCGAGTGGTAAAGATCTTCTGCCGCGAGGAGTTCGAGCAGCGCCGATTCGAACGCGGGAATCACGATCTTACTCAGACATTTATCAAATCAGAGCGCGTCAGAGCGTTCGCCGGTCCGATCAATGAGATTTTGGCTAGCTTGGCTATCTCCGGAGTCTTGCTTTACGGAGGATACTCAGTAATCTCAGGAGCCAGAACCGCCGGCGGCTTTATGGCGTTTCTGGTCTCGGTTTTTCTGATGTACGAGCCTTTTAAAAAGCTCTCTCGCGTAAACGCGACCGTGCAGCAGGGGCTATCAGGGGCACAGAGGATCTTTGAGATCCTTGATACTAAGCCAACTATCCTCGATCCAGAAAAACCGGTTGGTCTAGGGCTTGGCAAAACGATCGAGCTACGAGGAGTTTCATTTGAGTACCCGTCTACTTCTACAGGTGAGCGAAGTGTCTCAGCGTTAAAGGATGTGTCCCTAGTAATTCCAGAGGGAAAAACTGTGGCGCTTGTTGGTTTCTCTGGTTCTGGAAAGAGCACTTTAGTTGATCTTCTCCCCCGTTTTATTGATCCAACGGGTGGCAGTGTCACGATTGGAGGAGTTAACCTAAAAGATCTCAGATTAAGCGATCTGCGCTCGGCTATCGCCATGGTTGGGCAACATACATTTCTCTTTAACGACACTGTTTACAACAATATCGCTTACGGTAATCCGGAAGCTTCGAGAGAAGAGGTTCTTAGGGCCGCTAAGGCAGCTTACGCGGTCGATTTTATTGAGCGGATGCCAGAAGGTTTTGAGACTCAAGTTGGAGAAGGCGGTATGAGCCTCTCAGGAGGAGAGCGTCAACGTCTCGCCATTGCCAGGGCGATCCTTAAGAACGCGCCGATCTTAATCCTTGATGAGGCGACTGCGTCACTTGATACTCGCGCTGAGCGCGAGGTGCAGATGGCGATTGAGGAGTTAGTAAAGGGCAGAACAACTCTAGTAATCGCGCACCGTCTATCGACCATCAGAGATGCCGACACGATAGTAGTGATGAGTGATGGAATGATAGTCGAGCAGGGAAGTCACGATGAGCTGATGAGGAAGGGAGGAGAATACTCACGGCTTCGGGGGATGCAGGATAAGTAATTTCCCCAGCAACTCCACCGCCCATTCTCCCGATAACACTACATGCGTTATCTATTCACAATACTAGTCCTCTCATTTACCTTAGCTCTTTTCGGCCACCTCACTAACACCATAGCCGCACCGCGGAAGGGGTTAGCTAAAGCGACCGCGACTCCGCGGCCCGCGCTGATTGAAAAAACCCGGCTACGAGCTAAGACCCCGGTCATTATACAACGAGTCTCAAGATCGGCTCGCGAGGTGCGCTACGCTAATGTCGAGGTTCGAAACGTGGGCTCAATAGAGGCATCAGCTGTGCAGGTATTTCTCGAACAACAGAACGGAATCATGGTGGCTATGCGGGGACCAAAGAAGCTCAAAGCCAGGGAACGAGCTGTCTATTTCCTTAATTCCCGAGTTGTAGCAGGGCCCGGAGGTTGGAGCGTTGTGGCGCGTTGCGCTAATTGTTGGTTTTGACGGGCCTACATCTTCCGCGCTATTCTTTACCGGTATGTCCTTCAAATCCGCGGCGTCAAAGATTAAAGTCGTTTTTATCGGTTCCTTTGCCGCAGCGCTACTGGCATTTATAGGTCGTTCAATTAGGTGGTCACGGGAGATTCATCCCGATGCGGCTAAGGTTTCTGACCCAGCAATTATCACTTTCTGGCACGGACGATTATTAATGATGCCGCAGGTGTATTTCATGCTGCGTGGGAGGAGAGCTAAGCCTCCATTTATGCTAATCAGCCAACACGGAGATGGCCGAATTATCGCTCTGGCGACTAGGTTGCTTGGAATTCACTCCGTAGCAGGCTCCTCGTCACGCGGGGGCTTGCGCGCGCTCCTGGAGTTAATCAAATTAGTGAAATCGGGACACGATATCGGTTTTACTCCCGATGGCCCAAGGGGACCAAGACACGAGCTAAAGGAGGGCGTAGTAACAGCAGCGGTTAAAACTGGGAGCCCGATACTCCTGTGCGCGTACTCTACTAATCGCAGGTGGCAGCTTAGGTCTTGGGATGGCATGATAATCCCGAAACCCTTCTCGCGCGGGGTCTTTCTTGTTGGAGAGCCTATCTACGTTGCCGAGGGGGATGAGCTTGAGACTGCTCGTATTAGAATACAGAGTGCTTTGAATGAACTTACCGATAAGGCAGACCGTTACTGGTCGGATAGCTAAGAATAATCTGATATACGCGGCGTACTGCGCGGCGACGACTTGCGCTGTCCCATTAGTGACTGTGGGATTGCTTGCGTCAGCCCGAGGGCGCAGAAGATTCGGTGAAAGATTCGGTTCATGGAAGCCAGTTGGCGAGGTCGATTGGTGGCTTCACGGAGCGTCGGTGGGAGAGGTTCAGGGTTTGTTACCTTTTATCCGAGAGATTAGAAGCGCCAGAGGTTCAGATAAGGTTCTTCTGACTGCTACATCTCCAACTGGGTTAGAGCGTGGAAGTGGGGCTGTCGACCAGGCGCGGTTGTTGCCGCTCGACACACCCCTGTTAACTAAGAGGTCTCTGGCTCAGGTACGCGCCAGCCGCTTCGTTCTAAGCGAGACCGAGCTGTGGCCAGCTTTGATCACTGGAGTGCTACGTCAGGGAGTCCCGTGCCATATAATTAATGGTCGGATCTCTGATTACACTCTAAAGACTTACCGTTCTTTTAAGGGTTTGTTTGCGCCGCTACTAAATAATTTTTGCAGCATCTCTGTACCAGACGAGGATCAGCGTCAGAGGTTTCTATCTCTTGGAATAGATCCGGAATCGTTACACGTTATCGGTCACACAAAGTACGATTCATCGCCGCGACTTAGTGGAGAGGATTTTAGGTCTCGCGCTCGGGAGAAGTTTTTCCCGGTAATTAAAAATGAGACTCCTATAATTGTGCTAGGTAGCCTTAGAAACGGCGAGGAGCAGGTGTGGTTCCCAGCATTAAAGAGCGCTTGGGATTCGGGATTGAAATTCAAAGTGATTATCGCGCCGCGCCATGCCGAGAGATTTGATTACTTCTGGGGTGAGATAGCTTCACTTGGCCGTTTAGCCGCGCGTTGGAGCTCAGGGATTGTCACCGAGTTAGGTGATTATGATGTCTTGCTGTTAGATACCTTTGGGGTGCTTGAAGAGGCGTATGCCGGAGGCGACCTCGCCTTTGTGGGGGCTACATTGGTGGATATAGGTGGCCATAATCCGTTCGAGCCCGCTATGTACCGAGTACCTGTTGTGGTTGGTCCGTATTCGTCGGTGATTAGAGAGCCGGTCTCGCTCATGCGTGAACGGGGTGGTATCATAGAGGTTCAGGATAGCTCGGAGCTGCTGGTTCTTTTAAAGCGAGTTTGCGCGGGGGATCCTGAGTTACATAGAGTTGGCCAGGCCGGGTACGCGGTGTTCGCGAGTCAGCGAGGCGCTTCGGGCCGGGCACTTGAGGTGATCCGACATGGCGAGGCGTTGGCTTGTGACTAATTATGCTGGTAACTACTCAGCATATTCTGCCGCAATAACCACTCACTATCAAAAGGCAGCTCGACCGGGGTAGGGAGTAGCAGTTCTTTATCACCACAGAGGACGCAGAGGACACAGAGAACGGCTATTTTATGGGTAATTATGGGGTTTTCTCTGTGTCCTCTGCGTCCTCTGTGGTAAAAAATATTTTACTAATTGTCTCAGCAACTTACCAAAAACACTGCGACGCCCTGGACCGGGCCTGACTATTACCCACATCCTGGGAGATAAGTCTTCACAGAGAGTGTCCGGTACAACAAGTAGGTAAAACCCTTTCCCGGCTCGCCGATCTCTTTTACTCTTTGTGAAAAAATGAGCAATTCGTTACTCCTAAGCAGCGTTTTCGCAACTAGGCCAGTGAGGGGAAGGTATAAGCCGCGTCGTCGGTATCCCCCTCTGTCCCTTCTCGCTGGCCTCTTTGTTTAAACCTCGGCGGACCCTTTTTGTGCAAAGAGAGCGGCGAGAGAAACGAGGGGGGAGGTTAACTATAAAAGATGTGGAGTCCTGCCTGGCAGGACTTAGCTAAATCCAAGATTATTACCCACACATCTTCCCCTCAGCTACTACTTGTGGGTAATAGTGAACCGACCAGGGGGTGTCAAGAAAGAAGAAGTGCGAAAACAGGACATTTGCCGATATAATGACTGGGACGATCCAAAAAATCCGGTGAGTAGTTACTGATGCTGATTAAGAGAATTCTCTCATTTTTATACGGCGTAATCGTTACTGTTCGTGGCTTTCTCTACGATAAGGGATACTTTAAAAGCTATCGGAGTGCTCTTCCTGTCATCAGTGTAGGAAACGTGACGGCTGGTGGAAACGGCAAGACACCGTTGTGTCTCGCCTTGGCTGATGAGCTTCGTAAGCGTGGATATACTCCGGCAATCCTGTCTCGTGGCTACGGAGGATCGCGCAAAGGCCCATACAGGGTTAAGGCTTCTGATGCTTACCGAGACGTTGGAGATGAACCTGTATTAATGGCTCGCTCAGGTACTCCAGTGTTCATAGCTAGAAAGAGAGTCGCGGGGATCAAACTGATTGAGCAAGACCAGAGTATAAACGTAGTGATCCTCGATGATGGTTTCCAGCATAGAGCGTTGTCGCGTGTGCTCGATATAGTCTCGGTCTTTGTGGGTTCAGAGCGCGCGATTGAGGATTTCCGTGGCGGAGCTCTTCTGCCTTTGGGGATGTTTAGAGAGAGTAGAGATAGAGCGCTTAAAAGAGCTCAAGTTATTGTGCTTTCATCTAGGTCACTCGATGCTGCCGGTAAGACAAAAGAGATTGATTCAAATGTTTCGGCGCTGCTACCTGAATCAGCAGCAGTCTTCCGTTCGAGTTTGAGCTTGGACGGGGTCAGAACTTTAGAAGGGGATAGGGATGTTGCGCCGAGTCAGATCTGCGCTTTAGCGGCGATCGGCAATCCTGATGGGTTCTTTAGTTCCCTTGATAGTTTGGGATTTGTTATTCGTGAGCGCTTTGTGTTTCCGGATCATCATGTATTCGGTGAAGCTGAGATCCGTGAGATCCTCGGGAGGTTTCCAGAGCTTCTCTTTGTATGCACCGCTAAGGACGCTGTGAAGTTAGGCGATCTGCCACATGAATTAAGACAACGCTTCGCGGTCTTGTCTGTTAAAGCTCAGGTATATCCAGCCGATGCTTTTTTTGTCTCTGTAGAGCGGGCGATTCAAGGATATCGCTTAAACGCTAGGGTCGATAAGGTCGCGCGTATATGAACGATCAAGCCTTCGATGATCGAATAGAGCTGCTACGTCTCCAGGCTCTTAACGCCCCAGTTGAGCCTGGAGTGTATCTGATGCGAGATAACGCGCAGGTAGTGATATATGTAGGTAAAGCTAAGAGCCTCAAAGCTAGACTTAAAACGTACTTCACAGGTGGTGATGGTCGTTATCAGATTGAGTTTCTACTAAGGCGTGTTGAGTCATTTGAGACTATCGTTACGCAGAGCGAGGAACAGGCTTTTCTGCTAGAGCGCGATCTGATCACTAAGTACAAGCCGCGTTACAACATCCGATTGAAAGACGACAAGAGCTACCTCTCGATACGAGTTGATGAGAGAGCGGAGTGGCCGAGGCTTGAGCTGATTAGACGCCCTGAGAATGATGGGGCGACTTATTATGGGCCGTTCGCCTTTAGTGGAGAGCTACGCAATCTACTAGAGGTGATTCGCAAGGTGATTCCACTTAGAACGTGTTCCGATGCGGTGCTATACAACCGACAGCGCCCCTGCTTGGAGTATCAGATTAAGCGGTGTTGCGCGCCGTGTTGTTTGGCGGTAGCTCAGGATGAGTATCGCGACCTCCTAAAACAAGCGATCTCAATTATTGAGGGAAAAACAGCCAGCACCGTTAAGAAGCTCACTCAAAAGATGGAACATGCCGCGGAAGATCTCAGATTTGAAGAGGCGGCAGCTTGGCGTGATAGGATAGATATCTTAGAGAACTTCCAGGCCGGACATTCATTAATCACTTTTAGGGGCGAAAACCGAGATGTCTTTGGGCTTGTGCGAGAGGGCGACAGCGCTGCAGTCTGCGTTCTGCTAGTGAGGCATGGACGAATATCTGAGAGCAAACCTTTTATTCTGCACGATGTTGCGGTTTCTGATGAGGAGTTGATTGAAGCTGTAGTTCAGCAGTTCTACGACGGTGGGCGTGAGATCCCGTGTGAAATAATCGTGCCATTTGAGTTGACAAACGCATCTCTGATAGAGGCTGGATTAGCCGCGAGGCGCGGAGGTAAGGTAGATGTGGTATACGCGCAGCGTGGCTCAAAGGCTAGGCTGCTTGATATGGCCGCGCTTAACGCACGCCACGCCTTCGCGGGCTCCCGTACGAAGGAATCTGAGTGGGATGTAGTAGCCGCGGCGCTCCGCGACACTTTGGGATTAAGACAGAGCCCAAGGCGCGTTGAGTGTGTTGATATATCGAATTTCCAAGGCTCGGACACAGTAGGGGCGGTAGTCGTTTTCTTTGATGGTGTGGCTGATAAAAGCTCGTACAGGAGATACAACCTTGAGCGTTTCGACGCGCCAAACGATTTCTCCTCGATTTACGAGGTTGTATCAAGGAGGTTAAAGCGGGGTGCCGCTGAGAATTCTCTGCCGGACCTACTTGTGATCGATGGTGGCGCGGGGCAGCTTTCGATGGCGCTCCAGGCGCGTGATGAGTTGGGGCTTGGGGTAGAGATAGTAGCATTAGCTAAGATGCGAACTGAAAGCGAAGTTATGTCAGCGGATATAACACGTAAACCAGAAAGGCTGTTTATTCCAGGAAGGGATGAGTCACTATTACTTGAAGAAGGAGCTCCTCTAACGAGATTCTTAAGCCGCATAAGGGATGAGGTTCACCGTTTCGTTATAACTTTTCACCGAGAAAAGAGGGCTAAACGAGTTTTTCAAACTAGGCTTGATACCGTATCTGGGGTTTCTCCTGAGATGCGGAGGCGCTTACTCAGGCATTTTAAAACTGTAGATAAGATCGGCGAGGCCGCGCCTGAGGAGATCTCAAAGATAGGCAAGATGCCAGTTACATTGGCTCGGAAAATTGTGGTATCATTAAATAAAGCCTAGATTTATCACAGATAAATATGCGCAATTTAAATCTCAGCACTGTCGTCATAGCTCTCTTCATAGCTGTCGCCTCATCGCTCTGTTCATCCGGAGTTGAAGCGCAGCAATTTAGGTATATGGACTCCTCTGGGAATATCCACTTTGTTGAGAGCGTCAATCAGGTGCCGCCGCGTTATAGAGAGCAGGTTATGACCCCGACACCTGTTCCTGTTCTCGACAAGAAGCAGTTGGCTGAGAAGCGGCGCCAGGAGCAGATTGAGAAGCGCGAAAAAGCTCAAGAGGAGCGCAAGAAAAAGATCGAGGAAAGAGAGAAGAAACGCGAAGAGGAGAAGCTCCGCAAAGAGGAAGCTAAAAGGAATCGCAGGAAAGGCATAGAGTCTGGATTTGGTCGGATGATGTAGGAGTGGTTACGCCGCCGCTTTCACATCTCGCTCAAGAAGTGCCTCATAGAGACATCTCGGCGTTCGGTGAAACAGGTCGCGCTTGACCATGAGGTAATCGATGTCGCGGATGTAACCCGCGAAGCGCTCTCTTAGCTCATGGGATGAGACTTATTCCGCTGAAAGCGGTCGGATTAATCCAGTATGCCACGCCAACTCTTACCCTGGTGACGTCTGTCTTTTACTTTGGTGCATCTACGACCCCGCAGCAGCTAATGAGCCTGAGTCTTGTATGGGGCGGTATATTTGTGTTTTTTGGTCAGGGGATTTGGCGGGTGGTAGCTATGTTGTTTTGTCGGAATCTGTCGGTTCTAGATGGTGTCTACTCAAGGCGCTTTTAGTTTTGGCGGCTGTTTTGTTGGGGATGCTTTGAGTAGGGCTAGGGAAGGCCGGCAAAACCTACCCGTAGCGAGAAAGTGGAGGTTGAGTTGATATTCGATTTTCGAGATGGGAAAAAACCGCACCAGACTACGCCAAGGCTACGTCTGGTCCGACAAAAGCCTCGCCGGCCGTAGCTTTAGCGAAGGCCGGAGATGTATCCACTGCGATACATTGAGGATTTTTTTCCATCTCGAAAACTCGCAGAGCGGCTCAAGATCCGCTTTCGCAGTAGGGAGGGGTTTTGCCGGCCTTCCCTAAGGTTCTTGCTACCGTGCTTTAGGTGGATCCAGCTATCCCACCCCCACCACCGGTATCTCCTCAACATGCAGCTCCTCAAGCCTCTTTATAAGAGGTATCAAAAAAACAACTCCGCACACAGTAAAAGCGATAGCCAATCCAGTAAAGACCGTC
Source organism: Bdellovibrionota bacterium (assembly GCA_044356215.1). Lineage (GTDB taxonomy): Bacteria > Bdellovibrionota_C > UBA2361 > UBA2361 > OMII01 > OMII01. The sequence continues at coordinate 3,398 of JBIKWQ010000050.1, read as the reverse complement.
GATAGACCTTTGGCGTCAGTGACCTGTCCAATGATTGGCGCGATCGGCACGAATACTAGCCTAAAGCAGAGGCTCTGCAGAGAATTCGCGGTCGCTCGATAGGTTGATGGGATCCTCCAGTTAAAGGCGTCCTGATAGACCACGTAGGTCATCGCCCTTGTAAAGTAGAACAATAGGCCCGCCGCGAGACCCACAGAAGGCGAGCCGTATCCCATACAGATGTATCCAATTACCGGCGCTAAAGCGATGAATGCTAGGGTGCACGCCGCGCCGAGTAGATGCTCAACCAGGTGTGCTAACCTGCTAAAGATAGCTGATGTCATCACCAGTCCCGCCCATATCGCTCCAAAGTATGAGAGGGGAACTCCGAGCTGTAACCAGTACTCCTGCTGTAGCCACACGACACAGAAGCTAGATAGAGCCCAGATAACGTAGTTGATAAAAACAAGCCGTGTTAATGGGTCATTGATAAAGACCTGGCGCACAACGGCTAGTAGTCTCTCTCTGTGTGTGTTCTCCCTCATCTTTGGGCGTGGCGGCTCAACTAGAAATAGGGCGCAGATAAATGGAATCCATCCGGTGAACGCTTGAGTCCATAAAACCGTCTCGAACGAATAAACAACGAGAACTCCCGCAAGCAGAGCTGAACATGTTTCGCCGGCCAAGCTCCAGAATTTAAAAGAGCCTAAAATCCTGCGCCTATCACCCCCAACAGGGAGCGATTCATAGAGGATAGCGTCTTCGGCTCCTGAGACTAGGGTAAAGGCTAGCGCGATAGTGACTTCAAAGATCACTAAGGTGAAATAAGTGGTAGCAAACGGCAAGTAGGAGAACGCGCAGCCGGCGATGAAGCCGCCAATTACTACGGAGACCTTCCTGCCGAAAATGTCGGCGATATACCCGGTGGGAACCTCTAAGAGTACGACAGAGAGGCCAAACAGCGCCTGAAGTTCAAGGGTCTCGCGCATGCTTAATCCGAGTGAGCGCCAATACGGCACAAGCACCGGAATAGCCAGCATGAACATCGCGAAAAACGATCTTAACGCGGCGATGGGGATGTTTCGGGAGAGTGGCATCGGGAGATTATAAACTATTTTGTCGGTGAGCGTTAGGGAAATAGATTTGGAATTGGGGCCAAGTGCGTGAGTTGCGACGTTCCAGCTTTGGTGGGCGCAGCGTGCGGATGCCTAAACGCGTTCTTGGTATGTGGACTTGGGCTGAACGCTTTCCTAGTCACTCTAGGAACGTTTCTAGTTTTTGATGGGCTGCAGCTAATCATAAATCACGATGTTGTTATCGACCTACCAGCCGCTTATGTGTTGATAGGTGAGAGCCGCTGGCTATCAATCGGATTCTTTTTGGCGTGTCTCTTGTTAGCGCATTTAACGATAAGTCTCACTAAATGGGGGCTGCGCTTTCGGGCGGTGGGAAGCAATCCAGCGGCGGCTTTTCTTATGGGGGTAACACCTCGTAATTATCAGGCGGCCGCGTTTATCGGCTCAGGTTTGTTCGCTGGACTCGCAGGTTTTCTGTTTACAGGATACAGCGCTTCATACTCTCCAGAGGTCGCTGACGATTCTGTTTTTATGGCTTTTGCTGGCGCTGTTTTAGCGGGGATAAGCCTGACTGGAGGAAAGGGGAGGATTATAAATCTGATACCCGGTGTTCTTTTGTTATCTGTTATCAGTACGGGCCTGACTGTGTTGGCGGTAGATCCTTATCTAAGACGTGTATTATTTGGCGTGCTTGTCTTAGCGGCGATAGCGCTTGATTCTGTTAAAGAGCGGATTAAGAATCGGGCGGTGGTTTAGAGCGCGTCGTTCGAAGTGATGAGTTCGGGGGGTCCATTCGACTCGCTTTGCTCGCTCATGGCGGGCCGTACTTCGACTTACTGCTACTTGCTTCGCTCGTTTGTGGCGGGTCATCCTTTGCAGGTGGGATATTTTAGGTTTTGCGCATTATGTCGCTGACTGTTGAGTCGGGAGCTCTTTTTTCTTTGCTATATCATACGCCCAGATCGACCAGGCGATGCCGGGGATGAACAGGGCAGTGGCGATAAATCCTGTGGCAGAGCATGTTACTTGCGCGTGATAAAAGAGAGATAATAGGCAACCGGTAAGACCGACACCTCGGCTGGCCCAGCTGTATTTCTGACTAAACGCTCCACTGAGCGCGCCGATTCCTAGGTTTACAAGTGGTACATTGTTTAAGGAAAAGAGCGGGAAGATATCGGTAATAGCCGAGTATACACCTACAGTTCCGGCGAATCCGAGAGTCGCTGTTAAGACACGTGCCTTTGATTTGTCGTCCGCGATCATTGATTGAATGATCGATCTCGCGTTGCCTGACAAGTTGCACACGACGAGATCATGAAAACCAAGAGCTGACATGTGCAAGGTATAAAAAGTGCTTCCGACTAGCGCTATCGCCCGGCCGTGATTATTTTTCTCAAATCGGAGCGCGGCCTGCCAGAAACATATAGCGGCGACGCCTGTAGCGAAAATGGGATCGGCGATGGCTGCCGCCGCAAGCGATAAACCTGTAGCAGCCGCTATCACGTTCTTTAGGGGCTGCGTCAAAGGGATCTTTTTATAGATCGCAGTTAAGTGATTCAGACCACTCTCGATCGCCTCTGTAAGATCTCGTAAAAAGTAACCCGGAGAGAATGCTTTTGTTGGAGGTGCTTCGAGAGCGTGGGACTCTGAAGTCGTGGATATCTCGAATCGGCCGCCGGTGGGTGATGTTTTCAGGTGTGATTCGGGAGAGATACTATTTTTCGATAGCGACTTGTCAGGTATCGCCGGCCACATGGAATCAGAAACAGATTCAGAGCAAGCGGGTGGTAATTTTATGTCGGACTCAGGTTGCCCTAAGCCGCCTATTTCGCGATTGTCACCACCCTTGTCTTCTAACACTCCGACAACCTTAACTGTCCCAAAATTCATCGTTTAATGCCCTAAAAGCAGCCTTCTTTGCTTCGTATATGGGCAGGACCAGCAGCATAACAGATTTCATCGGGCTAACCTAGGAGACTGGGGTCAATGCCTAAATAGGCTTTACATGTTTTTCTCCTAATCCTTCTCTCCATCCTGCACCTATCTGGTCAGTCCCTAAATAGAGTTTGCATCAAATAAGCTATTTTTAGGTAAGGGGGCCACGGAGCGATGAATAGCTGTTACGGGGGAATAGCGATAACCAAGCCTAGGGCAAGCCCACACTAAGCGGCGCGGGAGCGCCGCGCTCCGAAAGATGCTCCTTTAATCCTAGCCTCTGTGATCCTCTGCGGTTCCATTCTAGATGTTACGGATAGGGATAAAACCACAGAGGTACACAGAGTATCACAGAGGTTATAACCCAAAGAGTCAGCCAGGCCACGATTAAATTATATTCCCCCCTCT
>JBIKWQ010000048.1:0-26237 GCA_044356215.1 Bdellovibrionota bacterium | reverse complement strand
TGTGGTGTGATGGATACGATAGCCCACGCGTTCTGACCCTATCTAAAGCGATAGCGCTCATATCTTATACCTACTGCAACCCGGCAAAGGACAACCTCGTTTCATCAATCGAGGAATACCCAGGATTTTCGACTTGGCAAATGTTTAGAAATGGCGAGACAACAAAGAGTTGGAAGAGGTTTAGACGCCCTCATTACAGGTGCCTTGAGCCAGAGAGCCATAACTTAAGAGGTTATACAAAAGAAGCTCAGCGACTCCTTGATGGTTCTTCAGAGGTTGAGACATTTACACTCCAGCCAAACGCGTGGATGGAGGCGTTCGGGATAAGAGATCCTGAGCAACAGAAACGAATTAACGATAGAATTGTAGAGCGCGTCCGCACCCTAGAGAAGCGTGCTGCTGAGAAGCGAATACGAGAGAAGAAGACCGTTATCGGAAGGCAAAGACTAGAGCAGCAGAAGATCGACACATCTTATAGACCGGACAGGAAAGGCCGGAAGACGTGCTGCCTCTCGGATAACCGCTCGTTAAGAATTCAGTACATAAAAAAGTTAAAGGGGCTACGAAAGGAAGCTAGGAAGATCAGAGCCAAGTGGATTATGGGTGATAGAACAGCCGTGTATCCACCTGGTCTGTATCCCCCGTCGTTTCCGAAGCTAGCCAATGTTGTAGGCTGCTAGAGTTCTCTCATATCCCGCAGTGCGACTTCTGATTCGCAGCGCCGAGGTGTATCTATGGTCGGCGGTTTGCTCTCTCTTTTCTCTCTCACACAGACGCATTTGAGCTTCCTCGGCAGTTCCGAGCTCCAGAGTCTCATCCCGCCGAGCCCTGTAGCCCGGCTGCAGGGACTCTGACTCCGTACAGCAACTCGGCAGCAGGTATCAGTTGCTTGCGAAAAGTTAATTGATCCCTCTATTCTTCTCCCTAGAGGCATCCCTCTGTCAGCGATACCGGTCGCTCCTAAGTCGCCTGACAAGCCGCTGCCACTGCAAAGTGGCGACTAGAAGAACTAATCCACTCACGTCAACTCAGCACATGGACCGCTCCAAAAGTAAGACTTTAATAGTGGCCTACGCCGCCTTTCTCACTCTCGGATTACCCGCAAGTCTACTCGGCGTTGCATGGCCAACTATGCGCACGGAGTTCTCTCTTCAACTAGATGCTATGGGTCTAGTACTCGTATCATCAACAGTGGGATATACCATAGCGAGCTTCTTGATCGCCCGACTAATTAGTCGTTTCGGTATTTGCTCCCTCCTGCTCGTCGGTAGCCTTACTTCCGCGCTCGCGATGTTCGGCTATGCACTGGCACCCGCGTGGCTTATGTTCGTTGGAATGTCGGCGTTATCGGGGTTTGGTGCCGGGATAATCGACGCTGGACTGAACGCCTACCTGGCAGCGGAGCACACAGAGAGCGAGATGCAGTGGCTGCACGCCGCGTTTGGGTTAGGGGCAACTGTGAGTCCGATAATTATTACTGTAAGTCTATCGCGATTCGACTCCTGGCGCCCCGGTTACATGTTTGTTGGAATCATCCTGCTGATACTAGCGTGGGCCTTCTGGCTTAGCCGTACCACATGGAGATCGGCGAAAGGCCCACCTCAAACCGTGCGTGGGAACTTGGAACCTGACAGAAGCTTGATAGACTATAAGACCTCGATCTATGAGAGCCTGCTACATCCGCAAACTATCGTGGGAGTATTCCTTGTCCTGCTCTATGCAGGAGCCGAATTTACCATGGGGAATTGGACATACATCCTCCTAACAGAAGGACGTGGTATCAGTCCACAGATGGCTGGGATTTGTGCCGGTGGATTCTGGGGTGTCTTCACAGTAGGAAGGATACTTGGTGGCTTATTTGCGCACCGCTTCAGTCTCAACTCTTTAATGCTCAGCTCGATGACTCTTGCACTGGTCGGTGCTGTGCTCCTATGGTTAAACCCTATTCCGCTTGTTGGCGTTGCGGGGGTATGCCTTCTTGGCTTTGCTCTGGCGCCCATATTTGCGGGCCTAGTTTCCAGCACTTCCCAGCGAGTTGGTGCTGCTCATGCGGCAAACGCGATTGGGATCCAGGTCGCGGCGGCCAACATCGGAGGCGCCCTCCTACCAGCATACGGTGGCTATCTAGCGCAGCGCTTCTCGCTTGAGGCGATCCCTGTCATGATTGTCGTCTGCATATTCGGTCTACTGCTATTGTATTTGTACTCCAGCGTGGCGCGAAGCTAAGAGTTCCACCTGCTCCGGGCACCCCGTTCCGGTTATTAACTTGGAGATGATTTTTGACGCGTGCAGCCGGGCTAGATGGATAAAGATCCGGTGAGTAGCTAGATTAGTTTTTAGTAGTCTATCATCTGAAGGAATGATACAAATAACTTTTGTTTCTGTTCATTATAGCGACTAAGATGCCAACAAAGACTCCTGCTAAAAAGAAGCACCCATGGCGAGCCTGTCCTTCTTTACGGTATCTCCGTATCACCGCAATCTTGCTCTCTTTTTTTTGCGTCTCGGAAAGCAGCTCGGAAGAGTCTGCTCACTATGCAAGAGTTCGAGTCTCCGCGACAGGAAAGATCAATATGGGACTCTCCAAGGGCATGCGCTACCGAGTAAGGCTCACCTCTATGAACTGCTCAAGGCTCGACGAAACGCCTCTTAATCAAAATCAGATACGACCCACAATCAGATTGATACTAAGGAGAGAGCGTCGCAGATTTTTATCTCAGCTTAGAACATGGGAGTTCATGCCTGAATCAAATCAACTGGCAGTCGCTACCTTGTCAAATGATGCCCGGTGCTATCCCACATCTTCGATGATGATGTCGCTGTCAAACATTTTTCAAGAGGATCTACCCTTCGAAAAGCCACGCCATTTTGTTCGCACCGCGGTATTAATCACAGGAAGCACAAAGCTCTTAACGCTGCGCGATGTTTTTCCGCCGGCGCAATTTAATTCAGCGCTAAAGAGGATTTCCAATTTTGTCACCGCTGAACTCCGCAAGCAGCTACTCGTCGACGGTGAGGAAGCGGCGGTTATAGACTGGATTGAGCGCGGTACGACTCCTCTAGAAAATTCCTTTGATAAATTTGTATTAACAAGAGATGGTATGCGTATATTTTTCGAGGAGTATCAGGTCGCGGCTTATGCCCATGGAGTCATGGAAGTTTTAATCCCGTGGACAATCCTAACGCCGTTGGTATTTCCTGACATCAGCCCACTCGTCGTACCCGACGGAGGGGAATTAAAATAGCCGTAACTACTCAGCATATTCCGCCGCGATAACGTTAGCCTCTATTAAGGGGTGGCTTTGCAGAGCAAAGCAACGAACCAAAAAATCCGGTGAGTAGTTACAAATAATCTACGCGATCAAGGGGCCGGATTTTAAGGTTTTTAATACTCCACCGGAAAAGGATCCAAGCTGCGCCAAAGATACCACGTAGCCACGGTCCGCCAGGGACGCCATCGCTCGCCAATTTCAGAGACTTGACCCTTTCCTGCTTTCTCGCCAGCTAGGTAATGCTTCTCGACTGCTCTGATTAAACCTATATCCTGCAACGGATACACATCCGGGCGCCGTAGATGAAATATCAGAAACATCTCCGCTGTCCAACGACCGATTCCACGGACATCGAAAAGACTCTCTATGAGCTCTTCGTCCCCTAATGTCTTAAATCTGCGCGGGTTGATGGCTCCAGACTCAAAATGACGCGCGAGGTCTCTTATGTATTCGGTTTTCTGACGTGATAGTCCACACTGTTGAAGTTGAGCGGCGGAAACCGCCAGAACTGAATCTGTTGACACACTGCCAACTCTCTCCTCAAAACGATTCCACACCGACTGAGCAGCTTTGACTGAAATCTGTTGTCCCACTATTGCACGAAGGAGGGTCTCGAACGCTGACCCACGAGATCGCAGACTTGCGTCATGATACTGCTCGATAAAATCACGCATCACACGGTCGTGTTTCGAAAGGGCCTTGCAAGCCTCACGCCAGTATTCAGGAAGAGCTGAATTTCTGCTCACCTTATGAGCTCCTAATTTTAACTACTAATCCTCTTCGAGTAATGCCTTCAATTTAGGAAGCATCTTCCCCAAGCGCTGCTCGAGGAAATCTCTCACTGTATCAACCACAACCTGAGTGCCTCGTTCAATCTCAAGATTAATTTTATCCCCTACCTTTTTCTCCCCGAATGTAGTGAGACGGAGGGTTTCAGGTATAAGCCACACCTCAAAGGTTCCGCGCTTCTTGTCAACATTACTTACAGTGAGGCTAGTTCCATTTAGTCCGATATAGCCCTTGGAAAATATGTATCCTATGAAAGGCGCTGGAACTTGGAACGTTAACACCGAGTTGTTCTCCGGCAGATCTACCTTGATTACCTCACATACGCAGTCAACGTGCCCTGAGAGAGGATGCCCACCGATCTCCGCGCCGTCCTTAGCCGCACGCTCGATGTTGACTCTATCTTTGACCGAAAAACTCCCAAGCGTTGAGCGATTCAAAGTTTCCGCCATAACGTCAAAAGTGGCAGTTCGGCCCACGATAGAGGTTGCCGTCAAACAGACTCCATCGACGCTGACACTTGCGCCGATCTCAAGACCAACTTCAGCACCATCTGGCAGCAAGATCTCAAAGGATCGAAGATTTACCTTATCCGTAACCGCGGTGATTAGTCCCTGTCCTTTGACGATTCCGATAAACATATCCACCGCTCCTAATTCAAATAAAGAAAGATGCCAAGAATGTATCTCGCTGAGAATAATAGAGCAAATCAGGGTGCCGTGATGCGAATCTTTGTTTCAGCAAAATTCGCATAGGAGAAGCTCGGGGTCCAGGGGCGAGAGCCCTTGGCCGTCATGCAAATCTTTGCCTTTGGCAAAGTTTGCATAGGTGAAACTCAGGGTCCAGGGGCGTCAGCCCTTGGCCGTGATGCGAATCTTTGCTTTAGCAAAGTTCGCATAGGAGAAAATCGGGGTCCAGGGGCGCCAGCCCTTGGCCGTCATGCAAATCTTTGCCTTTGGCAAAGTTTGCATAGGTGAAAAACTGAGCCGAGGCGGATTCGAACCGCCGACCCACTGGTTAAAAGCCAGTTGCTCTACCGACTGAGCTATCGGCCCATAAAAAAACTTCGCAGCACCAACCTTCCACTCGCCCGCCGTAGCCTTGGCGAAGGTGGGTCGGCCCATAAAAAAACTTCGCAGCACCAACCACCCCCGGACCCGCCGTAGCCTTGGCGAAGGTGGGTCGCCCCGCAAAAAATTAACTGACGGCCGTCTGGGTAACAGGCCGTATTGCCCGAGTATAGATAATCCTACTTACCTTGTCACCTATCCGCGAAAATCACCGATTTATTGCGAAGTAAAGGCCTCAAAGTCTCCCTACCCCTTCACAGTTCTTACATTCATACTCAAATAACAACTCCCGGCCCGGCTTCTCGTCGATATCAGCCTCAAGGGTAAAAATCTCACTATTACCGATCTCTATCGAATCCGTTCCACTAAACGCAAAGCGCTTAGTGCCGATAACCGCAAAAATCCTCACTCCCTTTGCCACATGTTCTCCAGTGTTACTGACCCTGAGCTTAATGCTCTTGAGCAACGTGCCGGAACCCTGCTGCCATATCTTTTTCGGACTCCCAACCGCCCTTAGAGATGTTAAATCATCTCTCTTTTCAACCGTTGAGAAGAGTGAATCCGCATACCAATAACTCCCCAATAGAAATCCGCTCAGAAGAAGCGCAGCGAATCCCCAGCCGCCATACTCAACAAACCATCGGGGCAACTTAAACGACTCCGGCCTCTTATGACGCGCCAAACCGACTTCCATTTTATCTCGCGGCGGGCCTGTTATATCCTTTTTCTTGGGGTCACTTACCATAAGAGCAGTTTAACACTCAGCTCTGATTCCGCCACTCAGTTAATTTTAGCCTCCTCCATTCGGCACCTAGCCGTATTGGAAAAACTACCCAAATCTGGAATACTCCTCCTTATCAAAAGGCCTTTCGATAATATGAGTACAAAGACCCTAATCAAAGCAGCGATCACAGCAGGCATGGTTGCTGTGGTGGCCTTCTCCATTTCCTTCGACAAGCTCATCAATACTCTTAGCCAGATCTCCCCTATTACTGCCCTGATCGTAGTCGCCGGCTATACCTTGGGACAATTAATGAGCTCTGTTAAGTGGTGGACGATCGCTCGCTCTGGCGGGATCAACGTCCCATATACTCATGCCCTCAAGGCCTACTTTATCGGCATGTTTGTTAACTGTTTCGGATCTGGCCTCGGAACTGTTGGAGGCGATGTTGCTCGCGGAATCCTGATATCAGACGGGCTTCCAAAGAAAACCGAAGGAATAGCTGCTGTGGTAGCCGACCGAATTCACGGATTAACTGTGCTGAGTGTTATCGCCCTTTTTACCAGTCAGTGCTTTGGTAGTGACCGCGTCCCAGGCTGGATCTTGCTGGCGTTACTCGGACTCATTGTCGGGTTTATCTCCGCGTGGGTCTTAGGGCCTGCGGTGCTTAGGCAGCTCCCAAAGACCAATAAGGTCTTTGCTAAATTGTCACAGGTGGCCGAGATATTTCCACGCGACTACAAAACACTCTCGATAATCACTGGTATATCGATAATCTTCCACTGCACGCAGATATTACTGCACGCTGTAATGGCGAACGCGGTTGGCTCACAAATACCACTAGCAACTCTTTTTGTTGTAATTCCGCTCGTCAATATCGCCAGTAGTCTCCCTATTAGCTGGAACGGCCTTGGCGTCCGCGAAAATTCGTATATCTATTTCCTTACGGCAGCGCCGGCTCTTGTGTCAAACGAGCAGGCCGCCGCTTTTGGAGCCCTTTGGTTATTAGCCGTTACCGTAACAAGCGCCATAGGAGGAGTGGTCGCTCTTGTTACTGGAGACCTAAAGCTCTTGAGAGCTTCTCCGAAATCAGCGGCTATCTAGATCCAGACATCCTTAAAAACGTCGCTGTGGTCGAGGCACCGACCGGCGCCTTGAGCAACCACTCCGAGGGGATCCGCTGGTACGGTTACTTCCATTTCAAGCTCCTCGGAGAGTCTTTTGCCCAACCCGCGAACAAGAGCGCCACCGCCAGCCAGAGCAACTCCGCGGTGGATTATATCACCAGACAACTCGGGCGGCGTATTTTCAAGCGCTTGTCTTACCGCTAAAACAATCTGAGATATTACTTCATTCATCGCCTCACGAATCTCACCGCCAGTTACCATCATACTTGTCGGCGCTCCAAGGGTAAGTGACCTACCTCGGACCTCGATAGCCTCATCATCGTAGTCTGGATGCGCCGTTCCAATCGACTTCTTAATCTGCTCCGCCGTTGCCTCCCCAATAAGCAGGTGATGTTTGCGGCGAATGTAATTTATAATTGCCTCATCTAAAGCATCACCGCCCTGACGAACAGAAACCGAATACACGACATCCTTCAAGCTAATCACAGCGATATCGGTGGTCCCACCGCCGATATCGATCACAAGGCTACCCGTAGCCTCCGTTACAGGAAGGTCGCAGCCGATCGCCGCCGCCATCGCCTCGTCTATCAATCTCACTTCACGCGCTTGATCTTGTACCGCCTCGCGAATAGCTCTCTTCTCCACCTCAGTGATACCGCACGGCACTCCAACCATAACCCTGGGCTTGATCAGCCCAAACGAGGAAGAACGTACCCGCGATATAAAGTGCCGCAACATCAGACTGGCTACCTCAAAATCAGCGATCACCCCGGTGCGGACAGGTCTTATTACCTCAACTCCTTCAGGAGTCTTTCCAAGCATCGCCTTAGCTTCAGCTCCATAGGCGACGGCCTCGCGTTTGCCGTTGATCTCCTTCAGCGCCACCATCGAGGGCTCATTAAGTACTATCCCTCTCCCCTTTTCATAAATTAAGGTGTTAGCGGTACCCAAATCGATCGCCAGGTCACGAGCAAATAAAGTTTTCATAGTTATATCGTGGATATTTAAAGACACTGAGAACTGATAGTAGCAGTAGCTTGCCACAGGTCGAACAGAAAGTTCAAACAATGCCGGCACTTTTTTTTCGCCATGCCACACTCCGCGAAACAAAAAAACTCCTGGCCGTATCTCACCTAATGTGCGAACAATATCTCCAGATTTATCCGATGTTTGAGGGAGTCTTAAAATGTTCAGCAAAATTGGTGTAATCGGGGCGGGGCAAATGGGAGCTGGAATCGCCCAGGTAATCGCCTCGAGCGGCTTTTCCACTCTTCTATTTGATGCTCAAACCGCGGCCCTCTCTAAGGGAGTTGAGGGGATCCATAATAGGTTAAACCAGGCCTCACAAAAGGGTAAAATAACTTCCGAGAGCGCCTCTGCTACTATTAACAGACTCGCGACCGCTAACTCCCTTAAAGATTTCTCTGACTGCGACCTGGTCATAGAGGCTATAATTGAGAACTTTGAGCATAAGGCTGACCTCTTTAAGCAGCTAGACCCCATAGTGAAGCCCGGAGCAGTCCTGGCTTCTAATACATCATCCATATCGATCACTCGCATCGCCGCTGCAACCAAGAGGCCAGAGAAAGTAATCGGGGTTCACTTTATGAATCCGGTTCCAGTGATGAAACTGGTGGAACTTATCCGCGGCCTACAAACCAACGATGAAACTTACGCGATGATACAGGAGTTCTGCGCCAAGATCGAAAAGACAACCGTTCTAGCGATTGATACACCTGGATTTATCGTAAACAGAATCCTCTGCCCGATGATAAATGAGGCGATCTTCCTGGTCCAGGAAGGCGTTAAACCTGAGGATATCGATACCGCGATGAAACTTGGAACTAATCAGCCGATGGGGCCGCTAACGCTGGCCGATTTCGTTGGACTCGACACCTTACTGTATATCCTGCAGCTCCTTCACAGGGAGCTAGGCGAAGATAAATACAGACCTTGTCCACTTCTAGTTAAATACGTTGAGGCGGGCTGGTTTGGTAAAAAGACAGGACGGGGATTTTACCGCTATTAACGGGAAACGAGACGGTTCAAGCGGCCTTCTTTTTGCGACACCAAGCTGGTTCAAATTCACCGATCTCCAAAGCCGCCAGGCTCACTAAAGCACTCTCCTTCATTGGTGACTCTACGTCCTTTATTATCGCCAGTGCCGCGGCTAGAAAGGCACCCTTGTATGATGTGTTATGAAGCTGCTCACCGGATGTGAGGTTACTTAGAACTCGCGAGATATAATCACTACCTTTACTCACTACTCTACCCCCTTCTCCCCCTGCTCTACTTTGATTCCTTTCGTGGAAACAGCTGAAGCGACCAAGGAGTCGACCATATCCTCTCCGAGTACCGTCCAACTCCTCTCCTGTTGCCCCTCTTCAAGTATGTGTCGCTCCAGAACACTTATGACCTCTGTTTCATTGAGCGCTTCCGCAACCGTCTTGGCATCCTCATAGGCTCCCTGCTCATAGCTCTCTATTTTGCGCATTATAAAAATGAGCGCCAAATCTAAAAGTCTGTCATCACCCCGACTTTGAGCGACCTCGCTTGCTCGCCTTAGGAGAGCATCCATCACTTTACAACGTGTCTCGTGGACGCCGATCTTTCTCTTCTCTAAAAGCTCACCCAAAACCTCCACATGATTCTGAGTTTCCCGCGAATGCCTCATCAACTGCGACTGAAACTCCTTTGAGACCGCCAACTCAAAAAGCATCTTGAGCTCCTTGGATAAATGCAGCTCGGCGGCATACAGCTCTTGAAGCTGCGAATCCAAGAGGGATTTTAAGTTATGGTATGACATAAGAGCCTTCCTTCAAATAACAGTCTCATTACAAGAATTAGTCTAAAGCTCCCTTGTTAATTGCCTGTATGATTAACCCCACACGCGAGACAAAATTTCACACCGTAGCGTAATCTGACAAACCCCCAAGAGGATGGTCGCGAACCAATTTAATTACCTCCACCAAAGCCTCAAAAGAAATCGGCTTCGGAATAAAAGAAGCTAAAGGATTAGTCGCAACAAGATTCGCAAGCTCATCGGTTTTCTGTCCTGATGTAAAAACCACCCGCATCTGCGGATTTAACGCTCGAAGGTACGCTACGAGCCTTGCTGTCGAGATGTCTCCTGGCACACACCAATCAGCTATCAATATATCAGGTGGCCTCCCCGAACACTCAGCGAAAGCGCTATCTGTAGAAGTATATGTTCGAACCTCGATTCCACTGTTAGCGAGTAGCTCGCCCAGCACCTCCGAAATCAAAACATCATCCTCTAGAATCGCGACTAACATCTGACTGAGCATTATTCGTCACCTAGAAGAGAGTAAAGATTTAAATCGATGATTCGGTGAGGTACCAACATCAACGACTTTAGATGCTGATAAGTAGTTATGACGGCGAATCACAAAAAACAAGCGATAAAAGGGGTAATCTTAGTGAAAAAGGTGAGACCCTGGCCTAGATCACCCAATATGGGACGTTTGGCTCATGTTCTTTGCCTTGCAGACCAGCCTCAGCCAACCTAAAATGGTCCATAATGAAACACCGTACAAATTCAAACCAGCGCGGCGTCGCCCTCTTAATGGTGATCGTGATGATTGCTATAACCTCCGCGCTTTTAATGTCACTCACTGAATCGACATTCATCTCGATGCGCATAAATCGCGCCGCTGAGCAGCGTATTAAGGCCGAGTACGTCCTCAAGTCGGCGTTTAATTTGGCTCGAGTTTTAATCAAGAACGACCAATCGCCGGTTGATGAGCCAACAAAAGACGCGTGGATGATGTTCAGTAGCCGCAATCAGATACCTGCTGGCTATCTCGATATGGGGGAACCCAACGCTTCTGTAGAGATGGTGATTCTCTCGGAGAAAGGCAGGATTCCAATCCTCTCTCTCGTGTCAAACGGATCAGTTTCGCAAGACTGGGCAACTATACTATTAAACCTCTTTCAGGCACTTGGATTTGATAACGAGCAACGCACAGATATAGCCGCCCGTTGCCAATTGAAGCGGCCGTCTTTTTGCACTGCTTCGGAAATGGTAGCTAACCTGGTCGATTATCTTGATAGAGACGAGCAAAGCTTCCAAATGCAAAACTCTCAAGGGATTGAATCCGAACTTCCTTTAGGTGAAAAGTTTCGCAATCAAGAGGTCCTTGATTCTCCAGAAGAGCTGCTTCTTATACCTGGATTCACCCCAAAGCGGGTTCAGGAGCTTTTACCTTTAATATCGATTGAGACTCGAGCGAAAGTGAATATAAACGCCGCGAAGGCGCCTGTGCTACAAGCAATTGCCAGCCTAGACCAAACTGCTCCTGCGGACGCGGGAATCGAATTGGAGAGATGTCGAGGACCGGACATGCAAGGGCCCTACCGCAGCATTCAGCAGGACATTAACATGTGCTTCCAATCGCGCTACCCGACCATGGCGCAAACCATGGCATCTAAACTGGAGGCCAGCGGGAATATCTACCGAGTTATCGCGAAGGTCGGATACGGACTATCTGACATCTCTTTCATGGGGACTGCCGTTTTTGAGACGCAGGGCCAGGGGAAACTTCCAAAACTCAAGAATATGTTACTTTATTAGTGAGTTAGGGGATCAGATAGCTGGTGCTTTTTATCTGACTTCCATCTTATATTCTTTGCAAATGACATGTTTGACAATCCGCCGGCGTAACTATATTCTCTCCCCTTATTCGCGCCTATTGCAACGCCTCTAAAACGCTCAAGAAATGAGAGCAGAGGTAGCGTGGTCACTCTTTAAGGGACCGCGATCATGGGTGAAGATGACGAATTAAACGAAATTTAGAGAGTGAGTTTTTATGGCACGTCGTTGCGCTATATCAGGAGTGACACATCAGAACGGTAATCGCGTAAGTCACGCGAATAACAAGACTCACCACAAGTTTGAGGCGAATCTTCAGAGTAAGAAGATATTCGTTCCTGAGCTCGGCAAGTCTCTACGTGTTAAGGTTTCTACACGCGTACTCAGGACGATCGACAAGTTAGGCTTCATGGGAGCCTTGCAGAAGTACAACCTCACAGTTCAAGACGTTACTAAGTAGGCACGATTAGCGCTGTTACCAAGCAAAAGAACTCGCGTAAGCGAGGTTTCTGCCTCGTGTCCCTAGTGCATAGACCCTTTCCGCTCCGCGTTGAGCTTCTCGGCGCTTAATCTCACGGCGCTCAGACCAGATAGGATCGGATTGCCACTATCTACGCTATCCTTCTCTACAGCGGAGCATAGAGCAGAGTAATTTAACACCCCCAACCTCTGCGCGGCGGGGACAAATATCTCACTGCAAGCTTTGCACTGAGCTACGACTATAATCCCTTCAAGGGTTACTCTAGTGAACTCAGTCGTGAAATATTGATCGTCATACCCAGCTACGCCACATCCTGGACATGTAATTGAGTCGATGAATGTCTCAGCTAAACCTTTAACTCTAAATTTAAGCGCCATATATATCCCTAACGTTTACGAGTCTTGCTGACCTTTTTGGTCAAAGTAACCTCGGAGCCCCCACAACTAAAAACCACTTGATCTACAGCGTTCCGCATTAAAGTCAGCCCCCTTCCATATGGAGACAATTCGTGCGCTACCGGATCTTTCTTTTCATCACGAGAGAAGCCTTTCCCCTCGTCCTTAACTATTATCTGGATTGCTTCGCCATCAAACCAACTGGTTATTGCCACCTTTCGGTTCGCGTATCTTGGATCCCTCAGGCGCTCATTTCTCGCCGCTGTAAAGCGGTCTGTGTCTCCGACACTCTCCTCTTTCCAGCGTGAATCCAATTCTAAATTCCCGTGCTCAAACGCGTTTAAGATCGCTTCTTGAACGGCGACACGGATTTTTAGCGCGTCAGTCTCACTCAATCTCTTCGCGGCTAAAAGCCTTCCCACGATCGGCAGCGCGATCGCCTGAGCTTGACCTAATTCCTTACACGAGAAGATCATCTCGGTTCTTTCACTTACAACAAATGAGTACGCTAACTGCTCGCGTTCCTCCTGTCTTTTCGAGCTTACTGCCTGCTCAACACAACTCTCTAGCCAGGTGAGATCTACCGGCTCGGCGATCACGTCAGCTGACGCACCTCGAAACATTCTTAGGTCATACTCCTTATTCGAGGAATCGCTGACCACAAGCAATGATTGCGAGGGTCTCTTTCTAGATGCCTGTCCAATCAGAATCATCGGACTCAATCCAGGCATATCAGCATCCGCTATTACCAAATCGAAGGACTCATTTTGAAGATAGCTCTGGAATTGTGTAACGTCCGACACAGCGCGACATCCCCACCCCTTCTTTTTACAGAAAGAGCTCAAGGTCTCCCTTCGACGCTCATCCGAGTCGGCCAGAAGGATAGATGGTTGAACTGGTATCATGCCTTTCCTAAAAATCTAATATCAAGCGGTGCCTTACTCGTGCTTCACCCCAGTTCCTACTTGTCCACTGGAAGAAGCTTATCAAGCATCAACAACTCAAACGTCTCCTTAATAAATCCATCAAGTGGCTTCACCATTAAGACTCCGCGCTGTGCTTTTAGTTGCTGATAGCAACTAAGCACCTTGCCGATCCCGTAACTATTTATTATCTGCGCGCCAGATAGGTCTAGCACGATCGTGCGTTTACCTTGCTCGTACATGTGATTGAAAGCTGTTCTAAGCGCCTCTCCCGCCACCTCGCTGTCGAGGTCTCCTGTAACAATGATGTACCCCTTGTCCCCAATAATCTCGGTCGGAAACTCCATAACTTCTCCTTTGAACCTCTCAAATCCGTTGATTGACCAAAAGGCAGGCAGCCCATCACGCGACACACCTCGCCCTAGAGGTATTGTCGACACTCTTGGCTTTAAGCTTTAGGAATTATCCTGAGGCGCACAGAGGCTTAAGAGCCAATCAAATCAAAGAGGATAGATATATCTGAATTTATTAGATAAAATGCCGAAGCTGCTAGATTTCGTAAAAACCCAGCGGCACGCCTGAGCAGCTATGACATTTTTTCAATTATCTTTTATACTTCCAGGGCTTTAGGGGTACTTCATGTCGTTAGCGAGAGAAATTAAATCCGGGGAGATTTTGGAGGACGCGGATCTTCATTCATCAAGCCCCGAATACGCCAAACGATTCTCCGGCGATATCGGCGCCTGGTTTCTCGAAGTTCAGGAGCGTGCCCTACTATCTATGGTATCAAGAGAGGCGGAGTCAGTTCTCGACATCGGAGGCGGACACGGCCAATCGGCATTGCCCCTCGCTAACGCAGGAAAATCAGTTACGATCTTCGGAAGCTCGCCTGAATGCGCTGATTTTCTGAGTCAGCAACTGGCTACGGCTCAGATCTCTTTCAGATCTGGCAATTTAATCGAGCTGCCATTCTCGGATAGCTCATTTGATACCGTTGTATCTCTGAGACTTATGAGCCACTGCACCGCTTGGCCGAGATTAATCGCCGAGATGTGTCGTGTCGCGGAAACTAGGGTGATATTTGATTATCCGATCTGGCTAAGCTCTAATCTTTTAACCCCTCTGCTTTTCAAGATTAAGCTTTTGATTGAAGGCAATACCAGGACATACAGGATCTTTACCACCTCAGAACTTAAACGCGAGTTCGCTAAGCACGGATTTGAGGTCACAGCTATTTATAAACAATTCTTTTTCCCGATGGGAATTCACCGTGCTTTAAAAAACACTAAGATATCCAAAGCTCTCGAAGCCCTTCCGAGAACACTCGGCTTAACTAGGCTCTTCGGATCTCCAGTGCTAATTCGCTTTGAAAGGATTGCACATGACAACTAACGATCAGGCGACCGGTTCGACGCGATCCTCGGAGAATGCCACGAAGGGAAAAGCCTCATTAAAAATAATACAGAATTCAGACAATACACCGACACTAAGGTCAAATGGAGCTTTTGTCAGACCACTAGATTGGAACAGTGACCGAGACGACACCACGCCTCGCGCACTACGAAGCCTAGGCAAGATTATCGACGGCGGACTGTGTCACCGATGCGGCTCGTGCGTCGGAATCTGCCCAACAGGAGTTTTGGGACTAGACAACGAGGATTATCCATCAGTTAAAAATCTATCAGCCTGCACAGATTGCGAGCTATGCGTTAAGGTCTGCCCGGGTGATGAGTTTGACATCAAGCAAGCCTATAAAGATAGCTACGACACCGAGGTAGATCTCACATCGACACACGGCAACTTTGATCAATCTTATCTCTCTTACGCTACAGACCCATTTATACGCGAACACTCCACTAGCGGAGGTTTAGTAACGGCTATCCTACTAGAGCAGATGAAGCGTGGCGCGATCGACGGCGCGATAGTAATCGTTTCCGATCCTGAGCAGCTATGGAAAGGTATGCCGATCGTCGCTAGAACACCCGAAGAGATCCTGGCGTCGATGAAATCTAAGTACGCTATCTGTCCAACTAACTCTGTATTTAACGAGATCCGCGAGATCCCTGGTCGCTACGCGCTCGTTGGCTTACCGTGTCAGATCCACGGCTTCATAAAGGCGGCTAAGCTCGACCAAAGATTAAAAGATCGCGTTGTACTTACTTTGGGTCTATTTTGTCACGCCGCCGTGGAACACGAAGCGTTAAAGATTATCTGGGGGAGCCTTGGCGATAAAGTCAACCAAGCCAAGCGCTACATCTCACGAGTTGGCAAACACCCCGGAACACCTCACTTAGAGATGAATGATGGATCGCTATACCCAGTTTACTTCGGCGATAAACGGGGATATCGCCCGTCGTCAATGGAGGTAATCAACATAGTTTATCGTCTCTACACTCCGTCACGTTGTCTAACTTGTTTTGACGCTAGCGCCGAGTTCGCGGATATCGCCATAGGAGATCCCTGGATGGCCCCTCCTCATTCTGGCGTTGATTTTTATAAGGGGTGGAGCTTTGCTTTAGTGCGCTCTCAGCGTGGTAAGGAAGCGATGGAGGCGTGCCAGAAAGCTGGTGGTGTAGTTAATGAGCTAGTCACCAGAAGGGAAGCATTAGCCTGCAACAGGATGATGAGCACGGAGAAACGGTGGCGCGCCTTCCGAGTGATCGAGACTCTTCGCAGGCAGGGCAAACCTATTCCCGCTTACGGACCACACGGATTTCGTTTCCCAAGTCAATCAGGAAAGCAGTTTGTAAAGACAGAGATTCATATGTTTACTCACATCTTCTGTCACTTACCACGTCTACGCGGCTTAGTTCTGAAATTAACCTTATCGAACTTTGGATACTTCCTATTAAGGTTAAATTCCTATCGCCGGTCTCTTAGATTTGTTGTGCGCGATTCTTGGGCCAGTATTCGCAACAGAGTGCTTGGGAGACGTTAGTCACGATGAAAGTTCTCGTAGTCGCGCCACAGCCATTCTTTCAGGAACGAGGGACACCGATAGCGGTTAAACTAGCTGTTGAATCCCTAGCGCGACAGCTTCCATCGATCGACGGAGAGTCTCCAAAGGTTGACCTGCTCGTTTATAATGAAGGTACTGACATAGAGATCGCGGGTGTAAATATTATTAGGGCCAAAACCCCTGCGTTTTTAAGGGGCGTCAGACCTGGCATATCCTGCAGAAAATTGGCCTGCGATGTCTTTATGTTTTTCCATTTCATGTCGTTACTAATTAGATCACGGGCAAATCAGTACGATGTAATTCACGCGGTTGAGGAGTCTGTATTTTTTGCCTGGATCGCCAAGAAGATCTTTAGAATCCCATACATCTACGACATGGATTCATCGCTCGCGCTGCAGCTTACGGAGCGTTGGTGGTGGTGCAAGCCAGTACTCTCAATACTTCAGTCGCTTGAACGATTGGCGGTACGGGGAAGTATCGCCGTTGCTCCGGTATGCGATGCCCTGCAGGTTATCGCGGCAAGTCACGGTTCAGTGGCTACGGTACTCTTACGTGACGTATCGTTATTACCCAAGGATTCAGTTACCCCGAAGGGCAACGAGAAGCTTGAACTTTTCGGAGAAGCCGCCAGAGATAGAGATCCCCTGATTCTTTACGTAGGCAATCTTGAGAGCTATCAAGGGATCGACCTTCTAGTTGAATCGTTCTCCAAGATCCACACCCTTCATCCGAAAGCTTTATTGATTATAGTCGGGGGAACTCCGAGGCATATTGAACACTATGCTGAGAAGACCAAAGTTTTAAAATGCTCTGAGTCTGTTCTATTCTTGGGGCCACGTCCGGTTGATTCACTTGTACAGCTACTCACATCCGCTGATATCCTGGTATCGCCTCGCACCAAAGGAAACAATACCCCGATGAAGATCTACTCGTATCTTCATTCAGGAACCCCCCTACTAGCCACGGATCTGCCAACTCATACTCAGGTGCTTGATAACTCCATTTCTATGCTCGCACAGCCTAACTCAGAGGACTTCTCAGCAGCGTTGGCTCGTTTGATATCTGATCCTGTTTTGAGGAAGAAACTTGGCGAGAAAGCAAAAGTGGTTTCCGACGAGCTCTATACAGTTGAGGCTTTCGAGAAGCAGATAGCGATCCTTTACACGCGCGTACTTCAGCAGATTGATCAGTCACGTCTGATGGCCGCTAGGACAGTTGGCAACCTATAGAGTAGGAGCGGAAACGAATATCTTTATGAGCACACTGAAAAACATCGCCATATCTTTGATTGTTACATTAATCGGAACTGCGGCAGCCCTTTTAGCTCTGGAGGCTGCGGTCCGGCTACTAGGCTTAACCAAAACCAAATCAAGCCCAGGATGGGACGACAGGCCCCTATTCTACTTTCGCTCGCCTGATATGCCGAGCATGCAGGATTATCCTTACCCAGTTCCAAAGCCGCTAGGAACCTTCAGGATCGCCGCCATCGGCGATTCATTTACCTTCGCTCCTTATATGCAGTTCACGGACACCTACGTAAAGAAGCTCGAATCGATGCTAAACCTAAAAGACGGAACGAGGATAAATCAGGTTATCAACTACGGAGTCCCAGCCTATTCGACCTCACACGAGGTCGCAGCCACTAAAAAAGCGATCGATGAAGGCGCTGACCTCGTTCTTCTTCAGATTACACTTAACGATCCGGAGATTAAACGACACACCCCTCAAGGGATCCGCGAAAACATGGATGATCGATTCGGGCCCTTGGTTCTATCCGGCTTCAGCAAATGGCTCGCATCTTACTGGAAAACATATCACTTCGTATTGACCCGTTTTCACAATACACAGACTCATCAGGCGTACTCCAATTATTTTTTAGACTTATTTGAAAATCCTAGGACATGGAATCCTTTTGTAGAATCGATGCGTTCTCTGGTCAGCACCGCGAAGGGAGCGGGTCGTCCAATAGCGGCGGTTGTTTTCCCCCTCTTCGGACTACCGATGGATCAAAACTATCCTTTTAATCCCATCCACGAGAAAGTTCTTAAATTAATGCGAGAGCTAGAGGTGCCGGCTCTCGATCTATCACCGATATATCAGGGGATACCACTAGAGAGGCTGCAAGTAATACCAGGTGTCGATCGACATCCAAACGAGATAGCTCACCGCATGGCAGCCGAGAAGATCTATCTGTGGCTTGAAGAAGATAAGATGCTGCCAACAGCGGCGCTGATCAATGATAAATTCGCCACCAGGCTGGGCATTGATGCACAGCGCCCTTGGAATCCGATTGAAAAATAATCAAGAGGCCAACATGAACTCAAAAATTTCATATCGCATGCCAGCCGAGTGGGAGCCGCACAAAGGCACCTGGATCGCCTGGCCCTATATGGAGTCTGATTTCCCTGGCAAAATTGATGCTGTCAGATGGGCGTACTGCGAATTTATCCGTCACGTGTCTCGCGTAGAGAGAGTCAATCTTTTATGCCTTAATGATGAGCTAGAGCAAGACGCCAGAACACGCCTTAGCCGTCAGGAGATTAAGGGCGATATCCACTTTCACAAAACACCATACAATCGCTCTTGGCTGCGCGACTCCGGACCTATCGGTGTAAAGAGAGAAAACAGCCGCGGATCTTCATGGCTCTCTTTCCTGTTTACCGGCTGGGGAGCCCTTCCTGAAGTTGAGCTAGACCAAAAGGTACCTGCGTACATCGCGGCGGCATCCTCACGCGAATTAGAAGTTGTTGTATCAAGGCAAGGGCAACCCGTATTAGAGGGCGGCATGCTAGATGTTAGCGGTGATGGTCTAATCCTTGTGACCGAGCAGTGCCTTCTATCTGAAGAGCAGCAACGCAACGCCGGATTTACAAAGGGCGATTACGCGCAGATCTTCGCCGAGAAACTTGGCGCTCCGAACACTATCTGGCTCCCGTATGGGGTGGCTGGAGATGATACACACGGGCACATCGATAACGTAGCGCGATTTATAAGTCCCCGCTCAGTAGTGGTCGCGTCAGCAGACAGATCTGACTCAGAGCAGTACGAGAAGACACAAGCCAACATCGAGGCGCTACGCGCGTATCGAACTCCATCAGGTGAGTCATTAGAGGTAATAGAGCTCCCTTTCCCAGAGCCACGCTATTGCGATGGGATGAGATTCCCAGCTGGGTACCTAAACTTTTATTTTGCTAATGATACCTTACTGGTGCCGACATATAACGACCCTAAAGATCGTCTGGTTCTAAATAAATTAGCTGAGCTACTGCCGAAACATAAGGTAGTTGGGATCCACTGCGGAGACTGGATCTTAGGAGGAGGATCGCTGCATTGTTCTACGCAGCAGGAGCCGGGGGATTAAGCTCGCAGTTTCCCAAAATCTGGATCTTCTGCCGCCGTTAAATCGTATGAGGATTGCAAATTAACCCACAGCTCGGCATCAGTTCCCAATGCTCGCGCGATCTTCTTGGCCATAACTGCTGAGATCCCCCTTTTGCCCTTGCAGATTAGATTAATGACTCCGGCTTCTACGCCGATGTGCTTAGCGAGTTGAGTTTGCGAAATACCTCTATCAGAGAGGATCTCTTGAAGAAACTCACCAGGATGTATTGTATTTGGCAGCATAGCTTCTCCTACTTAGTGATAGTCGATAATCTCAACGTCAAATACTTGGCCCTCTTTGAAGCGGAAGCAGATTCGATACTGATCGTTAATTCGAATACTCATCTGCCCTTTGCGATCACCCTTAAGATTCTCTAACTTTAGCCCCGGCCATGCACGCAAGCTCTCCAATGTCTTTACACTATCCAGGTAAACTAGTTTTTTATACGCACTGAAGTGAAGTTCAGCAGGCAACAACTTTAGGGTACGTTTGCTTCGTTTCCCATGCGCGATCTCCTCGGATGCCTTATCTTTGAATGATTTGATCGCCATAATTATTACTATACAGTATAGATGTATAATCAGCAAGATTTAAGTAGGGCGCCGCGGATCTTTTCACCGCAGAGGGCGCATAAGACGCAGAGAATAGGCCATTTTAGCGGCAATTATGGAAATTTCTCTGTGTCCTCTGCGTCATCTGTGGCAAAGACATTTCACGGATTATCCCAGTAGCTTACCAAAAGCACTGCGATCCCATAGAGACGAGGCGAACTTAGATTACGCTAGACTTTGCTCGCTCCTGGCAGGCCTGACTGCACATCTTTCATTCCTTCCCCCTCTTTTTCCTCGCCGTTCTCTTTGTATAAAAAGAGAGCCGCCGCGGTT
Organism: Bdellovibrionota bacterium; assembly: GCA_044356215.1. Classification (GTDB taxonomy): domain Bacteria; phylum Bdellovibrionota_C; class UBA2361; order UBA2361; family OMII01; genus OMII01. The sequence goes on along the minus strand of JBIKWQ010000048.1, from coordinate 5,625 downwards.
TTTTATTTAAACAATGAGAGCGGCGAGGACGGACAGAGAGAGGACATTAACAGCACATCTCATGCTCACTTTTTTCCCTCGCCGCCCTCGTTGTACAAAGAGGATCCGCCGAAGTTTGCATTTAAACAGTAGGCTAGCGAGAACGGACAGAGGGGAGATACTGACGGCGCAGCTTATACCCTCCCCTCGCTGTTATCACTGGTCTCTTTGTGAAGCCTTATCTCACAGGACGTGGGTAATCGTCATCTTTACTACCCCGACACCGGAAGCCTCAGCATTAAATCTGCACCATCGGCAAACTAACCACCTCACCACGCCTAACAGCGCTTAAGCTCTCCGCGATTCTCAGATCTCCTAGCTCACCTCCAAGCTCCAAAAACCTCGTGGCCTCCTGCTTATGCTCCGTACGATGCAACGCCACACCTAAATTCCAAGCTGCTCGCGGATCATCTTTCATTAGCTCATACGCCCCAAGGCAGCTCATTAGCGTCGCGCTTGGTTCTTGATAGGTCTTTCCAGGGGTCCACGGCAGCGCCATACTTGCTGCTCTTATCGCGAAATCGGTCAGTATCTTGGCCTTGGCCTGAGGAGTATCGATCTTCCATCCCTCTTTGAAGTAAAGCAGGATTATATTATCAAGAGATAGATACGTATCACGAAGTAGCATCTGCTCACGACTTGACGTTGAGTCCTGACTTGAGATCGATGTCGGTCGATTTAAAAATGATCCTAGCGGCACCGGAATATGCAGCGCTCTTAGCCCAGCTAGAGCGAAACGGATGCAGAACTCCCAATCCCCTGCAGCTTTTAACTCTGTACTAAAGCCACCGATCCTTGAGTGCAAAGAGGATCTCCACACCGGCTGACAACCGAACTGATAAAAAAGAAGGGAGTTAGGGGCGAAGAACGTATGATACTTATAACGCGAAAGCTTCGGATTCTCGAAAAAAGTCTGATTCGCTACTGTGCTCTCAAATACATCACCATAAACAAGGTCAACATCGCGGTGCTTGTCTAAGGCCATACACATTATCTCTAGGGCCTCAGGGTGATGACGATCATCAGAGTTCGCGTTTGTTAAATATTCCCCCTTAGCCATTCCAAGAGCCCTATTCCACGCCTGATAGAGGGTCTCACGTTCATCAGTTCGGTGATAGACGATCCTTCCAGGATACCGTCGGGCATACTGCTCGACTACACCCCTCTCATCCTGCGGAGAGTTGCTATCAATTACTAGAACCTCAAGCTGATCACGCTTAAAGATGCTCTGGTCGACAAGGTCTTGCAGACATTCTTCAACAAACTCGATCGAGTTATACAGAGATACGATCGCTGTTAGTTTAAACATAGATTAAACCCCAGCAAGTGATATCAACTTCTCCAGGTCGGCGCGAAGCGGGAACTGTGGCTCACGTTCAATGACTTTTTCAGCGTAAACTCGCGCTAGCGGGATCTCGTTTTTCTCAGCGTGCAAAAGCGCTAATCTAAAAAACGGTTGCCAGTCATAACTTGTAGTTCTATCCGCGGCATGCCGATACGCCTCAAGAGCCTGGTCCAGCTCCCCTTTACTCTCAAGCCTAAATCCAGAAACCAGATATGGCCACGCGTCCCAACTCGCTACTTGTAAAGCTTTATTAAGATCGACCTCAGGGAACTCGTGGGTTTGAGTCACCATATCGTGTGCGTGCAGAACATCGGCGGGAGGTACAAAGTGCGGCTGTTTTATGCGTAAGATACTATCTGGCAATGACTCCCACGGCATACCTAGACGTGTATCAGCGGCTCTCTCGGCCCATGACATGACCTCATCAGCCACAACCTTCCACGGCCTCTCTCGACCAAGGGTCTCCGCCGCTTGTGACATCTTGATTAAGCGCGGCCTATCGCGGAGCAAGTTAGCTATCGCCTCTCTTAAGCCTTTAGGAGTGCGATCGTATACAACTTCTCCTAACTCCTTCTCAACAACATATTCAGGCACCCCGCCGACGCCGTTGGCTACAACGGGACAACCGCTTGCCTGAGCATCGACCACAGCTAATCCCGCCGTTTCAAAACTCTGCGATGGGAACACAAGGAGTCCGGCCTTACGCAGATGCTCAGCTAACGCCACTTGAGGAACTTTACCGTGAAAGCGAAGTCCTGGAAGCTTTTCAGTTAACTCACGCTTATGCGAGGTAAACTCCGGCCAATACGACTCATCACCAAAGACTGACAATTTCAGATCAGGAAATTCCCCCTTTAACTCGCCAAAAACCTGCAGCAGTACATGGATTCCCTTTGGAGCCTCCACTCGACCGATAAATACAAGTTGATTCCAGTCACGACCATCAGGACCAGCGTATGTAAAGATCTCTGGGTCAAATCCGTTACGAACGACCTTAATTTTCTCTGGATCGGTCTTACGCGATAAAACTACCGAGCGTTGCATGTGCGACACACATAGCATGTAATCAATAACATGCATTACGGTATTTGGTTCTACTCCGCTCGCCATTGGCGATGGAGAGTGATTTATAAGTATCCGCGATAAGCAATTTGAATGCTCTCGTAAATGAAAGAACGGATGCGCCAGAGTAGCCGCCAAACAGTGAAATGCCGGGAGCTCTTTTAATCGGTCAGCTATTGAGTGCAAGCTGTAATCTGAACCGAAATTCCAGAACTCAATCCCTCTGTGCGAACACTCCCCTTCAGGAAGGTTAGCGCACGCTATAACCCGGTAGCCAAGACTAGCGATCGCCCTAGCGAGAGCCATTGTAGCGCTCTCGCCACCCCCCGCATTTATCCCGCTGGGATGGACCTCCCAATCGTTAAAGAACATGACAACTGCAGGTTTGCCGCGCATGAGAGAGAGTCCTAAAATAAATGCGATATCAACGTGTTAGATCCAGTGGTTCTATAAATAATGAGCCGCCTAGTATTAAGATGTCAGCGGGCGACTGAAGGGTTGAGATAAATTTTTTCTGGAGAGGGAATGGGCTCACTATTACCCATAAGTAGTAGTTGAGACGAGAGAGGTCGAGAGAGGTATAGATAATAGCCTTGGATTTAGCTTGGTCATGCCGGACATGATTTAATAAATAAGTGAAAATAAAACTTCCGAAAGTGGGTCTTAATAGTATATAAATCATTTATTATGCCAAAACGCACCCCCGTCATTCTTCCCTCAACACAGCGTCACCTGCGAGAAATAGGAGATAACCTTAAGCTTGCTAGGTTGCGGCGCCGCTTCTCAAGCCAGCTCGTAGCCGAACGCGCAGATATCTCCCTTCCGACTCTTCGCTCGATAGAGCGTGGTGATGGAAGTGTGACGATGGGAGCGTATGCAAATGTCTTAGCCGTCTTAGGGCTTCAGGATGACCTGGCGTTATTGGGAAGGGATGATGTCTTAGGGCGAAAGTTGCAAGACTCTGAGCTTGTGACTAGAGCGCGGGCGCCGAAAACTAAGCGAAAGTAACTGTAGATGGTTAAAGGAAAGCAGAAACAGATCGAGGTCTGGGCCGACTGGGTGGGGATGAAGCAACCCATACGAATAGGTACGCTCTATGCCTCGCCGGGTAGAGGCCATGAGATATTCTCGTTTGAATATGAGGCAGCGTGGCTGCGTTCTCCTCACGCGCAAAGCTTAGACCCCTCGCTTGCTTTGTATGGCGGAGTTCAGTACGCGCCGCAAGGTTTAGGTAACTTCAATCTCTTTCTTGATTCTAGTCCGGATCGGTGGGGACGAGTTCTGATGGAGCGTCGGGAGGCCCAGCGAGCGAGGGAAAATGCTAGGAGGGAATTATCTCTTCTAGAGTCTGACTACTTACTTGGTGTCTACGACGGGCACCGCATGGGAGGCTTGCGATTTAGGATCGACTCTCATGGCCCCTTCCTTGATGACGACCACGCGTATGCAACGCCACCGTGGACATCTCTGGGGGAGCTAGAGCACGCAAGCCTACAACTTGAAAAGAGTGGCGCGGAATCGAAATCCAGCTATAAGCGATGGCTGTCGATGCTTATGGCTCCAGGCGCATCCCTCGGGGGAGCAAGACCTAAGGCAAGCGTTATTGATTCCAAAGGGGCTCTATGGATCGCAAAGTTTCCAAGTAGAGGCGACAGGCACGACGTCGGTGCGTGGGAGTATGTGGCTAATACCCTTGGAAGGAAAGCGGGCCTGAATATAGCTACCGCACAGCTTAAGAGATTAGCCTCCGAGCACCATACATTCCTCACCCAGCGATTTGATCGGACCCCTCGTAGAGAGAGGATCCATTTTGCTTCCGCAATGACCCTACTTCAACGAAAAGATGGTGATAGCGGAATGGACGGCGCAAGTTACCTTGAATTAGCGGAGCTTATAGTTCAAGGAGGCGCACAGCCGGCAAAAGACCTGCAAGAGTTGTGGGCGCGGATCGTTTTCTCAGTATGTGTTTCCAACGTTGATGACCATCTAAGAAACCACGGCTTCCTTCTGACTCCCAGGGGATGGGCGCTATCTCCTATGTACGATGTAAACCCAAATCCTTTGGGTGATGGTCTCTTGCTCAACATCTCAGATACTGACAATACGCAGTCGCTAGAACTCGCGCTTGAGGTCGCGTCTTTCTTTCGCCTCAACCCGAAACAGGCAAAAACGACTATCGATAGAGTGGTTAAAGCGGTTCAAGCCTGGCCGAAGGAGGCAAGGGCGCTAAAATTGAGCAAGGACGAGCAAGATCGGATTGCTTCCGCGTTTAGAGTGGCTGATGGAGCACGAGCAGATTTTACTGGAGCTGCTTGAGTTCATCGTCTGTTCGGAGTGCCCCCAACGATACTACAAGCGACCGGGCTGGGGTTCTTCAATGAGCAATTTAAAGGCAAAGTAGCGGGGGCCTATGTGTTCCACATGGGCAAGACAGCCAGAAAGTTCGGTAAGATCTGGTCGCTACCGTGGCAAGAGGGTTTATGAGAGATTGGGCTATAGTTGTGTTGCAAGTTGCAAAATAGAGCGGGTAAGGATTAAGGTGAGTTTCCGAGGGGATGATCTAGAAACTGCCGGTCTTTCTTAGCTAGTGCCACAGCTACAACGTGAAGAACCAAACAGACCGGGACACCAATTAGTGAGCGTGTGTTTTACGTACTGGTCAAAGCTATTAAGGTAGATATTGGTAAATATCTGCGATGTGAGGTTACCAATAGGAGCCCCTTTTCCAACTGTACCTTCTACGTGAAAGCTATCAATAACGTGGCTTAAGAGATGAAGTACTCTGTCGTCGTGAATCACTTTGGCCAGTGTCCCTTTGAGGATCTCGTGGTCCACTGAATCATAAAAGCGCTTGATGTCGCATTTTAGCGCCCAGCAGGGGCGTTTAAGGTTCTTGCTCACCTTCCAAACTGCGCTCTGCAACGCATCTACCGCCAGGTGGGTGCCCTTGCCGATACGATTTGAATAGACGCCGCTGTAGAGCCGTGGCTCATAGATCTGGCGTAGGGTCATGTGGAGTGTGTGGTGTACGAGGCGATCGCGAACAGAGGCCTTTCTAATGTGGCGTCTCTTTGGATCGTGGACGAAAAATGACTCATATGGTGAATGTCGGTAAGTCCCAGAGATTAGCTCGCGACGAAGCTTAAATATGTGCTTCTCTGCATGGCGGCCAAACTCTT
>JBIKWQ010000103.1:0-7815 GCA_044356215.1 Bdellovibrionota bacterium | reverse complement strand
ATCCAAGCTTCCGATACTTCCAAATCACTCGCCTTTCGGCCACACCTAACTGTCCTTTTGAATCTTCCATAACTACCTAGATGCGATACGCATTCTAGGTGTTGCGTTTCGGAGTTGAATCTACCGAATCGCTAGCGAGCGCCAGTTTCTCGGATTACCACGAATCGAAAGGCCTTACTCAACTTCGGGGATTGCTTAAGGATATATGCAAACAAAGGTTTGGTGAAAGTTTTGACTCTGCTAAACTACCAGATGCGTGGCAGTCCGCGCAGCACGCAGCGAAGGAAAGAGCCCCTCTTGTGTGGCAAGAAGTTCGCTTCCCGATCTCGCAACGCGAAGTGCGGCGGGCCGTAAAAGAGATGTTCTCATTTGAGCCTTTGGTTAATCCAAGTCGTACTGAACTCTCCCTCCTAAAAAACTGGGCTTTGAGTGCCGTCGGAAGTTTCATGCAGAGAAATCGCGAAAAGGTCTATAAAATTGGATCCAGCCCAGAGCAGCCACACTCCATGAGCGACGAACAGCCGCAAAGAGCAGATCTCTTGAGCATGCTCTCTAATGGGGAGTCTTATTCTAAGACAGCAGGTTTAAGTTACTATTGGAGCCGCGGCCTTAGGGACTATCGAAAAGAACATCGCGTGCCTGTTGATGATATTATAGGGCAATTGTCCGCTGGAAAAAGCAAACTTCAAATTCTTGATCTAGGTTCTATGACCAGCCAGATGCTATCGGAGGTTAAGGACATATTCATAGATACCATTGTTACGCATGGACTCTCCCCCTTTCATTGCCCACAATACAAAGTAGATCATTTTCACTGCTTATATGGTGAGTATCTCCCTAAGTCGTTTGCAAATAAGTTCGATCTGATCGTCTCTCAGCGTGCTATCGAGTATGCGATGTTTCCGGATTTGATCCTCGAAAATATAGTGCAATCTCTGGCACCGGGGGGAGAGGCCTACCTTCAATGGCAACCCGGCAGGTTTATCCTTAACTACCACTATCCCGAGCTAGTGCAGCAATATCTCGATTGTGTTAATGCAAAAATGCGCTCTGTAAAAGGGAATCATACTGAGGTGAAAGTTGAACCCAATGGGACCCCGGTGGAGATCCTCTGCGGTGAGCAGCTCTGGTTTCACAAAGTAGAGGAGCTGCAAGGACGACGTGGATTAACTGTGCTAGACTATGAAGATCAGCCTTTAAAAGCCTGGCCGTTTTGCATAAAAATTAGGAAAAATGAGTAGGTGCCGGGTAGTCCAGAGGAACTGCCATTTTATTGGCGCGCGTAGCTATTTTTAGGATATGCCAAGGTCCTGACGAGGAGGTATGCTTAGAATAAAAGATAGACACTGATTCAAATGAAAGTCTTAAAAACAGATCTACTATACCAGGGACGCCTTAAGGGGATACGTGAGTTGATCGAGAACGATAAGGGGGTGCAATACTACCACGAGACGATCGAGCATCCAGGTGCGGTGGTAGTGCTTCCTATTACAGCAAGCGGCGAGATCGTATGTGTCTCGCAGTATAGGCGCTCGATGCGCGGTGTTGTCCTAGAGCTACCCGCCGGTACTCTCGAGAAGGATGAGCCTCCAATAGAGTGCGCGAAGCGCGAGATCCAAGAGGAGATCGGCTTCGCGGCTCGCGATGTCACACCGCTTGGTATCTTACTTCCGGCGCCTGGATTCTGTAACGAAGTTCAGCACCTCTTTGTGGCACGAGATCTATACCCACAAACCGCTGAGCAGGATGAAGATGAGGAGATAGCAGTTGTGAAGATGAGCGTCAGTGAATTTGAGAGCGCGATTATCTCCGGTGGAATAAACGATGCCAAGACTATAGCGTTATTCTATCGAGCTAGATTAGCGGGGATGATTTAAGTGTTTCGGAGATTGAAAGTAGGGGCTGGGCACGCGCAGCGACTTTTGTCGCTTATGACCCTCTTTTGCGGATTCTTTATGATGTGGGGGAGCTCACGTGGCACCCAAGAAACTGGTTCTAGCAATCAAGCGGTGCGCTCGCAGGCCGTCGAGATCGATCCACTTACGCCGGATGGTCGTCACAACGGTTCAGTAGTAGTGGCGGCTGGTAAGTTTTACTCAGCGGAGTTGCAGGAGGATGATTTCTTAAAGCCTGGACCTTATCTGATCCTGCGGCGACATGTGGAGATGTATCAGTGGCAGGAGCGGACTTGGGGATCCGATAAGAGAGTTCGATACGAGATGGGGTGGATAGAGGGGCAGGTGGATTTCTTTAAGTTTAAAGAGACCGAGGGCCATGAGAATCCCCTGATGCGCTACGAGAATTTTACCCGATACGTTTCGGAGTCCTCCTTCGGAGCTTTTAATGGGGCGCAGGTTCTAAAAGCCGTGACGAGATTGATCCCTGTGAGAATTACGGCGGAGAATCTGAAAGACCCGGGGCTGAAGATAGAGGAAAATAGAATTATTATCCCACGCGCCGCGGGTGGTAGTTTATCCAAAACTCCAGAGCTTGGTGATACTCGAATCTGGTACGAGGCGTTACCACAGGGGGATTATACGATCTTAACTAGACAGGTTGACGAGCGAAATCTAGTTGGGGCGAGCTCCGGCTATTCTATCGTGATACGAGTTGGTCGACTGACTGTCGATGATCTATTTAAAGCGGAGACTAGAGAGTCTGAGAGGATTTCGGATGGATTGCTTTATGTTGGAGGGTTCCTGTTCTTCATCGGATTGTACTCAGTTTTAGCCCCGATCGCCCCAAGAATTAATCTAAGGCCTAAGATCAATCTCGATGGAGCCCCCGCGCTAGCCCTGCTCTGCGCAGCGCTTTCGGCTGTCGCGGTGATTATATTTTTTGTGGTTGGGAGGGTGGGGTAGAGTTAATGTATCTGCGGCCCCATCCCGCCGCCATCTCCATCGTCGTCATCCTCATCACCATCCCCATTGGCCCGCTTAACTGAGCGTGAGCCAGGGATAACTCTTAGATTCGATCGGCCTTTTAGCTTCTTTAATTTCCAGTCGTAATACTTAAGCTCAAGTTGGTTCTTCCAGGACAAGACGCCCTTTCGATACATGTAAACATAGCAGAGCAGCGCTGTGATTAGTTCCGGCAGAACTGGCATAACGCCGCTAAAGACCGCGCTTAGAACTACGAAGCCTAGTCCGATTAGCGCGAAGGTCTTTCCGGTAACTGGAGTTCCCCAAAAGTTTAATCGTTCACGCCCAAAGTGCGCCGATAGACCAAATATTATCCAGAGTGTTGTGACTATCTGACGCGCACTAGGATAGTAAGCGTTAACGAACGAGCTCGGGGTAATAAGAGCAAGCGCTAGTACGATCACTTGAGCGATAAGAGGGAGTCCAAATATCACACCTAGGAAACGCTTCGATCTCCAGCGACTCTCGAGCATGCCACCTATGCTGTAAATGATCATGGTACCGAATATAATCTCAGCAGGAGAGATCGCCACAAAGAGCGAAGTGAACGGCCGCCACACCTCAAGACCAAACAACACTCTGTTCGGCGCGAAGAGGAGCCACAACGCCCCTGAGTGGCCGAGTAGCCCTTGGATAATTGAGGTGCATATCATCGCGATCGCTATCTGATGCGCCCTTGAATGAAATGATAGTGTTGGAAAGAAGCGGTTCATGTGTTTACCTTTAGGAAGGCCGGCAAAACCCCTCCCTACTGCGAAAGCGGATCTTGAGTCGCTCTTCGAATTTTCGAGATGGGAAAAAATCCTCAATGTATCGCAGGGGATACATCTCCGGCCTTAGCTAAAGCTCCGGCCGGCGAGGCTTTTGTCGGACCAGACGTAGCCTTGGCGTAGTCTGGTGCGGGTTTTTCCCATCTCGAAAATCGAATATCAACTCAACCTCCACTTTCTCGCTACGGGAAGGTTTTGCCGACCTTCCTTAGATTAGTTTTGAGATTAACAGCAAACTCGGCTGGTGGGGTATACCCTAAAGAGGCTTTTCTCCGCGGCCTCTATCTCTTGCACCTATCTCCTCCTCTTCATCTAAAGTGAAATAAGCAAAGTTAAATCTCCGTGGCCCTCCGCGACCTCGATGTAGAATTTATTCTAAGATAGTTCTACAGGCTTAAGGGAAGAAGAAACCACAGAGGAACACAGAGGGGGGAATATAATTAAATCGTGGCCTGGCAGACTCTTTGGGTTCTGACCTCTGTGATACTCTGTGTACCTCTGTGGTTTCCTCTCTATCCGTAACAGCCAGAATGGAACCACAGAGGGACACAGAGGAACACAGAGGCTAGGATTAAAGGAGCACCTTTCGGAGCGCGGTGCTCCCGCGCCGCTTAGTGTGGGCTTGCTCTAGACTTGGTTATCGCTATACCCCTGTCATATATATTCATCTCTTCGTGGCCCTCCGCGACCTCGATGTGGAGGATTAGGAGAAGGTGCCGGATGAAGATAAGAAGAAGGATGAAGAGGAAGAGATAAATGCAGGTGCAGGATTAAGAGAAGGATTAGAAGAAAAACATGCAAGGCATATTTAGGGAAGTCCGGCAAAACCTACCCGTAGCGAGAAAGTGGAGGTTGAGTTGATATTCGATTTTCGAGATGGTAAAAAACCGCAAGTGTATCCACTGTGATACATTGAGGATTTTTTTTCATCTCGAAAACTCGAAGAGCAGCTCAAGATCCGCTTTCGCAGTAGGGAGGGGTTTTGCCGGCCTTCCTTAGGGATCGACCTGCTCGTGCGCGGTACAAAACGCACCTTCCCAGCACTACCTCCTTTTACTAAAACACCCTCCCCAGCTCCCTAACAAACTCCCCCTCCAGCGATACACCAAGAATCTCGGTGAGAGCTTCTGATATCTTTCTTAGGATCGCGATATTTCCGAATGGATTGCACGGCTTCCAGTATGGCCGCTCGGTGCGAAGTTTTATGGACAAACTGTTTTTATTCGCCTCAACAAGAAGTGTCTCACTGACTATGGGAGTGAAGCTTAATCTGGTTAAAACAAAACGACTGGTAAAGAACTCAAGTCCAAGACGAAAGTGCTCTAATTTAATCGGCGCCGCGGATCCCAGAAGCCACCACGGAAGCCACTTAGGTATAGAATCTGTCTTGCTTGTTAAAGCTTTGTGAATGATTGAACGGGAGCCTTCAAATCTCTCAAATCGCGAGTGGCAGGAGAATTGAAACGGCTCCCAGATAAAATCACTTTCGCCTGGTTCTGTCGCGATCTCTCCGGAGATAAATATTAGCTCCTCCCCATTTGGCGAGCTGCTTGTCGACAAGAGAGAAGGCTCCTGCGGCTCGCGACCCTTTATATCTTTAAGTTCGTTAAAGTCTCCTCCAGGTGTTAGGCGTGCTCTCAATACGGAGCACATCCGCTCAACTAAGAGAGGCAAGTTGGCGCTAGGTAAAGATTGGGTAACGTAAAGCTCCGCTGTATATCCGCCGAAGAGCCAGTTGCGTGTAACAGTTAGTTTAACTTCTGGCGGTGGTGTCATCTAGTATAGTCGAGCGTCAGTGAAAGGTTTGTTTTTAAAGCGATTATTCAGTAATTTTATCAGTAATATTCCTGGCTAACAATCCGACTATAAATTACCAAAAACACAAAGTAATTCGGCCTCGATTGAGTATCTGTCGCAAAAAAATCACAAAAAAGTTTGTCGTTACTCAAAAAAGCTAGCACAGAATCTACAAAGCGTGTGCTAGGCTGCCGCCCTGGTTCTAGGTCAGAGATCGCATAGCGAGAGTTGATCAGGTTCATGCTTCCGTAGGTTTTCGTCAGCAAAAACCACCTTTATCTAACGAATAAGTGAGGGGAAGGCATGATTGAACTCGGGATCGTTGATCTAAGCGCGGATGGACGTAGACGGCTCGCTTCGTTAATCGAGCGATGGTCGTGGAAGGCGCCGGATTCAAGACTATCAGTCCCCCGTTTCTCTCTGCACCTACTTTCACCAGAAGAGCTTAGGTTTCACGGCTCCCTTGATGTTTGCGTTGTAGGACCTGAATTAGTTAGTTGTGACGCGGCTTTTGTAAATAATTTAAGGCAGCAGATCCCCGATAAGATCTTGATCTGCGTGCTCGATTCGCGAACATATTCTTTTGGTTTAGTTGAACAGCTAGGGCGCTTAGGCGTTGATGATGTTTTAATCGACACCGCAACGAGTGAGGAGTTCTTTAGACGTGTGCTACTCTTGCAGCGCAGGGTGCGAGACAAGACGCGCGGACGTTTGGTGGTGGTTGATTCAGCGCGTGGAGGAGTTGGGAAAACATTTCTGGCGGCAGCTCTAGCGGAAGGGTGGTTCAACAAGGGAGAGCGAGTGTGCGTGATCGACTGCGATGTTGTTTCGCAGGACCTAACCCGTTTTCTGCAGGTGAGACCCCACATTAACGAGCCGCTTCGCTTACTAGTTGATCAGCAGAGGGTAATTACGTCTGAGACTGTAAACGAGTGCGCGAGGCCAGTTTGGATCGATGAATCAAGGTTTATGTGCGTTCCCCCAGCGGCGGGAGGAGATGAGGCGTTCTTTTCAACCGCGCACAGCCAACGGGGATTTGTCGCGGTTATCGAGGCCCTCTTACTTAAGTATGATCGTGTTTTAATCGACACTTCGGGACTAATCTCAGCCGCCAAGAACCCCCTTTTTCAGATCTGTGATGAGCTTCTATTTGTGGTGAATCGTGATGCCAGCGCAGCGTACGCCAATCGACAGGCGCTCTCATTGATCGCCGGTTTTCTAAAGCCAGACGCGAAACTTAGCGCGTTAATAAATGACACAGGGGTTGGGACGGCGTCTATCGCGCTGCTAAAGGAGCAGGTTGTTGTGATAGCCGGGCGTAAGATCTCTCACATAACGGTTCCGCGATCTCCTCACGCGGCCGCGTGGGTGTGCAGTGGTTACACCCCGTATCGTTTTCTCCGTCGATGTTTACGACCGATCTTATCCTCCTCTACGGAGCGTGTTCCGGCGAATAGCGTGGGCGCGCTCGCGGGGAGCTTTGGATCGGTTGTTGTGAATATCTACAACTCGATCAAGCGCTCAGCGTTATTCGAGAGTGTGAGATGGGGAAGAGCAAGTAGAGTTAGCGCTTCGGGTGAGCCGTGGGGCGAGAGAACGGAATTGGACGCTCCTCCGCGACTTCTATCGATCGGTCATGCCATCCCGGACGATGGGGCGCTCGTTTCGAAGCCGGTTCTGCTTGGGTGAGCCGTAGACGCTTCTGTGATGCGAAATGAGTTGTTTCGCGGTGATGTGTCTACATCAAGATAAATCTATAACGCCTTTAGCGGATAAGCAGGGCGCTGTAATTAGGAGACGCTATGAGAAAGTCAGCCAGCCAAAAAGAACGTGGGTACACACTACTAGAATACTGCGCCGGTGCAGCGATAATCGCCGGAATACTCTTCACAGCGCTTCAGAATGTGGGCACTAGTTTGGGAACTCTTCTAGACGCGGTAGCGACTTGGTCGACTTCACGAGCCGGAGATCTATCAGAGCAATAGTCTCGCGTCTTATGGTAACTCGTATCTCAACATCGCGGATCGGTCGCTACTCCTCAGCTGGTAATCTTATCGGCGTTATGGCGGTCATCTGCGGTGTTGGTTCCGCGGCTTACCTAGCTGGCAGGGGGTTAACCCACCCACCAGCGCGAGAGCCTTATAAGGCCTTTGTTCCCGAATACAACTCTGTTGAGGTTCCCGTTCCGTTACATCCAGTGCCGGCGGGAACTCTCGTTAAAGATATAAAAACTCGGATTGAGAGGTATCCGGATCATCAACTTCCAAAAGGAGCTCTGCGCGACTTAAGCTTTATGAGTGAGAGTGTGACCCTCGTAGCTCTTCCTG
>JBIKWQ010000047.1:0-27268 GCA_044356215.1 Bdellovibrionota bacterium | reverse complement strand
TATCCAAGCTTCCGATACTTCCAAATCACTCGCCTTTCGGCCACACCTAACTGTCCTTTTGAATCTTCCATAACTACCTAGATGCGATACGCATTCTAGGTGTTGCGTTTCGGAGTTGAATCTACCAGTAAACAAGATGCGGGGACCAGATCTCAAGATCAGTCACTTGAAGGTCTGTCATTCTCGTTCGACACAGTCAATGATTCACATACTCGCCAAGGGGATAAAACGCGAAAGGCCGTTGTTCTCTCGGAACTCGCGAAGAACAATCCAGAGGAATTTTTAAAATCATTAAGCAAAGTATTTGACGATGGCAAAATCAACCTGAGAGATCCTATTTTTGAGAACAACGCGGAGTTAATTGGGTTGGTTAAGGCACGGTGTGTGCCGGCGGAGAGTACTCAGGTAATTAAATTTATAGATCTGTTAGCTCGTTCCAGTGAGCACGATGGCGTTTCCGCCGATTCCGCTTTCAGGATGGAATTCGACTCGAGTCAGCAAGACATAACGCTAGGCGAGGACAGCCCTGCTCATGTTGTCAAATATTCGTATAAGCAGACTGCAACCTTGGAATTTAATGAGAAAAATATAATCATCACCCACAAAAACGGGAACATCCTTACCTTATCTGCGACTAAAAATCCGTACCAGGGTTCCGTAAGTTACACGGTCGGCAATGATGCCGCGAAGAACCTAGGCGAAGCCTGGAATCACGACCTAAAGGACATCGTTGTTATGTTTTTAACCACAGGGAAGCTCGATACTGAGAATCACGATGATGGCAATGTTTGGCGGATTCCGAGTGAGGCTGAAACTGAAAAGAGCGAGTCTATAAATTTTCTGAAGGATGTGGCGGAGGGGGTTAAGGCAAAGGTAGCGGCCGAAGTAGAAGCTAGTGAAGCTGAGGAAGGAGATGCGAAACTGCAAGGGCCGACAAAGGGGGAGGTAAATTCTGAAGCACCCGCAGCCCCGGCAGGCAGCGCTCAAGCTTCTGAGCACAGCTCCATAAGTGAGAGCGCCGGAAACATTCAAGTCGTTGATGGTTTAGCTGCTCTTGCCAATGCAGCGCAACAAGTAGAAACACGATCTCAAGCACCTTCCGATATTCCTGCCAGCAGTAACTCCTCGCAAACCACACAATCTGACGGACAAACACAAATCTACAAAAAGGGAACCTCAATAAAAGACGTCAAGCTCGAGCACAGCGAAGCCAAAGCCGCCGAATATCCAACATTAGATAAACACACCTCCATCACTTCCGTCGCTGACATAATACAAAAAGTCAAAGAAGCTGGTGGACAGGCTTTAGTGAGTATTCGTTTACAAAAAGATGCCATCAGAGGTCACGCACATAATGGCTTTAGGACCAAGATTATTAATCTGCTAGAAACTTCACCTGTAACGGATGCCCAGGCTGATATGACATGGCCATCTTGGAGCGCGCCCCCCCAAGCCCCGAAGGTTAGTCAGAACGATAGTTTCGCTATCCTTCGAGAAGGCCAAGACGGGAAATTCTACGTCACCATGCGTTTTACTTTTGCTGAGGCAGATGGCCAAAATGATGGGTATAAACAGAAAGTTGATAGAGACGCTAGGCCGACGCAGCCCTCCCTGATCCTCCCCTTCAACAAAAAAGAAGACGCCTTATCCTGCATAGCTTATCTTTCCGAAGATATGACCAAGATCCCAGCTCTCATCGAAGAGCTAATACCGGACCTGAAAGAAATTGATTATGAGAATCTGGTTAAGCCGAGTGACGATTATAACAAAAACTTGCATTTCTTCGAAGACGCAACCAACTAACTCTTCCCTAAAGAGCAGCGGCGCGCCCTATCGGTGACGCGGCTTCCCCGTCGGCCCAACGCCACGCGAGCCAAAAGCAAAAGCTCGCGTTGGCGAGGTTTTGCTTCTTTCTCTCGCTCCCCTAAACCCCATACTCCCTCCACCGCCTAGCAACCAGCTCACTGGTCTCCGAGTCACACTCCACCTCTGTGGTAGAAAATATTTTACTAATTATCCCAGCAGCTTACCAAAAACACTGCGACGCCCTGCCTATGGACTAGGGCGCTGCTAATTTAGCCTGTCGTTACAAGCCCTTATCAAAACTCACGCCGAAAGCGTGAAATAAGATTGCAAATTCACGCCTTCGGCGTTATTATTCGTTACATATGAATAAATACAATAGAATCATAGGTTTAAGCAACTTTAAGGCTGGCTCTGCTTTTCTTCTTGGTCCGCGCCAGGTTGGTAAGTCGACTGCTTTGCGCTCGTTTTACCCGGATTCTCGGATTATTAACCTTCTAAAGACCGAAGAGTACCTAAGTCTTTTAAATGACCCCACCAAGCTCCGTAGTTTCGCCGTTGCGGAAGGACTGACAATTATTGATGAGATTCAGCGGATCCCCGAGCTCCTTAATGAAGTGCACTACCTAATAGAGGAACGTGGGGCGCGCTTTCTTATGACCGGCTCAAGTGCGCGCAAGCTGCGACAAGGCGGAGTAAATTTACTCGGGGGACGCGCTAGGACGTTTCGTCTGTATCCTTTGAGCCTAATCGAATTGGGCGTCGATTTTAATTTAGAGAAAGCTCTTCAAATTGGAATGCTTCCGGCAGCTTGGACATCAGATGACCCTTCAATTTTGCTGAGCGCCTATGCTACTGACTACCTCGAGCAAGAGATTATCGCCGAAGCCGCAGTGAGAAACGTGGCTGCGTTTAGACGTTTTCTATCTCTTGCCGCGCTGGTGTCAGGTAAGCAGATTAACTACA
This sequence comes from Bdellovibrionota bacterium, assembly GCA_044356215.1. GTDB lineage: Bacteria > Bdellovibrionota_C > UBA2361 > UBA2361 > OMII01 > OMII01. Next base: position 24,499 of record JBIKWQ010000047.1, on the reverse strand, counting down.
CGAAACTAGCTTCAGATGCGCAGATAAAACCTACTACTTTACGCGAACACGTTGAGATTCTCATTGACTCATTGGTCGCGTCGCGAATCTCTCCTTGGCAGAAGGGGAGCGCTCGCAAAGTAGTAGCAAGTGAAAAATTATACCTCTTCGACATCGGAGTTACTCGCGTTTTGCAAGAACGCATGTCGTATGCGCCTAGTACACCGGAGTACGGAGAAGCATTTGAGTCTCTCTTGTATCATGAGCTTTGTTGTTACAGCGAATATTGCTCAAAAGAGCGGATATCATATTGGCGCACTACTACTAACATAGAGGTCGATTTTATCTTAGGAGATAGACTTGCTATTGAAGCCAAGGCTTCGCGTAGTATCTCTGATAGTGACCTTAAAGGCTTGCGAGCTATTCACTCAGAAGCCTCATTTAAGGCCCGCATTCTTGTATGCCAAGAGCCCCATGAGCGACGGAGTGATGATGGAATTTTCATTTTACCATTTGAAAGCTTCGTGCGGAAATTATGGGATGGGGCTTGGGGCTAGGCTAAGATTCCTGTTACGGGCAGACCTGAAAGCAATCGCGGAAGGCCGAGCGCATGAGACGCATATACGAAATCAATTCGAGCAAAAAGCTCGCGTTGGCGAGGTTTTGCTTCTTTCTCTCTCTCCTAAACCCCATACTCCCCCCACCTCCTATCAACCAGCTCACTGGTCTCCGAGTCGCACTCCACCTCTCCTGGATACCAAGGCTTCATGCGGGAGTCGATCACTATCGGTGCCTCATAACAGAGGTGGTGCCGCGCTAACTCAATCTTGGTGACATGAATATCAGCCGCTGGCTCAAATCAGGTGAAGGCGCCACAGAGAAATAAACTCTCGACTACAACTAGGCGGCCCGCGCAAAAAAGTTGACAGGTGTCGTGAGATGCCGGAAATTCGCGATTGTGGTACCGTCGAACCTCAAGTAATCGGTCATGTATGCAGCAGCCTGACCCCTCCCAAAAGATTCAATCAACACCCTCACAATCATTCCCGATTGTTCCACTGACGAGCTCAGAACAGATGCTTGCGGTCGTTCAAGTGCAGCGGGCAGCCTGGGGTATGGACGACTTGACCACGCACATGGCTGGGGTTATGCCGGAATATCAATCTCACGACATAGGCTTTGCGCTCTACCAGGCCCAAGCCCACTGCGCAAAAATCAATCAAATTCGGTTCAATCGCTACGAGCTGCTAGGGGCAAAAAATCAAGAAATAAGGCTAAATAAAGCTCTGCGCCACCCGAAAAACTCGCTTATCGCCCCAGGTGGAGCAGCAGCTCCGTCTTAAATTCTCTCTAGCGACACCTGGACATCCACACCAACACATACCGACTGCCTAGTTTGCTGATATAAATCCGGATTTAATCGATCTTCTTATTCATTCCCGCTTGCCGTGCTCATAGCAATCTTCTCGCGCTCCTTGCTTGCGGGGGTGTACGGGCCAGAATATTCGCAGGCTGGGGTCGCGCTCTCTATCTTGATGGTCGTGGCGCCATTCGCCTGGATAAACGGACCAGCAGGGACGATCTTCATTTCTTGAGGAAAGCAGTCCTTATACATTTGGGCAACGATTGTAAGTATTGTGGTAAATATCCCCGAAAATATTATACTAATTCCATTAGTGGGGGCGATCGGCTCTGCTATTGCCACGGCGCTGACCGAAGCAGCTCTGTGCATCGTCTGTCTAGTGTGGATTCATCAAGTCACCGTTTGGCTACCGTGGATGGAAATTAACGAGAGTCGCGATGGAACGTAGGACCATAATTACCACAGTATGCTCTCTCGTATTCACGGGTCTATTTAGCTTCTCTCTAAGTACCGCACAGGAGCTTATTAAGTTTGGAGTTTCTGCGCCGCTCTCTGGTCCGAGCGCAACGTTTGGCACTGACCTAAAGAATATTATTACATTTGCCAATCAAACTCTGGCGAATAATCGCTATACGATCGTGGTAGAAGATGATCATTGCGAGGGTAAAGACGCGATGACAGTTGCGCGCAAGCTAGTTGCCATCGATGGCGTGAAAGCCGCCTTTTTTGCTTGCGATACAGCAGCGCTTGTTGCCGCTCCAGCGTACCGTGCTCGTAACGTGTTAGTCGTTACTCCACTTGTTACCTCGCCACGATTTTCTACCTTGGGCTCCACATTCTTTCGGCTCGCTCCGAATGATGTCGATAATGCGCGTATTTTGGTCTCTCATATAGGCAGCCACCATCATAAACTTGGCATACTCACCGAAGCTGCCTCGGAATACTGCGAGGATTTAGCCGCAGAGGTCGAGAAGGCAGCACACGGCAAGCGATTACAACTTGTGCACGAGCGTTTTGGACCCGACACCTCGGATTTTAAGTCATTACTACTACGTCTCCAGTCGCGCGGAATCGATTCCCTCTTCATTAACCCAACTTCAGAGGAGGCGTTTCTGATTATCCTAAAGCAGCTTAAGCAGCTTGGGATAACCCTGCCTATCTTTGGCTCCTATACACCTGGGAGCGCAACATTTTTAAAGAATGCAGGGCCGCTAGCCGAGGGGATCGTGTATACAGACTTCCCGAGCCCCCCGCGATTAGATGATACCGACCAGAAACTCCTGGCTGAATTCAAGCAGCAGTTCGGCCCGCTCAATACCTGGGACGTTTTATTTGCCTCCGGGATCGAATCGTTTCGGATCGTTCATGAGGCGCTACAGTCCGGCGGTGACCCGGCAGAGTATATCCATAAGACTAAATTTCACGGACTTCTTGGAAGCTACTCATTCAGTGCAAACGGTGATATCTCCGGCGTCTCTAACGAGCTAAAGCAGGTACGCGGCGGGAGAGGCATGTCGTTAAACCGCGAAATAGCTGGAAAACCACTTTCCTAGTGTACAGCGCGCCCCTCCGGATTTGCGAAGCTTGCGGCGATAATGATTGCTCCAACGCTGACTTCAATGTCCCTCCCCCGATTCCTAAGTTCTACAACTCGTTTGACCGTGTGCCAGAGGAGTCATAAGAACCGCTTCCACAGAGACGGCACTCGCGGGGTGCAGCTAGAACGAGGCTCTTAAACATACCTGGGGGCTGCTAGGGGCAAAAAATCAAGAAATAAGGCTAAATAAAGCTCTGCTCCTCCCGAAAAAACTCGCTTATCGCTCCAGGTGGAGCAGCAGCTCCGCCTCAAACTCTCTCTAGCAACACCTTGGCATTCACACAAACAAACCCCGACTGCCTAGTTTGCTGATATAAATCCGGAATTAATCGATCTTCTTATACATCTTCTCATGCATCGGCGAAGCAGAAGATTCGCGCTCCAATTGTCATAGATACATTGCATTACACATCGCCGCGCTCCTGCTATCGTGGTAAACAAAAGGTAACCCTTCGCTCCCCTCCTCCCGTTTTAGGGTGTTAACAGGAGAGGCGAGGGAGAATTGCGATGCTATATAGGACGAGACATCAATAAAGTAGTGAGGTTCGCTCATGTTAACAACTGTGGAACACAAGGGGATCCAGCTCAGCTCAGTAGGTATTGGAACCTGGACTATCGGTGGGCCGTACTGGACCAATGGTGAACCAACCGGTTGGAGCGGACCTCTAAATGATGAAGATAGTGTGCGAGGTTTAACTTTTGCCCTGGAACACGGCATGAGCCATATCGACACAGCAGATGTATATGGTCATGGAAGATCCGAGCGTCTCGTCGGCAAAGCGCTCTCCGGATCCAAAATGTCTGCTGTGATAGCGTCTAAGGTTGGCTTTCTCCCAACGAGCGCACCAAGCGTCTACTCTCCAGAGAACATCCGATTTCAATGTGAACAGTCCCTTCGCAATTTGGGGAGAGATACGATCGACCTGTACTACCTTCATCATTGTGATTTCGGTGCAGAAGATCGCTTTCTCGACGATGCCGTTAGTGTCATGAACGATCTGAAGGCATCGGGTAAAATACGCTCAATCTGTTTGTCTGGCTACTCGGCTAGCGACCTGATTCGAGTCAGCAAGAAACTACTGCCCGACTTCATACAAAGCTGGGCCAGCTTCGAGCATCCAGAGTTCATCGCGCCGGAGGGAACTCTCAGCCCATTCATGAAGGAGCGTGGAATCCGGTTTATCGCGATGATGCCGTTTGGTCAGGGGAGACTTCTCGGCAAACATGACGGCCAAAATCCGTTGACCTTTGGGCCTGGAGATACCAGAAGCACGAATTCGGAATTCAGTACAAGATCACTTCAAGCATTAGAACCCAGAATGGCGTTGCTTAGAGATCGCTTTGGCCATAGGCCAGTAGACCTAATCGCACCAGCGTTGGGCTTTCTTCTCTCCCATGACGTGGTAGCCAGTGTTGTTCCCGGCTTCCGCTCGAGTCAACAGGTACGAGATATCTATGAGGCGCTGCAACGACCAGTGTCACTGGACGATCTTCAATATATTGCGCGCCTGTTCCCGCACAGTGAGGCTAACAAACACCCTTGGCAGGAGTAGCTGCTGCCTCAGCTGACTTGGTACCGACCGCCTTGGATAGGAGTGTTTTTAGGATATTCATCGGGGCGGGCCTGGCGTATCTGAGGTTTTGCATCTCTCTCTCTCCCCTAAACCCCATACTCCCCCCACCGCCGATCAACCAGCTCACTGGTCTCCGAGTCGCACTCCACCTCTCCTGGATACCAAGGCTTCATGCGGGAGTCGATCACTATCGGTGCCTCATAACAGAGGTGGTGCCGCGCTAACTCAATCTTGGTGACATGAATATCAGCCGCTGGCTCAAATCGGGTGAAGGCGCTCCAGAGAAATAAACTCTCGCTTTTGGTTGCTCGCTTGGCATCATCAACTAAAATTATAAGCGGCCACTTGGCGAACTGCTCGCTCTTGGACACTCGCGCGGCTAACTGGATATCTTTTTGATAGCTATCCCCCGCTACAACTAAGCAGCCCGCGCAAAATGGGATCGCTTCTCTGATTCCTGGTGGTAACGCGCCGTTAAACTCACGAGGCAACTCACGCCTTGGCTCTCCGCAACCCAAGAGCAACCCCTTGCTGCCGTGATTTATCTTTGGCCCCGCGTAATCAAGGGTATCCATCGATGTATTTGAGAACACATAGAGATCAGATCTAAAGTCAGCTCGCGCTAAGATGTGCTCGAGTACTTGCGAGAACTTGGTAAGATCCATCGGCTTATCAGTGAGCAATAGAAACTTAGTCAGAGCTAGCTGCCCCTCGCCAAGAATTCGAAACGCCGAATGCAAACTCTCCCTCGCATAACGCTCTTGTACAACCGCCGCGGCTAGTGAGTGAAATCCCGTCTCTCCGTACGACCAGAGGTCACGCACCTGTGGCATAACAACTGGAAAAAGCGGCGATAAGAGCCGTTGTAGATATTCACCGATATAAAAATCCTCTTGGCGCGGCTTTCCTACTACAGTCGCTGGAAAGATAGCATCAGGTCTGCGCGCAACGGCGCGACATCTAAAGACCGGATAGTCGTGTTGCAGCGAGTAGTATCCGTAGTGATCACCAAACGGTCCCTCGGGCCTGGTCTCATTTGGATCAACGCTTCCGATTAAAGTGAACTCAGAGCTCTCAATTAAAGGCAGAGGCCCGTAAGGATTATCAACGAGCGGGAGCTTTCCGCCCATAACAAGGGACGCCAATAAAAGCTCTGGAACCTGCTCAGGTAAGGGAGCTATAGCCGCAAGCGTCAGCGCTGGTGGACCACCAACAGAGATCTGCACCGGCAGAGAGCGCCCAAGCTCACGCGCCGCGAGGAGATGAAATCCTCCGCCTTTACCGATCTGACAGTGTAGACCCGTTGTTGAGTCGTCGTAACGTTGGATCCGATACATCCCAAGGTTGTGAACCTTTGTTGTTGGGTGTTCGGTGTAAACTAAAGGCAGGGTAATAAACGGCCCGCCATCAAGGGGCCAGGTGGTTAAGAGCGGGAGACGAGTTAATCGTGGTGGATCATCAAAGATAAGCTCGCGTGAGCTAGAACGTCGCTTTAAGCCAACTTTTGTTAACTGAATCAGTGTGTCTCTATGCTGCCAGAGCTTACTCAGCGATGGTGGCATCATCGTATGCGGAAACGAGGCGATGTCACGAACCAGTCGTTCGGGTCGTGGACCAAAAGCTAGATCAACTCGGCGTTTAGTCCCGAACAGATTCGTGACTACTGGAAATGGTGAGCCCTTTACCGAGGTAAATAAGAGAGCCGGGCCTTCGCGATCAATCACCCTTCGGTGGATCTCAGCTATCTCGAGGCGTGGATCGACCGGAGCTTTTATCTCAATTATCTCGCGCTCTGCCCTTAGGATGGCGATAAGATCTCTTAGTGAACTGATCATAGATGCTTGAACGATATCATAAACAAACGGCGCATGCGAAGGGCAGCGCTCTTTGATTTTAATTGCCAGCGCGCTCTTCTCGTGGCAGCCTCCTATCTATTATGCCGCTAGTTATTTCAGAGATAAACCCGCAAGGGATCGTTACGATTACTTTAAACGACGAAGTGAATCTAAATGCCATGAGTGAGGCGATGGCGGATGAGTTCGCCTCTGTGATGTCACGTCTAAAGGTGGAAGGGGCCGCGAAGGTGATTATCCTTCGTGGAGCTGGCCGATCTTTCTCAGCGGGTGGTCACTTAGAGATGCTTGACGCCAAACGCTCACGCTCTAAAGAGGAAAACCGCGTTGGGATGCTAAAGTTTTATGACTCATTCCTCTCTATCCTTACTCTAAATGTGCCGATTATCGCCGCTCTGCATGGAGCCGCCGTTGGCGCTGGCCTCTGTCTGGCATGTGCCGCTGATATCCGGATCGCTAGTGATGATACGAAGCTTGGATTTACATTTTTAAAGCTGGGGCTACATCCTGGAATGGGCGGAACATTTCTGGTTCCGCGAATTATCGGGAGATCCGCTGCTACTGAACTTCTATTAACCGGAAGGATTATTAACGCGGCGGAGGGGCTACGGCTTGGATTAGTGTCACGAGTTACGACCCGTGATGAGGTGCTAAATGAGGCGCAAAAAGTGGCGAATGAGATCTTAGCGTGTGGACCTGCAGCGAGAATACAGCTACTTCAAACTATGCGTGGTGATTTATCTGAATTGCAGGCAGCTCTTAATCACGAGGCTGAAGCACAGAGTATAAATTATAATTCTACTGAGTTTGCCGAAGGGATTCGGGCTTTAATTGAGAAGAGAGAGCCTAGTTGGGGGCGGGGATGATTTTTGTGGATTAGTGCCGAGGTGATTTTCTCGGCGCTGCTGTTGGTTCATGTTCGTCTGTTCTTACTCTTCCTAATTCTTTTCCTCACCCTCCGTGCTGGATAATCTACATCGAGGTCACGGCGGGCCACGGAGATTTCTTCATCGCATATTTTTTCGCGCAGGCATCTCTCTGCAGCCCTCCGTGATCTCGACTTAGGGAAGGCAGGAGAAAACTTTGAGATATTCGGTAACTACTCACCGGATGTTTTTTGGATCGTGACCGTGACTCTATGGCTGTTTTGCGCTTCTTTTACTAGTGATCTCAGCAACGTACCAAAAAAACTGCAACGCCCCGTAGGAAGTCGGCTATTTTGTCTCGAGTTAACGCTTCTAAAAAATCACTTTACATATAACACCGAGTGCTATACCATAATAAATAAGATTAGTCTTATAGGGAACCACTGAGGTGCAGATCTTTAAAAGCAAGTGGTTTACTCGATATGCCGCACGATCGGGTATTGAAGATCGCGATCTGGTTAGAATTGTCGAGTCAATGGAGCGCGGATCAGTTGATGCCAACCTTGGGGGCGGAGTAATCAAGCAACGGGTGGCTCGAACCGGGGCGGGTAAATCTGGGGGATACAGAACAATTCTGTTTTATAAGAAGGGGGAGCTAGTTTTTTTTATTTACGGGTTCTCAAAGAAGGACAGAGACAACATAACCGGCGCTGAATTGCGCGAGTTTAAAAAGCTTGCCGGAATTATGCTGAGCATGACTCAAGCCCAGCTTGAGAGACAGGAAGCCAGAGGTGATTTAGAGAGGATAAAGACTTATGAAGAAAAGAAAGGGAAGCGAAGCTAAGCACTATAGGAGTGACGCCTTCGCTGCTATTCACGAAGCTGCAGCGAGCTTACGAGAGACCGGTGTCATCAGCAAACACACAATGCAGGAATTCAACAACTCCTGTTTAACTCCCGTGAAAGATCTTACAGGCGATGAGATTCGCGCTATTCGGGAGCGTGAAAACGTAAGTCAATCCGTATTTGCGCATTACCTGAACGTTACAATTACATCGATCAGTCAATGGGAACGAGGAGAGAAAAAGCCTTCGGGTCCATCATTAAAACTACTAGCTCTAGTGCAGAGTAAAGGTCTTGAATCTATCGCCTAGGAGGCCCCTGCCTGACCCCCAACCCGTCTCAACGCCAACACAACCCCAACCGCTACCATCACGGTATGAGCGAGTGAAAACCACATGCCTTCGTAGTTTCCGGTAAGGCTGGCGACTTGATAAAGCTGATAAGCAACAACAAGCGTGATGGCGGCTGCCGCCACCACGCATTTACGCCACGGAGACAGTGTCATTTAGCGTAACAAGCTGAGACGCTCTTGGAACGCCTCTGGATCACCCTCGTAATTACGGAGGCTCTCTTGAAGCGAGATCGGATCGAGGTCCAGATGCAGCGCCACCCAAGCAAAGCTAAATGGGCGCTTTGGAGTAAGCTTACCGAAGAGCCACTGACGCGCGCTGCGCACCACGTGACGCTCACAGTGAGCTGTTCCGAAAGCGTCGCAGATAGCTCGCGCTAATACCGCCGCTAGGAGATTTCTTTCAGGCTTAACTGGGGAGGATGCTTCTACTTCATCTTCGGGCAAGAAATTATTGGCAGAATTGCTCATAGCTCCGTTATTACTCCTGTTACTCTACAGTTATATTGAATCGGTTATTCTCTCTTGAACGGGCGCTCAAGAGACTGACTTGTTGTCTGAATCGCGTGTTTGGTTGAGTTTGCAAGCTGCGTAACCTTGTCTTCCACTCTGTCTTTTCGAGGAGTTAACTATCTCTCCACGATATTTAAAGACCGCGGCAAACTTGCCACCAGCGCCTAGAAGGAGAGATTCCCCAACCCATCCCAAACGGCCGCAACTGGCTGTGCTCGCTCACAAATCTGGATTCAGAAGATACATCGGTTGGTTTCTGGCGTCAATAGTTCTTTTAAGTAACTTTAAGTTAGGGGGTAGGAAATCTCCCCAGTTTGACATTTTCCCCAGTGATAGGTAGCATCCCGGGCCTTGAAAATATTCACGCAAATGGAGTGTTCATGAATTCTGGCGCAGTATCAAAGAAGAAGCTTTTTATTAGCAATCTCGATTTTGAAGTAACGAGCGATCAGCTCCGCGCCCTCTTCGACGAGGTTGGGCCAACATTAAGTGTAGTAGTAGCCTCTGACCGTGAGACGAAGCGCTCAAAGGGTTTCGCTTTCGTTGAGATGGAGAGCGAGGACGACGCTAAGAAGGCGATCGAGGGCTTAAACAACCGCCCACTAAATGGCCGCCCGATGAAGGTGTGCGAGGATCGCGGCAAGAATTCTGGACCATCAACTGGTTCATCAGAGGGACAAGAGGGCGGCAGAAAGTTCGAGCCACTCCCATCGATTCAGAGAACTCAGCTCTTCAAGCGTCGTAAGAAGCTTGACCCCTTTACTGAGGATCCAACCAAGTCGATCGACTACAAAGATGTAGCGATGCTCTCAAAGTTTGTTAGCGAGCGCGGTCGTATCCTGTCACGTCGTTTAACCGGCTTAACAGCCTACAATCAGCGCAAAGTATCAAAAGCGATTAAACGCGCTCAGAGCTTAGGCTTGATGGCTTATACTTCGATACAGAGTCATAAGTAACAAGCGCAGCGCATCTGCATAGAGGCGCTTTTATCGGCCCCCCAAGCGTGACAGCTTGGGGGGCCGATTTGTTTTTTAGAAACCTCTCCTTGGGCAAATTTTCTGTCCAGTTGTGGGATCATAATAACATAATCCTGGGCTAGGATTTGCAAGTGGAGGCGCACCCACACCTGGACCTCCTCCCATCGGCGGATTACTACTAGTGCTACAGAAAGGGATTGTTGTTCCATCATCAACTTTTATGGTGCTACATGATTCTGATGGTTTGCAGCACGTAAACGTCGAGTTAAACGAGCACTTCTTTGTATTCTCGTTTGCATAGGCCCCTGGACAATCTCCACCCGTTGGAGGCTGCGGCGGCGAAACCGGTGGCTTGGGCTGCCCTCCCCCGCTTCCGCAAACGTCCTTAGCACTCCCGCACCCTGGATCCTTCGGACAGCACCACTGCTCGCCTGGTTTCCCCGCCGGACCACAACGAACATCTCCCGCTGTCATGCACATAATGTTGTTGCCACCGGTTGAGGGAGGGTTAACAACTGGGGGGTAATATGGTTGACCCACAACAGGGACACTGGGAACTGTATTCGGGCTGCACCCTGGGCCATTGCAGGTGGCTGGGCGGCTAGGCCTTCGCGATTCAGCGACTCTCCCAAACAGTGCCAGATCTTCCTCACTCGGCCGACGCCTAGCAACACGCTTAGTAGATCCGTCTTCATTCACCAAAAACTGATATACTCTAGGCTCATGCTTTCCGCGGCTTTTAGTCTCCGTGGCAACCAGCAAATTATCCCCGGAATAGAGTGCTTCCATCACTTTATCGCTTGTGGGTAACTTGATCACAGCCCGAGAAGCAGCATCCCTGCCATCTGACTGTTTAAATGTAAGAGTAACATTTTCCGGTTTCTTCTTACTGCGCGCCGCTCGGTCCAAAAGGAACATCTCCTCCCCCCAAGCCCTCCCAGCCACTGCCGTCATCACAAACGCCACCGTGGCTACGACTCGAATCATGCCCTTTAGTATATTCCGCATCTTTTCTCCCTAATTAACTCCCAACCCTAACTTGCAAAGGGTATGATGTACCGCCACCCAAACTAGGTTCTTGCTCCTTGAAACGGTAGTCGCACCTACCCGCTACTATCCGAAGCAAGCAACGCCCTCGGGGCTCCCGTTTAACTAGCAAACACTTGTAATAACAGCTTTATTTAGGTCAGCTAATCACTGAACAACTAGAGTAAAGAAAGAGTTCGCCGCTAAAGTTGATCCCAACCCCCTTTCTAGGCTACACAATGACGGCGGTCACACTCTGGAGAATCTCTAGGAAGTGTTGGCTTGAGAACGTCTATTGGAGATGTGTATGTTGTTTAGTTTTACCAAGCGCCTAGTTAAATCAACTCTCCTTACCCTTCTCCCGCTAATATTCGCCGCGTCTTCTGATTCAGCTTTCGCCGCTCCGATACCTACAGCGACTATTCAGGCACCTGCCAACGCCCTGTTAAACTCTAATATCAACGTCGAGGTATCGTTCACTAATACAGGTGACGCCCTTGGTTACTACCCGATGCTAGAAGTAAAGCTCCCAGCAGGGATCGAATGTGACGCCACCTGCCGAAACGGCATAGTTATTACCTCTCTCGGCGGTGCTCCGGTAAGCTTAACAGCTTTCGGACCAGCGGGCGGCAGCACTAACTACACCAACCCAGTAACCGGCAATCAGGTCCCTGTAACGGCGGGCCAATCAGTTATCTTTTTCTCTCTTCCTGTTGGAAGCGTCGCTCAGAACGAGCCAGCGATCACCTACTCGATACCGGCTAAGGTCCTAGCGACAGCGACCCTCGGTGTTCCAGAGCCTGTAAACGCTACTGCTGTTTTTGCTCTGGGAGCAGTACCAAACGGAACACGTGGGCCTTGCGGAACAGGCGATACCCTTTGTACCAGCGCCACAACTGTTAACGTAACACCAACTATTCTCTTACTTCAAAAGAGCGTAGCCGCGCTTTTCGATGGCTCAACAGCGACTGGTCCGAGCTATCCAAGACGCTTTACCCTAGATGTCACTGTGGCGAACACCTTCACCACGACTACAAACGTGATCACAGATGTATTGCCCAATACATTCGTTTTTACATCACTCCCTGGCAGCAACTGCAAAACTAATCCAGGAAGCCTTACATTTAGCCCAAGCTTGGGCGCTGGCGATACCTGCTCTTTCACAGGAACAAGCGCGGGCGGGGGCACTCTTACGGTAACCTACGCGAGCATTACCGGAGATCCAGGTCTCGATAAGCAGGTTACTTACACAGGGTACGTGCAGGAGTTCGCCGGTGGATCTGGAGCGCCTATTATCCCACCTACTACTGGAGCGACAACGACGTCAACGAATTCAGCGAGCACCACTTATAACTACGATCCAGGATCAGGCAACCTAAACCTAACATCGGGCCCAGCTTCCGCCACTTTAGAACACAGGTCGCTCTACACATCCAAGTCGATCACTAACGCGACAACGGGCGGCTCAACGGCCAAGCCAGGTGATACCCTTACCCACACCTTGATCTATGACATCTCAGACTATTTCTCGTTTGATGATCTACAGATTACTGACACGCTAAGCGACGGTCAAACCTATATCAACAATTCGCTCCAAGTCACTGTCTTCGAGGGCTCCGCCACCGGAGTAACCCGCACTCAAGCTCAGTTATCAGCCGCGGCAGGAACACCGCTACAGCCAATTAACAGAAACGGCACCACAGGCGAGTGGCTGATTGATCTGGATCTCTCGGCAGCTTTAATCGCTCCTTCACCCAATGGTTACGGAACTGATGGAACCCTGACGGGCGCTGAGGATCTAGGCGTAGACGCCCCAACCCGGGTAGTAATCACCTACCAGTCAACTATTGACGAGATCTTCACTGGCTCAGTCGTTGGAACTCAAACGGTTGATGGTGGAGACGTTATCAGCGATACGATGACCGCGGATTTCAGAATCGCGGGGACCGCTAACCGATTAGCAGTGAACGGCCCAACTGCCTCAATCACCATCACTCCGATTACAGACGTGCAGAAAGATGTCGCGTTTAAGAATGGGGTTGCTGTAACTTCTTTCCCGGTCAACGTAAGCCCAGGAGACAACCTCACATTCAGACTTGCTTTCACCATTCCAACCGGGGATGTGGAGGGCTTTGTATTAAAGGACTTCTTACCTTCACCGATATTTGATGTTTTAAATCCAACGGCTACAACGCCATCGAACTTCATCTTCGATGCTACCGCGAGCGATGCTGCTCCAGCTCCTGGACATATACATCTAACTACCGCTAGCTTCACCGTCGCGCCGACAATAACAGTTGTTGGCGCTGAGAACGCGCTTAAGTTGTCCTTCACCGAGGAGAGTGATGTGACCAGCAACTCGGCTTTCGTCGAGCTTCTTTTTACAGTAACAGCAACAAATAATCCGGCAGCTAACGATCTATTGCTTGTGAATGTGGCTTACTTCAGCCAAAACAGCAGCCAGAGCCTGACAGCGATCAATTTGCTTTCAGCTATCGCGTCGCTGTTAACGGATCAACCTGATATCCGCATCACTAAGGCCGCTGCCTCAGTTGTGTCCGGAAGCGGAACCGTATCGGGAACAGGCGGAGCCGCTAACTTCACTAACGTTACTCCTGGAAGTCGACTAAGATTTCAAGTCGTTCTTGAGAATATCGGTGACTATGACGCTTTCAGCGTTACTCTATCAGATCCACTTCCAGTCGGTCTTACAAGAGTTGGTGGGTCTTTAACTTTCTCAAACTGCTCAACCGGCGCAGCACCTACTGACACATCGAGCGGAACAACGATTAGCGCGACGGGGATTGATATTCCAGCGGGACAGACCTGCACTGTTCAGTATGACGCGACCCTCGACGCCACCGCGGCCTTCGGAGGCGTTATTACCAATACCGTTACATCACGTTACGCCTCAACCCCAGGTGGACCTCTATTCTCACCGATCTCAGACACAGCTAGCACAACCGCAGCTTCGCCGTCTCTGACAAAGACACTCGTCGCGGACAGCTCAACTGACCCCGCCACAACAGGAAGCAACCTCCGCCCGGGAGAGAGCGCTGATTTCGATGTGACGATAACTATTCCTCCTGGAACCGCCGAGTCGTTCACTATCCGCGAGAGAGATACAGCTACCGCTGGGACCTCAACCAACTTCTTTGAGAACTTTAGCGCGGGGACGATCACCTTCCCAAGCATCGAGTCAAATCCGGCTTGCGCTGGACTCTTTAACTTCGTTGGTAACTCAAACGTTTGCTTTGAGCTGAATCCAAACACAACACAAACTCAATCGAGCACCACAATTCACCGGGTGAATTTAGGCACGCTGATAAATAGCGCCGCCACAGCTCAGTCATTTACCTTCCGCTACAAGGCGACGATACGCTCTGGCCTGATACCAGGCGCGTATACAAATCGAGCTGATGTTGAGTGGGTGACGAAGAACTCCTCTGTCAGCGGTGAGACGTCCGCTAACAAGACCTCGTTAACAGCAACCGCTAATTTTACGGTTGTTCGTCCAACCCTAACTTTGGCTAAGACATCGTTGTCGACTCCGCCACTTAGGTTTGGTCAAAACGCTGAGTATCAAGTGACATTAACGAACTCTGGAACAGCGACAGCGTATGATGTGGCTAGCATAGTCGACACCCTGCCTCCTGGATTAGGAAGCGCTAGCTTAGTCAGTGCTACTTTAAATGGAACCAGCGTAACAGGCGCCTCTGGCTTTAGCTTTACTCAGAGTGGTCAACAGTTGACGATCACTGTTCGCAACTCAAGTGGCCAAGCACGACTTGCTGCTGGTGATGTGTACGTTGTTAGATACAATGCACCATTAACATCTTCTGTCAGCGGCTCGACTTCTTCGCTAGTTAACACGGCGACTGTGGCGAGCTATGCCACAGGAGCGATCGATAATGGCCCACGCGAGACCCTGACAAACGTTACTCCCGCCAGCGCCACAATCGCTGTTGATAGTAACAATATATCTGGACGGGTAATCTTCTCGAAGGAGACAGCCGGATCAGGTCAGCAAAACGGAGTGAGCGGAACAACGGTTTCTCTGGTAGGAACTTCGTTTACTGGAACGACTGACTCTAACGGAGTATTTACGCTCTCCGGTGTCCCAGATGGAACCTATACAGCTAGGGCCGTATCTCCATTTGGAGATCTCATCAGTGAGCAGACTATAGTTGTCACAAACTCGGACGCCAATAACGTGGTATTCCAAGCGAGACCCCGCATAACCTTAACCAAGAGCACAACTACAGTTGGGCCGGTGTTCCCAGGAGCGGAGATCGCCTACACCCTTACACTCACAAACGTTGGTAACTACCCAGCATTCCAGGTGTCAAACATTACTGACACTCTGGTTAAGGGAACAGGAACCTCCTCGTTAACATCCGCCACACTAAATGGCGCGAGTGTTACTGGAGTAGCGGGATTCTCCTTCTCGCAGGCGGCGCAGGTAATCACTATCTCTGTTCGCAACACATCAAATGAGCCAAGGCTAAATGTTGGTGAGTCATACGTAGTGTCTTACAAGGTGCCAGTGCTTAGCTCCCTCAAGGCCGCTTCAGTAACGATCCCCAACTCTGCTGAGTTAGCGAGCTACGCGACCACTGCCACAACCTCGGCTAGCACAGAGAGCTATGTGGACATTCGCTGCGGAGAGGTACGTCTTGAGACAGCCAGCACTAATCCAGAATGCACAGTGTCTGACTTAAGCGAGTCGCTTGACGGAATGAAGGCTAGACTCCTTCGTATACGAGAGGGGCTCGATAAGGCTCTCGCGCTTCGTCAGCAGTATGCCCGCGCGGGATACTGTAAGGCTGCGGACAACGGGTGCTATAAGTGCTTGCCTGGATCAAGCAAGTGTCTCAACACCTGCCGCGCCCCATCAGCGGCGGCCGATCGAGCACTCAGACAGAAGGCCAAGGCACTGTACGATGGCGCCGCCAATTCTGTTAACAACGATCTCTTCTCACAAACTTGGACTTTGATCTGTTCAAGTTACAAGAGTTGCGCGCTTGAGGATATTACCACTCCTAAGAATGGTATTCAGTCCGCTGGTAACGCGATCGCGAATGACATGCGTGACGTGCTTGATAGCTGCTGTATGAGAACTAACCGCGCGAGGGCCGAGTACAGACAACGCCGAGCGAGCCTCAAACAGGCCGCGAAGGCAGATATGAGAAGGCTCTCAACTAGCATGGAGCAGTTCCCAAATCCTGGGCTGACTTGTCAGTAGGGGTTGGGGCGTTAGACGTCTCACGTTTTAGCGAGCAAATCGATCCCGAAACTACCCAAAGAAGGCCCCTTCATTCGCCAGAATCGACAATTATCCTAAATTCGCCTGTTGCGGGGCCGAATTTAGAATTGGTGCCCCCGCCAAAAAGACGCTAACTATCTTAAATTAGGACCCTTTCGATAAAATAGTAGCTAAGCTTTGATAGCCCGAATAAATTTGCTTAAGAATTTCGGATGGTACAGACTTAGAGAGTAGTTTATTTGATGGAGATTTTAAGCTTATGAACTCATGCGATTCTGTAAACACTTCTTCCGAGTCCTCTAAGATCACTGCCGTCACGGTGCAGACGCCAACTGCGAAAGCCTCGCGTCGCGATGAGAAACCCACCCCTAAAGAGCTTTACACGGCGGTTCGGGCGATCGGACCAACTCTACTAAAGCGTTATGTCGCTCATCAGGCGGTGGTATGCAAACAGGCCGAAGCTGATCTTAATCGCTCGCTAAGGAGTTATCTCTTAAGCTTGACCGGTGAGCAGGTAGGAGAAACTCAGAGTTTTAGCGTTGGAGATCTCTGGTCAGGCCTGATCTGGTGGCGCGATGAGGCGTCGTGGGTTGGAGTTGTTGGAGTGTTTTCGTTAGGAGATGTGAAGGCCTTAGCGATCGAGATACTGAGCGAGTATCTCTCCAACGAGACAGCCGGGACTAATCACGTAGAGCTTCACTCCAATCTAAAATATGGCTTAGCAGAGCGTCTGTTCTCGGCGGTGACATCTGATCATTCAGCGCCTGGCCTAAGAGCGGTTGTGGCGAGAGCGGCCTCGCTTGCTTAACTAATCCGCTCCCGGATCGCGTCTCCCATCTCTCTGGTCGTCGCTGGTTTGTGTGATGAGTTATCTGATGGCGTTAAATCGGCTGTGCGAAATCCATCTGATAAAGCTTTAGCCACCCCGTTTTCTATCGCACTGGCCTCTGCGTCCCAGCCAAATGAGTACCGTAACATCATGGCCGCGGATAGGATCTGGGCTATCGGATTAGCTATGCCTCTACCCGCTATATCAGGCGCGGATCCCCCCGATGGCTCATAGAGCGCGAACCCTTCACTGTTAAAGCTCGCCGAGGGCGACAATCCTAGCGATCCGGGTAACGCCGCGGCTAAATCGGACAAGATGTCTCCAAAAAGGTTAGGCGCCACTATCACATCGAACTGAGCGGGATTATTCACTAGCTGCAAAGCGCAGTTATCCACCAAAATATGCTCTAGCTTCACATCCGCGTACTCAGCTTGATGCACCTCACTCACTACTTCACGCCAGAGCTTGGACATATGCATTACATTAGCTTTATCTACCGAATGCACGACCTTACGGCGCTTTCTGGCAGCGTTAAACGCTGTATGAGCTACAAACTTTATCTGATTCTCGGTGTACTCTCCGGAATCCCGAGCGCTCCGCTCGCCTCGTGACTCAAAAAATGTGTGCTCACCGAAATACACATCCCCCTGAAGCTCACGGATGATCATTAAGTCCACCCCATCTCCGATAACTTGCGACTTTAGAGGCGAGCCCGAAGATAAACTGGGATAAACTACAGTTGGCCTAAAATTAGCGGCTAACTTGAATGCTTTGCGTATAGCTAAGATCGAATTGGTCTCGCAGTTTTTCCACTGTGGTTGGTGAGCCTGTGATACCGGACCACCGACTGAACCAAAGAGGATCGCGTCACTTTTAGCGCAGATCTCCCTTGTTTCATCGGGAAAGTGGTTCTCTGTCTTAATGTATGCCGCGCCTCCTACTAAGGCCTGCGCGAAACTTAAGCGCCTTGAGTACTTCTCACAAACGACCGCTAGAGTCGCTAGCGCCTCTTCCATTACTTCTGGGCCGATCCCATCCCCGGCTAAAACCGCGACACGTTTAATATCACTCATAGCGCTACCTGTTTGGCGTTAACGTTGAGTAGAACCAGTTAGAGCTCTGCTCTCTCTTTTTCGCTTGAATTACATCTAGCTTTGAACGGAGATAATCGAGATCATCTAGCCCGTTTAAGAGGCAGTGCTTTCTAAACGGATCGTAATTAAAGCTCCACTCAGCGCCTGTATCAGAAGACACAAGCTGCGTTTCTAAATTAACATTTAATTTGAGATCTTTTTTAAGAGCGTCATTGAGTAATGCTTGCACCACATCTTCCGGCAGTGTCACTAAAAGCAATCCATTCTTGGCGCTGTTGCCAGCGAAGATATCAGCGAAAGATGGCGCTATAACAACCTTGATGCCTGCTCCTAAAAGAGCCCAAACCGCGTGCTCGCGCGATGAGCCGCACCCAAAGTTCGTATCCGCAACTATGATCTCAGCTTTATTAAATCGGGGGTTATTTTGATAGAAATCAGGGCGCGATTCGCGGAGTCTCTTAAAGAGGTTTGGGCCAAATCCATCTCGAGATATGCTAGTCAAAAATTGCGCTGGGATGATCATGTCAGTATCGACATCCTTGATCGCCACCGGCGCCGCGATTGAAGTTACTGTTGCAAAAGGCTTCATGTTGATTACTCCGCGTTAAATCTTGTGATCACGCCGGCAACCGCTGATGCGGCGACCGTGGCGGGGGATGCCAGGTGCGTGATGCTTCCCTCCCCCTGCCGGCCGATAAAATTACGGTTAGATGTGCTGATGCACCGCTCGCCTGACGGGACCTTATCGTCGTTCATGCCTAGACACATCGAACACCCGGGCATGCGAAAATCAGCACCTGCGGATGTGAATATATCCACTAGTCCCTCATCGTGCGCCTGCCGCATAACCTGCTCAGATCCGGGAACGATGTAGAGCTTTACCTCTGGACTAACCTGTTTTCCTTTGAGAACTTTGGCGGCGATCCTTAAGTCCTCAATCCGGCCATTTGTGCACGAACCGATAAAGGCCCAATTAATCTTCACTCCACTTATCGGCTGGCCCTCAGATAAGCGTGTGTAAGCCAACGCCTGCTGTGCTACGGCTCGGTGTGACTCAGGGAGCGTGCTTAGTGTGGGAACCTTCTGCCCAATCTCGATCCCTTGCTCTGGATTGGTACCCCAGGTCACCATCGGGGTAAGCTTGCTGACATCGATCCGGATCTCACGATCATAAGTCGCCCCAGCGTCGCTCGCTAAGGATCGCCAATAGCTCTCGGCGCGATCCCAATCACTATCCTTCGGGGAGTACCGTCTTCCTTTCAAGAAGGCTAGCGTCTTGTCGTCTGGGGATACTAATCCCGCCCGAGCTCCGCACTCGATACTCATATTACAAACGGTCATTCGCTCTTCCATCGACATCGCTCGGACCGCGCTACCTGTGTATTCGATCACATGCCCGTTAGCGCCACCGATTCCGATCTCAGCGATCAACTTCAATATGGCGTCTTTCGCGTATACCCCAGGAGCGAACGTGCCGTCGAACTCAACTCGCATCGTCTTAGGTCTCCTTAGGAGAATAGAACCGGCGGCTAGCACATGGCCCACTTCACTCGTTCCAACTCCGAAGGCTAGTGCTCCGAAAGCTCCGTGAGTCGAGGTGTGAGAGTCACCGCAAACGATAGTCATGCCAGGCTGGGTCAAGCCTAGCTCTGGACCGATAACGTGAACGATCCCTTGATAACCTGAACCGAAATCAAAGAGAGTTAAGCCCTCATCGGCGGCGACTCTTCTGAGCGCCTCAACCTGAGTCTTCGCCGCTGGATCGTAGATCTCAAGTCTGTTCTTTCTTGTTGGTATACTGTGATCAAGGGTCGCCACTAGGCGCCCCTTATCAAGAAGCGGGATCCTGCGCTCTTTAAGTAGATCAAACGCCTGAATCGATGTGACCTCATGCATCAGCATAAAATCTATCGTTAAGATATCCGGCGCTCCCGCCTCTTTCGCTGGAATAACGTGTGATTCCCAGATTTTTTCTATGATGTTCTTCATGGGGAGAAGCTTATCTCAAACAGGGGGGGCGAGGCAAAGCTGAAGCTCGAGATTCACATACGCTTTATCCGCTACCTCTGTGGCCTCGATATAGATTACCCGGTGTTAATCTAGATCTTCCCCCTCACACCACCACAGAATCAATCATTTTCTGAAATCTATTCTGAATCGTCTCTAGCTCAGCCTGCGCTGTTTCCCACTTCTCGATGCGGATCGCTAGCTCCGCTTGCGCGCGGGCGAGATCTCGAGAAAGATTCTGTATCTGCGCGCTATTTCCGCTGTTTGATGCTCGTGACAGATCCTCCTGCGTTGCTGAAATCCTCTTTTCTAGCTCCGAAATCTCTTTCTCTAATTTCTCCACACTCTCGCGTAACGGCTTTAACTCCCGCGAACGCTCCTGCAAGAGCTGCGCTTTGTCGCGCTTAGGATCTGAATCCTCTGCTACCTTTTTCTTTTTCTTTCCCTTAGATGGCTTGACCGTTTCCTCACCCTCCCAACCGATCGAATCGAGGAACTCGTCGTAAGTCCCCTCGAAAACAAAGGGATTATCTCCTTGGAACACAACTAGCCTGGTGGCTACTCGTCTTAGGATCTCCTCGCTGTGAGTAACGATCACGACAGCACCTTGAAAATCTTCAAGTGCCTCTGTTAACGCCATCACCGATTCAACATCCAAGTGGTTTGTTGGCTCATCGAGCAACAAAAGATTAGTTGGGGTAGCTAAGATCTTACCAAGCAATACGCGCGATCGCTCGCCTCCTGAGAGCACTGAGATCTTCTTTAGAGCGTCATCACCCTCAAACATCATACAGCCACAGATAGCTCTGACCGCTGTCCGACTTAGCTTTTGATTGGCGTTATAAACCTCGGTCTCGATCGTATTTGAGAGATTTAGTCGATTAGTATTAGTCTGCGCGAAGAATGAGCTCACAGTGTTAGGGCTAAGCGCCACTTCACCAGAGCTCGGAACCAGCTCTCCGGCTAAAAGTTTGAGAAGTGTTGATTTACCACGCCCGTTTTTACCGATTACCGCCAACCGGTCATCCTTCTTAATCGCGAACGATAGTCCGTCGATTAGAGGCTTATCTAAATTCGCGTATCCAAAGGAGAGGTCCTTTACTTCTAAAGGGAATTTTCCAGGTAGTGGCAGATGAGTAAAAGAGAAATCTAATGTTGGATCGCTTGAGAGCTCCTCTAGCTTCTCCATACGCGCTAGCGCCTTTACTCGCGATTGAACCAGAGTAGCTTTGCTCGCCTGCGCTTTAAAGCGGGTGATAAACGCCTCCATGCGCTTAATCTCTTTCTCGCGGTTCTCACGTGTGCGCTCGTGAAGCTCCTCATCCGCCGAGATCCTTTCGAATAACTTCTCTGAGTTTCCTTCAATCTTTCTAAATCCGCCGCGATATACAAGGGCGCTGTGCGTGCTTACCTGATCGCAGAAATAACGATCGTGCGAGATCACGATCATCTCTCCCGGCCACGTCTGCAAAAAGCTCTCTAGCCACCGAAGCGAGACGATATCGAGATAGTTAGTTGGCTCATCGAGCAACAACATATTTGGCTCTGAGAGGATTAACTTAGCGAGATTTATTCGGATCTGAAAACCACCCGAGAGCGCCGTAGGTGAAAGCTCTAACTCTGGCTCAGAGAATCCCAACCCCGCTAAAACGATCTCAGCTTTGTACTGCTCAGCGATAGGGTCTCCCAGTAAAGCTGAGCACGCCTCCTCTAGGACCGTGGCTTTTGAGAACGATAGATGTTGCTTCAGGAAACCTATCTTGTATCCCTTCGGAGTTGATACATCACCATCGTCCGGAGTCTCCTCGCCAGCTATGATTTTTAAAAGAGTGGATTTACCTGAGCCGTTTCTGCCAAATAGCGCCACACGCTCTCCTGGAGAGACAGTTAGAGACGCTTTTGAGAAGAGGACCCTCTCGCCGAAATGTTTTTCTATTGAACTAACTTGAAGCATAGCCTACCCCGCTGTAGCGGGCATATTACTTTACAGACGCCCTTGTTTCAATGCAGCGGGCCGTTTTTGACGATCTAAGTCGGCTCGAAAATCGCGACAAAGAGCTGTCAGGCTCTATTTTCGGCCAAGTTTCTTAGTGCCTCTAAAGTATCGGCGTCCTTGGCCGATTTATCTCTACGCCAACGCAAGATCCGTGGGAACCTCACCGCGACCCCAGAGCGGTGCCTCTTTGATGACTGGATCCCCTCGAAGGCGATCTCAAAAACGAGTTCGGGCTCTACTGTGCGTACTGGACCAAAGCGCTCCTTGGTGTTTCTTTTTATGAAGGCATCGACTTCGCGGATCTCGCTCTCAGTTAAACCTGAGTAAGCTTTGGCGAAGGTAACGAGCTTATCACCATCCCAGACGGCAAAGGTATAATCTGTATAGAGATCCGCCCTGCGACCGTGACCTTTGGTGGCGTAAAGGAGAACTCCGTCAATCGTCAGTGGCTCGACCTTCCACTTCCACCACGCGCCTCTGTTTACGCGACCCGTCCCGTAAGGTGAGTCTCGTCGTTTTAGCATAAGCCCCTCGGCGTGACGCGCGCGTGAGTCGCGTTGAAGATCGCTCGCCTGCTGCCAAGATACACTCTCTATAGCTGCTGAGATTAATATCGGGGATTCCGATGATATCAGAGGCACGACCACTTTTTCCAAAGCATTTCTCCTCGTTGATAACGGCTCCGTTCTAATGTCACGCCCGTCGGTCTCTAATATATCGTAAGCGATGAAACGTGTTGGAGATACGTTAAGGAGCGCGGAGGTTATGCGCTTTCTGTTAATTCTTTTCTGGAGATCGGCGAAGCTCGCTGGATGTCCAGCACCGTCAGTAGAGGTGTTCCAGGCGACTATCTCTCCATCGAGCACTGTGCCGTCAGACAACGAAACGCCGGCCTCAACTATTTCAGGAAAGCTCTCTGAGATCAGTTCATCACCTCGCGACCAGATCGCCACGCCTCCGTGACGTTTTACTATCTGGGCTCGAATTCCGTCCCACTTCCACTCAACTTGCCAGTCATCTATTGAATAACTGTTTAAGATATCTCGCTCGAGGGGATAGGCAAGGAAAAACGGATAAGGAGCTACCGATTTACCGGAGTCAGAACGGGTGGTTATAGCTTCAAGCGTCAATTCATCTGGGCGCCAGGAACCAGCAAGCTTAGTCCAGAGCTCACTGCTGGGAATACCCGATGCTCTCTCTAGCGCCTTGGTGACAAGACCCTTAGCTACACCGATACGCAAAGCACCGGTAATTAGCTTATTGAAAACCAGGCAATCTGCCTGAGACATTCCGCGCCAAGTTTCTAACACTAGCTGTTTGCGCTCGTCACGAGGGACCGAATTAATCTTACTTATAGTTTTGATCCAGTGATTTAAGGTTGGGGTCGCCGGTGAATCGCTGGAATCTTTACAAACCAAGAGCGCTATCGTTTCAGCCAGGTCTCCTGTTACCGAGTAGGACTCTTCAACTAACCACAGAGGCACATTCGAGAGCTCGGCGGCCCACTCACGTAGTTCACCAGACCTAACGCCACCGCGTAAGCTTCCGCCTCTTAGTAACAAAACCGCCCAGCCGAATTCAGAGCTTGGCGCTATCTTAAGGAACTCGGCGATAAGCACCACCTTCTCCTCGGAACTAGATGTATCACGAACAGCTAAGTAGAGTTCGCTAAAGCTTGTAATAGATCGGTGAGACATAGGCTTCAGCAACGGTAGTAAGTGTTGGGGTTTTGTGCAAGTTAACAGAGATTTGTTCACATTTTCACCACAGAGGGGTAGAGCTGTGGCTTAGTTCGTCGACCGCGCGCCTCTGGCGCGCTTTTGTGACAACCCTCGCTATTTGCTACAAGCGGCGCAGGAGCGCCGCGGTCCAATCGGACACACTTTGCTGCAACCTCCGGTATCCGTTACATGCAACGCCAACTCGGACCGCGCGCCTCTGGCGCGCTTTGCTACGGCCTTTGATAATTGCTACAAGCGGCGCGGGAGCGCCGCGGTCCGAGGAGGAGGAACCCGATAACGACAGGCGGCAGGCGTAAGACGTATAACGTGCCACGTTTCACGTGAGACGTGATACGCATGTCGCATGTCGGTTTATTATACTACGGCGCCGTCCTAACCCCTCGACCTCCATAATCAGACCTACGACTCGTATCAGCCGTCCCAGCGGTCGACCGGTCAGACACCCGACAATACGATGATGCAACATTCCAGCTTCCGCCACGAAATCCAGACCCCGACGCACTAGTTGGTGACGGCCAATTACTCTCGTTAGCCCTCCCATTTGAATCAAGCGCCCCGTCTCCATGAACTCCCGTATAATTCCTGCCATCACTGTTAGCTACAGTAACAACCCGTTCATAAACAT
>JBIKWQ010000002.1:0-89823 GCA_044356215.1 Bdellovibrionota bacterium | reverse complement strand
AGGCTAGTCATCCCCCAATTCTACCACCCCCTCAGCCCCTACTAAACCCTCCGGCTAACTTTTTAGGGCATCGCAGTTCTTTATCACCACAGAGGACGCAGAGGACACAGAGAACGGCCATTTTATTGGCAATTATGGGGTTTTCTCTGTGTCCTCTGCGTCCTCTGTGGTAAAAAATTTCACTAATTATCCCAGTGGCTTACCAAAAACACTTCTACTCCCTAACAGAAAAAGTCTATTTCGCCCAGTAAGCATAAATATAGAGGTCCTTCGTAGAAATGAGTGGGCAATGGCCAATCCCTAAATAAGCTTTACATGCAACAGCCGCGTGAACGTGTAATAACAGGCGTTTGTGTCATAATATCGTGGTCATTCACCCCCTTGAAAACGCGAATAGCCGATACAGATTGCGAGTTCCAATTTTAGTTTATTAGCGAAACTCCCCCTTTACGGCGGAACCCCTGCTGTGCCAATGTTTTGCCCGTGAGTAACGAACTGATCCGTACAAATATCGCCTCAGGCTCCCCTTTTGAGCCACTTCGTGGGTTCTCCCGCGCCGTTCAAATTGGGAATCACCTGTTTATCTCAGGAACAACGGCTATGTCGCCTCAGGGCGATGTCGCACACCCTGGTAACGCCTACAAACAGACTAAAGAGATCTTTACGGCCGTGCGCAACCTCCTAACGCAGCGCGGCTTTAGCATCGCTGACGTGGTACGCACCAGACTCTTTGTCACCAACATAGTTGAGTGGGATGACTACGCCAGAGCGCACCAAGAGGTGTTTGGACTGGTACGCCCCGCATCGAGTATCGTGCAGGTGGCAAAGCTAGTCGACCCAAGGCTAGTCATCGAGATCGAGTTCGACGCCATCCGCGGCGCCAGCGAGGTGGAGGATGTTCGGGTGGAGTTGGTGGGGTAGGAGAATGTAGTAAAACTCGCTAACGCGAGTTTTACTACGTATAAGCTCTTTCAGCTTCTGGTAAGTGCAGCATCTACCTAAACGGCGCGAACGCGCCGTTTCTAACAAAACATCGCGTCAGCGAAGTTTTGCCCTATCTCCCTACGACTCACACGAACAGAAAAGATTCCTGTCACCATACACGCCGTCGATACGACCGACTGCTGGCCAGAACTTGCTCTCCTTCGTCCACGGAGCTGGAAACGCCGCTGTCTCTCGTGAGTACGGCCTATCCCAGCTATCCGCTGTGACAACATGCGCGGTATGAGGTGACTGCTTTAGTGGATTGTTAGCGCGGTCGGCTTTACCGGCCGCGATATCCCTCACCTCTTGACGGATCATCGCCATCGCATCGCAGAAACGATCGAGCTCCTCTTTCGATTCGCTCTCAGTTGGCTCCACCATCAAGGTACCAGCTACCGGCCACGAAACAGTCGGGGCGTGGAAGCCATAATCCATCAATCGCTTAGCGACATCCTCAACCTCAATTCCGGCCTCTGTCTTAAGGTGTTGAAGGTTTAAGATACACTCATGCGCTACGAGCCCATTAGAGCCGCGGTAGAATGTCGGATAATCGTTCTCAAGACGCTTGGACACATAGTTAGCTGAGAGGATCGCTACCTCTGTCGCGTATGTCAGCCCCTCTCCCGCCATCATCGCCATATACATCCACGAGATCGGCAAGATGCTCGCCGAACCCCATGGAGCCGCTGAGATCGGGCCAACTCCGCTAGCGTGCCCGATATCAACTACAGGATGATTTGGTAAAAACGGCGCCAAGTGCTTTCCGCAGCAGATCGGTCCCATTCCTGGTCCACCGCCACCGTGAGGAATGCAGAATGTCTTGTGGAGATTGATGTGGCAAACATCGGCCCCAAACTCCGCTGGACGAACTACCCCTACTAACGCGTTTAGGTTCGCGCCATCCATGTAGACCTGACCACCGTGACGGTGAACGATCTCACACGCCTTGCGGATCCCCTCCTCAAACACGCCGTGAGTTGATGGGTAAGTAACCATCAACGCAGCGAGCTCTTTGCTGTGCTCGCTCGCCTTACGCTCTAGATCCTCCAGGTCTACGTTACCAAACTTATCACAAGCGACAACCACAACCTCCATTCCGACCATCACGGCGCTCGCTGGATTTGTTCCGTGAGCTGACTTAGGAATGAGGCAGATACGTCGCTGATGATCGTTTCTACTCTGGTGATACGCCTTAATTACAACGAGACCAGCGTACTCTCCCTGCGACCCAGCGTTTGGTTGCAACGAGCAACCATCAAATCCAGTGATCTCACAGAGAGAACTCTCTAACTCACTAAAGAGCTCCTGATATCCAGCAGTGTGACTCTTTGGAGCGAAAGGATGGATCCCACCGAACTCACTCCACGTCACCGGGATCATCTCACTGGTGGCGTTAAGCTTCATCGTGCACGAACCTAACGGAATCATAGAGAATCCAAGCGAGAGATCTCGCGCCTCAAGCTTTCTGACATAACGGAGGAACTCAGTCTCTGAGTGATACGAGTTAAATACCTTGTGTCTTAAAATCTCTCCGTTTCTGCGCCTAGCTTGTGGGATTACTACCTCTGCTGACGCTACCGCGGCCTCTACATCCGACGCGCTGGCTTGCACTCCAAATACCTCAAGAAGCGCCACGAGATCATCTATCCCCTTAGCCTCATCGAAGCTAACTCCAACTCGCGAGTCAGATACTACTCGCACAAGCACACTCGCGCTCTCACCGGCCGCAGCGACCTTAGCTGCGTTCTTCGCGCCAACATCAAGGGTAATAGTATCAAAGAACTCGGTGTTAACAACCTTCGCGCCGCTCTTTGTTACTAAACGAGCGAAAGCTGACGCCAAACTGTGAACGCGTGAAGCGATCGCTTGAAGCCCCTTAGGACCGTGATACACAGCGTACATACCCGCCATCAC
Source organism: Bdellovibrionota bacterium (assembly GCA_044356215.1). GTDB lineage: Bacteria > Bdellovibrionota_C > UBA2361 > UBA2361 > OMII01 > OMII01. The sequence continues at coordinate 86,925 of JBIKWQ010000002.1, read as the reverse complement.
CGCTAGGAGCACCTGAGCGGTACAGATATTACTTGTAGCCTTCTCTCTTCTTATGTGTTGCTCACGAGTCTGCAGAGCCAAACGGAGCGCTGGCTTGCCGCTTGAGTCCTTTGAAACTCCAACGATACGACCAGGCATGCTGCGCTTATACTCGTCTTTAGTGGCGAAGAATGCCGCGTGTGGGCCACCGTATCCAAACGGAACACCGAAGCGCTGCGCTGATCCAACTACGATATCCGCTCCTAGCGCGCCAGGCGCCTCTAGAGCACATAGTGCTAAGAGATCACTCGCTACTGTAACGATCGCTCCGGCGGCTTGCGCCTTCTCGATTACAGGCTTGATATCAACTATCGCTCCATTCGTATCAGGGTACTGAACGAGACAACCAAAGGTCTTATCAGAGAACTCTAACGCAGTTAGCGGAGCTACCCTTACAGAGAGCCCTAAGGCCTCCGCGCGAGTGCGAACAACACCGATCGTTTGCGGATGAGTGGTGTCAACAACAACGAACTCACGCGCGCTTTCGTTTGCTCCTGCTTTAGCGGAGACCGTCAAAGACATCGCCATCGCCTCTGCCGCCGCGGTTCCCTCATCAAGTAGCGACGCGTTAGCGATCGGTAGCCCAGTTAGGTCAGCGACTAATGTTTGATAATTCAACAACGCCTCTAGACGACCTTGCGCTATTTCGGCTTGGTACGGAGTGTATTGAGTATACCAGCCAGGATTCTCAAGGATATTACGCAGAATCACCGGAGGAGTTACGCAGTCATAATACCCCATACCGATAAACGAGCGCGCCACCACATTCTTTGCCGCCATCGCCTTGATTCGTAAAAGAGCCTCGTGCTCAGAGAGCGCGCGTGGGAACGCTGATAACCTAAGAGGCTTTGCGCTTCTTACCGCTGGAGGGATTACGGCATCGATTACCTCCGCGAGCGAACGCTTGCCGAGATAAGAAACCATCTGGTCAACGTCGGATTGACGAGGACCTATGTGACGCTCAGCGAACCTTGAAACTCCAAAACCACTCCGCGCATTCATCTCTGTTCCCTCTTGATTTACCTTCTCGGCTACGTTCATCGCGATTAAGACCCCCTACTTTCCAAGCAACTGCTTATACTCCGCGGCGGACATAAGCCCTGCCACCTCACTAGCTGATACCCCTGATATCCTGACTATCCAACCCTCTTTGTAAGGGTCTCTGTTAATCAATCCTGGATCTCCGTTAAGACCCTCATTCACCGCCGCTACAGTTCCTGTAAGTGGTGAATAAACATCAGAAGCGGCCTTTGTTGACTCTACTACACACATCGTCCCGTGTGCTTTTACGCCAGCGCCTACCTTTGGAAGGTCAACGAAGACGAGATCTCCTAGCTCGGATTGGGCGAACTCAGTAATCCCAACCACGGCTACATCTCCCTCCATGCGAACCCACTCGTGCTCCTTTGTGTATTTATACTCTGCTGGAAAATCCATTTCTATCTCCTTGTTACTATACTGTTTGTTAAACCTAACGATTTTTAAACCTATCTGGGTCTGCGATAAAACGGCAGCGAAACAACATGCGCCGCTATCGCCCTACCCCGCACTACACAAGATATCTTCGTATCGGCACCCGTGTACCGACTGTCTACCAATGCCAATCCAAGCGACTTTTGCACCGTAGGGGTCTTTGTACCGCTAGTAACCACGCCGATCTGAGCTCCGTTTTCAGCCGCCACCAAATCACCCTGCCTAGCGATCCCAGCCTCTGCAAGAAAAAAGCCAACGAGCTTCCTTTTTAGACCAGCGTCGCGCTCCTTAATAAGCGCGTCTCTACCGATAAAATCACCCTTATCAAATTTCACGATCCATCCAAGACCACTCTCAAGAGCAGAAACATCTGGAGCAAGCTCGTGTCCATGTAATGGCAGCGCCGCCTCGAGACGGAGCGAATCACGAGCTCCAAGACCACAAGGGATTACCCCATAACTTTCTCCGTGCTCAAGAAGCAGCCGCCAGAGATCCGCTACCTTCTCGGCTTTGACGAAGATCTCAACTCCATCCTCTCCGGTATAACCTGTACGCGCGATGATTACCTTGGTGTTTAAAAGCTCCGCCTCAACAAAGTGAAAGCTCTTCACCTGTGTCAGATCGCAGCTCATGACCAATGGTGCTAAGAGCTCAATCGCCTTCGGTCCCTGCACAGCAATCTGGCCGTACTCCGCGCTGACATTAGTAATCACAGCCTCGGTAGTATTGCGAGAAACGAGCCACTCAAAATCCCGGTCAGCGTTAGATGCATTCACGCAAAGCAGATAACGATCACTCGAAAAGCGATAAACGATAATATCATCGATCACTCCACCTTGGTCATTTAGTAACGCACTGTACTGTGCCTTCCCATCATACAACGCTGAGACCCGGTTGCAGGTTAGCTGCTCAAGGGCTTTCTCAGCATCTGCCCCAGTGACCCAGATCTCCCCCATGTGGCTAACATCGAAGAGTCCCACCCTCTCACGCACCGCGACGTGCTCAGCTACTACTCCGCTGTATTGCACCGGCATCTCCCAACCGGCGAATTCAACCATCTTGCCATTTAAACGGAGGTGCTCTTGGTATAGGGGTGTTCGCTTCATAAACTTCAGGCCTTCTCGCCACTCCTTCTTAGCCAGTTAGTGACTGTATTTGACATTAACATCGCCACCGTCATCGGACCGACACCACCCGGAACTGGGGTGATAGCCGCGGCTTTAGGGGCGACCTCTTGATAGGCGACATCTCCAACGAGGCGCTTATTAGCTAAACGATTAATTCCAACATCTATTACTATCGCGCCTGGTCGGACCCAATCGTCTTTTACCAGCTCAGGAACACCAACAGCGGCAACTACTATATCAGCTTCTCTGCACACGGCGGCGATATCGCTCGTCTTTGAATGGGCGAAAGTTACGGTGGCATTACGCTCAAGTAACAAGACACCTACCGGCTTACCGACTAATTGAGATCTTCCAATCACCACAGCTCTCTTGCCAGCGAGTGAGGCTTTAGGGATATCACGTAGCGTTGTTGAATCACTTAACTCAACTCCTGAGAGAGCTAGATCGATCATCGTCATCGCCCCAAGTGGCGTGCATGCTCTCGGAGCTGGCAATCCCTGAAGCAACAAACCTTGGTTCAACGGATGCAGCCCATCAGCATCCTTTTCTGGGGCGATCATACGGGTAAAATGCGCCCCATCGAGCGGCTTAGGCAGCGGAAGCTGTAACAGAATACCGTCTACATCCTCCTGCTGATTGTATCCATGAATAACATTGGCGAGCTCTGCCTCGGAGATATCCGCAGGCAACGTGGAATCAAAAGTGCGAATCCCGCACTCTTTGGCGAAGCGATGCTTTGAAGCCACATAGGTTTTTGAGGCTGGGTCTGCGCCTACTAAAATAACCGCAAGACCTGGTCCGCGCCCTATCTTCGGTGTGAAGTTGGATATCGCCTCTGAGAGGGTACGAGATACGGCCTGCGAGAGCTTCTTACCATCCAAAATTTTCGGATCGTTAACCATATCGAATCGGTAGGTCGTCGCAGTTTTTTATCACCACAGAGGACGCAGAGGACACAGAGAATAGGCCATTTTATTGGCAATTATGGGTTTTCTCTGTGTCCTCTGCGTCCTCTGTGGTAAAAATGTTTCACCAATTATCCCAGCAGCTTACCAAAAACACTGCGGCTCCCTATCGAATCGGTGTTTTTTAAGGCGCTAGGATTACCTGGATGTTATAGTAAATACCGGTGATTAAGTAAATCGCGACTACTCACCAGAAAAAGGCACCCCCGACCAGGGGGTGTCAAGAAAGAAGATTGGCGAAATCAGCCTATTCAGTAATATTAGTGACGGCCACGATCAAAAAACCCTGCTGAGTAGTTATAAAGAATTTAAGGAGAGCCTGATGCGTATCGGAATACCAAGAGAGCGGAAGACCCTGGAAAAGCGCGTCGCGGTCACCCCAGAAGGGGCTAGGCAACTAGTCGCTAGTGGCCACACGGTTCTGATCGAATCAGGCGCGGGAGCCGGGTCATCGTTCTCTGATGATGACTACAAGAGCGCTGGGTGTCATATCGCTTCAACTTTGGCGGAGGTTTGGACCAAGGCCGAGTTGTTAGTAAAAGTTAAGGAACCGGACCAAAGTGAGTTTCAGTTCTTTAGGCCAGATCTCATTCTTTTTGATTATTTGCACCTAGCCAGCTTACCAGAGGTAGCTAAGGCGCTTCTTGCGGCGAAGGTAACAGCATTCGCTTACGAGACTCTCCGTACAAGCGACGGACGACTCCCACTCCTCGAGCCGATGAGCGAGGTCGCTGGAAAGTTGTCCATACTAAATGGTTCGTACTACCTACTCTCTCAAAACGGCGGCCGCGGTGTTCTCTTAGGTGGCGCGGGTCGTGCCCCAGCGGCTCACGTAGTAATTATCGGAGCGGGGATCGCCGGACACGCCGCATGCTTCACCGCGGCGGGTATGGGGGCCAAGGTGTCGGTGCTCGATATCAATCAGAGCAAGCTAGCTTCTCTAAAGAGTGAGTTCGGAGACAAGATTAACACGATTCACTCCTCAGACGAGTCCCTGAAAGAATCATGCCGTTCAGCGGATCTACTGATCGGCGCCGTACTTGTTCCTGGCGCAGCGACCCCGCGCGTTATCACACGCGAGATGATCCGCTCGATGCCAAAAGGATCTGTGTTTATTGATATCAGTATCGATCAGGGGGGATGCGCTGAGACCAGTCGCCCAACTAACCTGGATGCTCCGGTCTATGAGGTTGATGGCGTTATTCACTACGGGGTCTGCAATATGCCTGCACAAACGCCGCGAACATCAACGATCGCTCTGGCGTCAGCGACTCTACCTTACATCCTTAAACTCGCGAATGAAGGGGCCGCGAAGGCTTGCGAGTCACAAGAGATGAAAGCGGCGTTAACATGTTTAGATGGTCGCCTGACAAACGATTTAACCGCGCAGGCGCTATCGGTCAAATGAAAACAGTTCTGTTTATCCCAGTATTCAACCAGATTAGAGAGTTTCCGAAGGTGCTTGAGGAGCTTCGCGCGACGACTCTTCCGTGCGATACGGTTCTCTTAGTTAACAACGGCTCGAGTGATGGCTCTGAGACTCTTGTTCGCCAGAGTGGTTACGAATATATCGATCTGCCTAAAAATCTCGGTGTTGGTCACAGCTTTATCAAAGCCACTGATTGGGCACTTGAGCGTGGGTACGACACGTTTGCTGTGATAGCGAGTAATGGCAAGATGCTACCATCAGAGCTGCACAGAGTCTTAGAACCAATAAGTTCTGGGAAAGCCGACTACGTCACAGGTAGCCGCTTCCTACCCGGTGGGGAATTCCCAAATGCTCCAGCTTTTCGACGCCTGAGTATCCCAATGGTAAACCTATTTGTCTGGCTGCTCTACGGTGTTAAGCTAACTGATGCAACCTGTGGCTATAAAGCCTACAAACTAGAGCTCTTTAAGCGCGCTACCTTTGATTGGAGATCCTCATCTTTAGACACTTACGGATTCGAGTATTACCTTTACGGTAAGATCTTACGTGACAGATCGATTCGCAGTGTTGAGGTGCCGATTACCATGCGCTACCCCGGGGGCAAAGCTCCGTACTCGAAGATTAAACCTTTCAAAGGGTGGTACCAGATGTTAAAGCCTTGGGTTATAGCTAGATTCGATCGAAAGGTATTCAACAAGTAAAGGAATTAAAGATGGGTGAGCCACGAATACTAAAAGCCGCTATTAAGGATATTAAGTGCGGTGAGCGCGTAACGATCATCGAGCCAAGCAACGTCTATGGATGTGAGTTAAGCGATGATGTTTTTGTTGGACCTTTTGTAGAGATCCAGAGGGGCGTCAAGATCGGCCAACGAACACGCGTTCAATCTCACACCTTTATCTGCGAGGGTGTTGAGATAGGCAGCGATTGCTTTATCGCTCACGGAGTTATGTTTGTTAATGATCTGTTTAAGGCCGGCGCGCCCTCGCGCGATCCAAAGGACTGGAAGGGAACTTCGATCGGCTCAAAGGTCTCAATCGGCTCAGGCGCGACTATACTCCCCGTAAAGATCTGTGATGGGGCCGTTATCGGTGCTGGGGCGGTTGTAACTAAAGACATTACGAAGCCCGGAATATATGCTGGCAATCCAGCGACGTTTCGTCGCGCAATCGGAAGTTAATCTCAAGTTCAAGAAGGCTAGCAGTCCATGCCTCAAGTAAGTCTATCCACCAGCTCAAATCCGCTTAGCTTGCGAGTCAAAGTAGGATTAATCCTGGGTGGGGTTATCTTCGCCCTGATTGTTAGCGTAGTCGCGCTTCAATTTGTCTCTCTCTCCCCTAAAGGCACCGAGTTTGACTCAATTGAGGATCTCCGTCGCGCTATGAGCTCTCCCGACGGTAACGCTGCCTCATCTGTTGGCGATTCCAGCGAGAACTCTCCGTCCCTACGCGCTATAATCCACCCGCACCCTGACGACTCTATTCTCTACACCTTAAGGCCAAATTTAGACCTAACATTTATGCGCGCGCGAGTGATAACCAACTCATGCGGCATGCGCTCACCGGAACGTCCCGTGGCAAAGCCCGCTGGTGTCTATCGAATAGCGCTGCTTGGCGACTCCTTCGCTTTTGGCTGGGGAGTCGATCAGCAGGCATCGTTCGCTCAGAAACTCGAAGATTCTTTAAACCGAGTGGCTGATGGCAAGCGCCGATTTGAAGTGTTAAATTTCGGAGTGCCAGGTTACTCAACTTTTCAAGAGGTGGCTCTTTTTGAGGAGCGCGGATTAGATTTTGAGCCCGACGCGGTGCTGGTATACTTTGTTCAGAACGATTTCGGTATGCCTTTCTTTATCCGAGATGTGTCAGGGTCGGGAGGCCTCTTCTCCTCCGTGAAATTTGTTCAGATGGGAAAACGATTGCTGGCGCCTGATGAGCTAAATAAGCAGATATCCGCGGTTGGCATAGATCCAAACAGGGCGCTTGATAAATTAGCGAAATTAACATCCGCTCGCGGGATAAAGATGTTTGTAACGATCAATCCAAGAAAATCGTGGCGCAGAGATCTAGCCCAGTTAGGGTCTATAAAAAACAGGGCTGGGGTTGAAGTTATTCCGCTACGTGATGGGCTTCTAGAGTATATCACCCGCAGCAATATCTCCGAAGAATCACTGACCCTGTCGTTCGACCCGCATCCGAGCGAGATTCGGCATAAAATATTAGGGTCGCTGCTTGCGCCTTATTTTGTTGAGGCGGCGGGGTTATGAGTCTGGATTAGCCCAATGCCCTCTGATGGTCGCTATTACGAACCAAAAGCGACAGCACTCACCGCTATCCTGAATTTTACTCAAGCTCTGCCACGTGATAAGAGTGAGTGCTAACCGGGGAATCAGGATTAGCTGTGTTGATTACAGAGACTAACAGTTTCGGAGTAGCTTATACCTCATGCGGCGGTGGTCTGGACTCGCTCTGTAAACAGAGAATAGCCACTACTTCAATTCAATTAGATCTCCACCAGTGTCTTTCAGCTCTAATTGAGAACAACAAGCGGCGCCTTGAAGATGTCACTACTGGAGCGGTGAGAGCTTTCGAATTAGCAGCTCACCTTCTCCCTACATACTTAGTCTCGCAGCTTAATACCTCTGATTTGAGCAGCCCATTACGTGAGCCACTTAAACAAGACCTGGTCACACACCTACAAAACTTTAAGTTTGACGAATCACTTATCTACGCGTTTTTTCAGCAGATAGAATCAAAGCCTGTCGAGAGCTTACGGATACTTAGGCACAGCCTCTCCCTGCGAGACGATGACATAAGTCCGGACATCAACACAGACCGGGTGTTACTGGATCCATCCCTACCTCGGCAATTAATGGAATCGATCCTGCTAGGACCCGCGCTATCAGGTTTATTGAAGGAGCAAAAGGCAGCCGCGGTCTTGAGTTTTGAATCAAATGGGGGCGACACAATCTTGCCTCTGCTCGCCCATGCCCGCGCGGCCACTTTACTGGACAAGGCGCCAGCGAAATTTGCAGCGCTAGCGCGCAGCGTGAACTTGATTTACGGTGACAAACCAGACCCCCGAATAGATTACGCGAATCTCTCTTTATCTGAAGCTAGCAAATACCTCAGCGGCCGACGAGGAGTTTATCATCTAGCCCTCCTACCTCACATTGGTCTTTGGAACGACGTCGATCTATCAACGATTCATATTCCTCTTATCTCTCACTTGATCGCACCAGGCGGTGTCATGGTTTTGCCGAGTTATATCTTCGGCGTTGGCCGCAGTCCGGCGGCCAACGAGACTCTTAACACCATAAACAAGTCACTTTTAGATCATGGCTTTAAATTAGAAACGAGCGAACTAAGGTTAGATATTATTGCCCCAATAGTATCAGACGCGCAGACTCTGAAAGCGTTTGCGGATCTGGAGTATTATGGACGCTTGTTCGAAGTGCGAAACGACTCGATCCCCCACCAAAAAGAAGTCCGAGGATGCGATTTAGCACGCTACAGAGGTACCGACAGTTCACATGTCCTGCCAATGACACTGCAGCTCAACCTATTCCGCTGCGACTCTCAGGAAACTAAAGAAGGATCGGGCCCAGCTTCACCAGTCCAATGGATTTTTCGCGACTTTACGAATTCGTTTAACTCAGAGGAGCAGGGTGAGGTAGTCACCGCCCAAGCACCCGTTACAAATGAGCTATTCTCGATCTTTGGAACGGAGAGCGCTGCGCTCCCCCCTCCAGATGCCTTGAAACCTTTTACTCCTGTGTGGCCTGAAGACAAAGCACTCAACGCGCTGCTTCAAAAAAAACCTGACTTTAAATCAATCGAGAGTCTCAGAAACCCTGAACTTTGGGAAGGATTCTATAATGCTGAAGCCAGCCTATGGAGGTCGCTACTATCTCTCTGGCCAGTGCAACTTGAGCTGCTCAAGCTAATCACTTCAGAATCTCAAAACTTTTATGAACACCTTAAATCTCTACCTCATCAAGTAAGTAACAACGGTACCGAGGTTACTGCAATAAATCATGCTTCAAATCTCTGGGGCCCTCTTAAAGACGACTGCAAAAAGTTATTATCCCAGACTAATTTGTTGATAAATAAGGTGGCCGAGTCAACCGAGGCCAATGGCCAGAGAAACGAGGCGCTTAAAGCTTTGTACGCGCAGATGTCTATCACCCGCGAGTATCTCGAAAAACTTCGCATGCCGTACGATTATCGCCAGGGCGAGTATAACCGGTTGATGGATCTTATCCCGGAGGATAAGGATGATTTATCAGCGCTTAAAAGGCACCTCGTTAGGCTGTATCAACACTCTGAGTTGCTTCGGAGAAGTATCGCTCGCAAGAACAAGAACCTAATAGGAAAGGCTATTAGTCAGATGAGCACAAACGTTGATGAGAACAGCAAGCAAAGGCTTAAACAGGCAAAAGGGGCTGGATTTCAGGGACTTTTGCGAGCCGTCGAGCTTTATGACGGCACTCGCGGCGCTTTTAGCACCTACGCGTTCAAATGGATTAAAAGCAAGTTACAACGGGACGAAGCGGGATCAGAATCTGTTAAAAGGCAGAGACAATTCGCCGAGGCAATAGCTCGAGAAGTGCAAAAAGAACAACGCAGCTTGACCACTGAGGAGCGAGAAAGCGTATTGGCGAAAACATATCAGGACTCGACCACGGCACAACGACTGATCCGTGAATACAGAGCGAAACGGTCCATTAAAGGGCCAATATCCTTAAACGCGCCACGTGGTAACGATTCTGATTACTCGCTCCTTGATCAGGTACCTCAACAACATAGTGATACGCGATATAAAAACCTCCAAACGGTGCAGGTTTTACTAAAGGAGTGGTTTAGAGCTTTACCAAACGGCCGTCGGGAGATATGCGAATGTCGCTTCCTAGTAGGGCAAACTTTAGAAGAAATAGCTAAGGCTAGAGAGGTAACCAAGGAAGCAATTAGGCAGACGGTGAACTCCTCTCTTGGTCTGATTTCACAGGACAGTAATCCTGCATATGGATACATAAGGAAGTTAAGTGACTGGACTGCTGAGGAACAAGCTGCCTCATTAAAAGAACACAGTTACGTATCCGAAATTGTAGAGGACAAAGAAGTAGTATTCAAGTTGCTTAGATATGGAATATTCACGATCTCGCAACTTAAGCTCTACTCGCCAAATGAACTCGAATTACTCCCCAGTCATTTAAATATTATTAAAAAAAGCCTATCAGAGCGGAATTTAACGCTGGCAAAAAAAATGAAGACCTACGAGACATCGGAGATAACAAGATCTAATCTGAGTCAGCTTCCGACTCCGACTCGCGCTAAGATCCTTATGTCCGCGCTGTTAGAGCGAGGCGGTTTAGATGAACAATACGTGAGTAAGCTTTATAACCACTGGATCTCCGTTATTCCCGATAAGTACAAACAGATAGCGACAACTTACTTTCCGACCGCTAAAGATGAGGGCCTCTATTCTGGAAGACCGTTTTCGTCTAAACCGTCCCAAATCAAACCTAAATTATTGCAAGTTCTGACCACTCTGGGGCACTCGGACTGCCCAACTGCGGCGCCTATCTACGATTGGCTTGAGAATTTTGAAATGCCTAGGTTGCGTTCCACGGAAGGCTTCATCTCTAATATTGCCGCGGGTGACCCTGATGTCATCTTGCAGCTTACCAGTGGAGGTGTTTTTTTTACTAAGGATCTGGTTAGGTTGAGCTCCCTAAGACGTGACTCCTTTCCGGATATCACTAAGGCGCAATTTGATGCTCTTTTGCCTAAGTAGCGGCTAAATAACATAATCTTAAGCGCGTGAATATCTACACAAAAGCGCCTATCCATTTTTCGGTTTGAACTACGTCCGAATTCGATATAAACTAACTCATGCCCCTAGTTTCCATCCAGCACCCCCTAGACTGGGGGTACCATTATCAGATCCTCTTCGTATATAAACCTGGGTCGCGCCACCTTTCAGCCCGTATAGTCGGCCCAGTAAACACAACTGGCCGTGTAGAGCACCACTTGGTTACCCTTATCAATTTTAAAATAGCGGGAGTCCCCGCTAAATTCTCTAGAAGAGCTGATTCGACACCAGCAATCTCCTTAACCTTACCTCCAAGCGCTGGAGCGCTCTTTGAGATAGAGATATTCTTGGGCGGCTCGCGCGATAGAGATGGCCAGCTATTTGGTAAGTACCGAGTCACGGCGCGCGGTGTCGAATACGGTGAAGTTTTTCAGAAGCTAACGGTTTTTGAGACCCGCATGTTAGCCAACGAGAAACTTCACAGATGGCTCCCCTACCCCAGACCGGCTCTTAAGCCGCCAGTCCTGCGCACAGACCTCCACACCCACAGCTCGGGTCAGGTGTCAGCCAAGGGGCTAATGGCGATCGCTTTGCACGCCAAGGTTCCCTATCCAACACGGCTGCTAGATGTTTTAAAGATCCCCTATGATACCGCGCGTATCGAGAGAACCCCGCGATTTTTCTATCCTCCGACAGACGGCCCAGAGATCGGGCGAATTCCAAAGGAGGAAGATGCTGTGCCGCTCGATAGTCTATCAACTAAGAGCAGAAAGATCTTGGCTGCGGCTATGTCTATCCCACCCGATCGGCAAGTAACCTTTGGCGATCTTGAAGTTTCTGTTTATCGCTTTAGAACACCGATCACTAAATCGCCTAAGATAGCTTATGAGCTACTTCTAAAATATGCCGAGGAGTACGCGCATCAAGGAGTTCAATACGCCGAGATCACAGCAACCTCAGGGGGGCTTCTCACAGCGGATTACATCAAGCTGCTACATCAGTCACTCCCAGCGATTGAGCGAGACACTGGTGTAAGGCTGCGTTTTTTAGCCGGTCTTCCAAGGAATCTTCCACCCGCGCTTTTAGCCCGTGAGGTTGAGAAGCTTAAAATTATTGGCGCAAGCCCTTACATTGTTGGTGTTGATTTCCTAGGTTTTGAGGACAACAAGATAGGTGACTTAGAACCACATATAAAAGAGATCGCCTCATGGGCGGCAGACAACGATCCTGAATTTACTCTTCGTATTCATGCGGGCGAGAATCGCAAAAACTTTAGTAACGTCAGAGAGTCGCTCCTGCTAGCTCAGAAATACAATATGCGGGTCAGGATCGGACACGCCGCTCACGGATTAGACGATGAGGCGTTAAGAGTAGCGAGCGATCTGGCTAAACGCGATCTGGTGATGATCGAATTTAATCCCGACTCTAACTTAGCTCTTAATAATATCGACACGGCGGAAGAGCTCGAGATGGTAAAATGCTTAAATCTCGACATCCCCTTTGTGGTTTGCTCGGACGGTGGAGGTCTCTTTCAAACCGACATCTGGCAGCTCGATGACACAGCTTCATTCGCGGGACTAAAAGAGCACCATTTCGAGACGATCGTTCGGCACGAAGTGGCGCATACAGATCGAGAGGCGGCTAGGTTCGCTCGCAAGTTAAATAAATTAAAGGCTAATTTCATTGAGCTAGTGGGCTCAAAAATATCCGCGCTCCCCCCGCTGGTTTTAGAGGATCATGCGCGAGATGATTCAGCTCGGAGAAACTTTGAACAGCACTTAAGAGCTCAGGGTATTAATTACTCATCAGAGAGCATAGCTGCGGCTACGAGCGGTAAGAGGCCGCTTTTAATTCTAGGCGCGTCGGGCGCCAGGTGGTGGGACCGAATATCACGACTGCAACAGAGCGTGATACGAGATCTGATTAACGGTTTAGTCGAGGCGATCGATCCTGAAACAACATATATGATGATCGGCCGCCCAAAGAATGCGGGGATCACAACCGCGCTCTCGCATGCGGTGCAGGAGCGCAACTCCAAATTCTTAAGGGATAATCGACTGGCCCTGATTAGCGCAACGGTACAGGCCGACCAAACAACTCAATCTTTTACACCTGGGCTGACGCATGTGATCCCTCTTGAGGGAGGTCTCTTTACGGTGCCGCATCAATTAGTGGATTACGTGGCGGATCGTAACGGTATGATCGTATTTATCGGCGGTGGCACTTTTGTCAGGGACGCGATCTTAGTAGCCCGTGAGAGACGCGTTCAATTCGCCTTAATGTGCGGCCCAGAGGGCGCGTCAACAGATAAGAGCGTAATGTTTGACTCGGCCCGGCAGTTTACGGATCTGGAGGGGTTGCTGCGGATCTTAGCGGTTGGGGGGGGATACTGACGGCGCAGCTTATACCCTCCCTCGCTGTAATCACTGGTCTCTTTGTGAAAAAGCTTCTCAGGGTTAACCAAGCCATCCCAAACTATCTTGTGAAGATACAGATAGTTAGTGATACTGATCCGGTTCGCTAGCGACACGGAGAAATGAATGAAAAAGAAGCTAATTATCTGGGGCGCCCTACTCCTTCTTACATTCGCTAACCTGCGACTCTTTTTAAGCCGCTGGAGCGAACTACCGGTTACAAAGGTCACTAACCTCCTCTCTGAACGTGAGCTATCTTCGGCGATCCTCGGCATAACCCTGGGCGCGGCGCTAGCGCTTCTAATCAGCAAAACAACCCGCTTTAAAGTGCTCCCTCTACTTTTGCTACCCGCATCTATCGCTGCGTTTCTGTGGCGCCTGTGGCCGATTCAGAGCTTTGGAGCGATGTTCCCATCGACTATTATTTTTGTCGCGGTCGCGGCGGCTTTAGGGCTGCTAGCCTTTTCGATCAAAGAAACCGAGATTGAACCCAAGCAATCAAGTCCATTTAGCTCGTTCTTTCTTTACACACTAGCTTCTCTCAATTTCTTTTTCCTTATTAGCCCTTTCACCTCATACCCGCCATCTTACGTTCAGGATTCAACCAACCCCGCGCCTTCGATGGCGTTTTTCTATTACGGCTCTGTTCACTCAGACATGAGTATGGTGATGGTGCTCCTGCGCTCATTTATCAACTCATTCTTTGATTATCCAAGCCTCAATGCCACGGGGCTTATCTCAATGCTACTGGTATCTTTTGGCCTAGCATTCGCCGCATTGGCGGCTCAGTGGACACTTGGCGCAGTATGGGGTTGGGCACTTCTACTCGCCTGCTGGAGCGATCGCTGGCTGCTTTCAGGAGCTATCGCGTCGTCCGTTGTTGGAATGCCGATACTCTCAACGGGCTCGATCTTTTTCCTGTGTATATGGGCGCTGACTAGAAGATCAGCTCCTCTGTCGGGCAAAGAGGCCGTGTTCCTAGGGATATTTAACGCGATAAGCGTGTTCTATAATTTGTACTCATATTCCGCGGCACGCATCCCGTGGGTAATCGGCTCATGTATCGCTGGAGTTATCTTACTTTCGCGCGGGGCGTTTCCTATTAGAGCCTCATCACTTGCACGCATCGCCACAAGCATCGTGCCTTCTGTTTTGGTGCTCGCTTCGCTGCTCTACTTTGTTTTTGCTGGAGACACGACGCGCTTTAAGGCACAGATCCTTATCTCTCCACGGCCTGAGCAGATCATTAAAAACGTTAACGACTATCCAACAAAGGTAAATTCGATACACGATGTCGACATGCCGATCTGGTGGGGGACTGGCCGACCTGAAGGAGTTAACGCCTCTGTTTATTGGCGCAGGACACCTGGGGAGATCCTCGAAAAAGTCGATTGGTTCTTTGGGCAGCTAGGGATCCTCTCTCCGATCGCTCCATACTTAGTTGTCTGCGCTTGCCTCGCGATTATCATCGGAATCTGCAGCTCTAACGCGCTTAAGAGAAACTTTACTATCGTATCAGCGCTGATGCTTTTTGGAGCTTTCTCGCCGTTTCTGTTGGCTCAAGATGTATCGGCGTTTAGGCGCGCGGTATCGACAGATCTGCTACTAATGATATTAGTGCTATCAATCTTCGCCTTCCAGCAACGTCGTGGCGCGCTCTCAATTATATCGCCTCTTTTATTCTTGGGTTTCTGTATAGCCAAGGCTCCGATCGAGTTTCGCTATCTGATCGACAACTCGCTACACACTCAGCTCTGCGTGGCGTGCCACGATTTCTTTAATGCTCGAAAGCTTGTGAACGATCCAGTTTTTGAGCAGGTAAGGACTCGCAACCTACACTTTGTTATAAACAGCCAGGATTTTCCGCCACACTTAAGAACATGCTCATCAGTGGCGCTTAATTCAGCGGAGATGCGTAAAATGCTTCCTTCACTTGAGGTAATCGACTCTCCGCAAACAAAGACCTCAGAGGTTTATGCGAAGATTCCGGAGGGAGATGTGCTCGTAGCCACATGTCCAACTAGCCTCTCTGAGGGAAATGAACTAAAGGAGATCTGCGAAGGACAACCGACCTACGGCAAGCTATTAGGATCAATACTAGATCCCAACGCGCCATGGTCCACTAAGCCAAAGTGGTTATTTATCGAGAGATTAGCTCAGAACTCGAGCGAACCTCTCAATCAGGTCGTCAATCCCGAGCCCAGCAACACTTGAGATCACAGCGACCTCGTATCCGCGTTCTTGAAACACTCCCTTGTAGTGCTCAATCTTATCTGTCTCTGAAACCGCGTCAGCTTTGGTTAAAACAACTATCTGTCTTCTCTCAGCAACCTCTGGTGAGAAATTCCTAAGCTCCTGGTTGATACAGGTAAACACCTCAAGGAGATCGGCTTCGCTTCCATCTTCACGGATCTGAGTCAGGTCAAGAAGGTGCGCGATGATCTTGGTTCTCTCTACGTGCTTTAAGAATTGAATTCCAAGCCCTTTCCCCTCGCTGGCTCCAGGTATTAGTCCCGGGATATCAGCTACAACAAAGCTCCTCCCACCCTTAGCCTGAACTACCCCCAGATTAGGAACGAGTGTTGTAAACGGATAGTCAGCGATCTTCGGTCGAGCGGCGGATATTCTAGAGATCAGCGTAGACTTTCCAGCGTTAGGCAAACCTACCAGACCTACATCAGCCACTAACTTTAATGAAAGAAGATAAGATCCTCCCTCACCTTCTTCCCCTGGCTGCGCGTACTCTGGGGCCTGATTAGTCGAGGTCTTGAAGAATGAGTTCCCCTTTCCTCCGCGACCACCTTTAGCGAGGATAAACTCGCGGTCTGGGGCGTCTAGATCGACAACTAGATCGCCCACATCTTTAGTCTCGGCGTTGTAAGAGAAGACCTGCGTGCCTACAGGTAGCTTAATAACTACATCATCACCGGCCTTACCATCCTTTCTTGCTCCCGATCCGGACTCTCCGCCCTTAGCCTGCCAAACGGCCTGAAACTTAAAATCTAGCAGCGTATGCACACTCTGATCAGCTTTAAGGATGATAGATCCGCCGCGACCACCGTTTCCCCCATCGGGGCCACCTAATGGCACGAATTTCTCGCGGCGAAAGCTACGCGAGCCGGCGCCACCCTTGCCCGCTTTCACCTCTATGGCTGCCTCATCTATAAACTTCATAGCAATTTCCTTCTGCCCCTTACGCTGACGTCATCAAAAAAAAAGGGAGCCGGTAAATCTCACCGCGCTCCCTCTCTACATCCGCCGAGGCGAATCGTTAGCAGCTTATGCCGCCGGCTTAACCGTAATGTATTGGCGGAGTCCCTGCTTGAACTCTACTACGCCATCAACTAACGCGAATAGCGTAAAGTCACGTCCGGTTCCTACGTTATCTCCAGCATGGTATGTGCTACCACGTTGACGAACGAGGATATTTCCAGCGCGAACTACTTCGCCACCAAACTTCTTAACTCCGAGACGCTTTCCACGGCTATCTCGTCCGTTTCTGGTACTTCCTACCGCTTTCTTATGTGCCATTGTGTCACCTCACACTGAATCTTTAAAATCTCTTGATGGCTCGCTCGCGTTCGCAACCTAGCCAACCAGCAAAACTACAGAGCTACCGCCTCAATTACGATCTCGCTCTTGCCTTGACGGTGTCCCTGCTTCTTGGTGTAACCACCACGACGACGCTTCTTGAAGATAATTACCTTCTTGTCCTTCTTGTGTCGCACAAGACGGCCAGTTACGGTAACTCCAAGGGTCTTTTGATCTGCTGTGAGAACCTTGACATCGCTGCCACCGGTCTTTCCAGCCATCAAAACGTCAGAGAAGGTGATCGTGTCACCAGGATTACCCTCTTGCTCGTCTATTGAGATCTTAGTTCCTACAGTAACTCTGTACTGCTTACCGCACGTACGAACGATCGCGAAAGCCTGTGGCTCCGCGCTCTTAACCTCGTTTTTCGCGCCCTTCTTATTTGTGTCGACCTGCTTTGTTTCGCCTGCTTCTGTCTGCATAGATAACTACCTGAAAGTACTAGAATTGAAAATCTAGAGGACCAAAGATACCGGGAAGTTTCACGAAAAGCAAGGAGATGACCTATATGATTAGTACTTCTTTGCGGTTATACTCATTTTCTAGGGGGTGATTCTAATCACCCCCAGTCGAGTTAAACTTTCAGCAGTACTTTTCAGGGACGAGATGCGCGGGGACAGTTTTACCGTAGCGGTGATAGAAGACGAGGATTTAATCCGCAAGAGCCTCGTAATGAACCTAGAATTAGAGGGTTTTAAGGTCATTACAGCCTCTGATGGAGAGGCTGGGGTTGCTTTAGTTAACCAACAAAAACCAGACCTTATCATCATGGATGTGATGATGCCCAAAAAGGACGGGTTACAGGCGTGCCGCGAACTCAGGATCTCAGGAATATCCACTCCTCTTATATTGCTAACTGCTCGCAGCAGCGAGGTTGATAAGGTTCTCGGGTTGGACCTTGGAGCGGACGACTACCTCGGCAAGCCCTTTGGGATGCTTGAACTAATAGCCCGTGTTAAGGCCCTGCTAAGGCGCGTACAGAGAACCTCAAACGTCGACCAGGTGCAGTTCGCCGATGTGGTAGTTGATTTCAAGGCTTACAAGGCACACCGAAACGACGACCCAATAGACCTCTCAGCGAGAGAATACAGGCTATTACGTTACCTAATATCCAAACAGGGCAACGTGGTCACCCGCGATGAGCTACTCGATGAGGTTTGGGGTTACAACTCATATCCAACCACTCGCACGGTCGACAACCATATCGCCCGCCTCCGTCAAAAGATAGAAGCCAACATAGACGAGCCACGCCACATCTTAACAGTACACGGCGTTGGCTATAAATTCGTCGCCTAATCAATAGCTTAGGTCAATTGTAACTTTTTTTCGAAAAAATTGTACCAAATTTGCATCCTTTTCCCCTCTAGGGGAATCAAAGATTGAAAGACGTTTGGCATAACATGCCAGGGCTTAGGTTAACTTAGTGGTTAGGTAGTTCTCCGCAGTATCCGTAGTGGTATCAGTTGGTAGGACATTAAGCTGGTTTGAAGTACAGGTAGTTGGTTACAGCTCTTGGAGTGCCGTAAAAATTATAACAACTGAAACCTATTTGGGGGATTTGCGATATGAACGATAAGAATCTAAATGTTAGCTCCGATGCCTGCTACCTCAACTTCCACGACTGCAACAACGTCGTAGCTCACCTTGGTGATTTCGTAGACCGTGAACTCCCGCAGCATAAGCGCGCCGCTATGGAGAACCATTTAGATGAGTGCCCAGATTGCGCCGCTTTCTTCGCTTCTTATAAACACGTAGTTTCCAGCGCCGCTCAACTCCGCGAGCCTGAGGCTCCGCTCCCAGTAGATATCCAGAACCGTCTTCGCAAAGCTCTAAATGAGCGCCTCAACATCAACCTACCGTTCATCGCGTAACTACCATCTCTACAAGACCACTTTTTCTTGACGCATCCCGCGTAGGTTCGTAACCTCGCGGGATGCAAACAACTCACGAGACAACATATCTAATCGACGGCTCTGGTTATATCTTCAGGGCCTTTTACGCCATACAGCGACTCTCCACAAAAGACGGCTTCCCAACCAACGCTCTCTACGGATTCTTGCGAATGATCCTAAAGACGATGGCTGAGGCGAACTCAAGCCGCGTCGCCATTATCTTCGATGCTGGACGAAAGACTTTTCGTAACGAGCTTTACCCAGAATACAAAGCAAATCGCTCAGAGTGCCCACCAGAGTTATCTGAGCAGATGCCCTACTTCCGCGAGCTCTCACGCGCTCTTGGCTTGCCGGTGCTTGAATGTCCGGGATTCGAGGCCGATGATATAATCGCCACTCTGACAGAGAAGCTCTCCGCTGCTAAGAGACCAGTTGTAATCGTCTCTGGAGATAAGGATCTGATGCAGCTCGTGACTGAGGATGTAAAGATCTGGGATACGATGAAGGATTCCCGTTATGGTCCAGCGCAGGTCGTTGAGAAATTTGGGGTTGGCCCAGATAAAGTTACCGAGATCCTGGCGCTCATGGGCGACTCATCAGATAACGTGCCAGGCGTTGATGGAGTTGGCCCAAAGACAGCGACCCAGCTTGTGCAAAAATACGGTGATGTAGAGAGCATTATCGCCAATCTTAGCGCGCTAAAAGAGGATTCAGAGATCCGCAACCGCAAAAAGATCGCTGAGAGTATCGAGAGCAACACCGAGCTCCTAAGACTCGCGCGCCGCTTAGTTGAAGTTGAGCGCGCTGTTCCGATGGAGAAGATCACCGATGGCGATCACGACTTAGATGGACTGCTATCAAAGCGCGAAGTTGACGCCACTCACCTAGCCGAGCTCTTCGATAAGTTTGAGTTTCAATCCCTCTTTAAGGAATTCAAAACTGTTCTAGCAAGCGGTCAGGCCACGACTATATCGAGCGATTACAAGTACGAAACAGTTCTCGCTGATACGTTCCAAAATTGGGCTGCTGAATTTAAACGCCAGAGCGATTTTTCTTTTGACCTAGAGACCACTTCTCTAGACCCGCACGCCGCCAAGATCGTCGGAGCGTCGTTTTGTTGGGATGAAAAACATAGCTTTTACATCCCGCTTGGACACAAAGATAGCGAATCTCAGGTAAGCTGGTGTGATTTTGTTGCCGCTACTGGCGAACGCTTCGCTGATCCTCGGGTTCTTAAAAGTGGGCAGAATATTAAGTACGACATCAGCATCCTTGAGCTTAACGGGATCGCTGTGCGGGGTGTGGCGTTTGACTCAATGGTTGCCGCCTATCTCTTAAATCCTGATGGCAGAAATTTCAATCTTACCGCGCTAGCGCACGATTATTTAAGGCTTCCAGTTATTGAGTACGAAGAGATTACAGAGGGCAAGGCAGACTTCTCGGAGGTTGCAATAGAGGACGCGACCAGATATGCCTGTCAGGACGCGCACTATGCGTGGCTCTTAAAGCAGCGCTTGGCCGAGAGGATCGAGGCTGAAGGGCTGCTAAAGGTTTTTAGCCAGCTAGAGGTGCCGCTAATCCCTGTGTTGGCGAGCATGGAACGTGCTGGAGTTAAGGTAGACGCGGAAAAACTACGCGCGATGTCAGCGGAGTTCGCGGCGCAATTAGCAAAGCTAGAGGGCGAGATATTCGAGAACGCCGGAGGCGAATTTAATATTAATTCACCTAAGCAGTTAGCGGATCTATTCTTTAACAAGTTAGGGATCTCAACAAAGGGTGTTAAAAAGACCAAGACCGGTTTCTCAACTGATTCTTCAGTATTAGAAAAGCTAGCTGAGTCTCACCCGCTGCCGGCTCTGATTTTAAAATACAGAGGGCTGCATAAATTAAAATCTACCTACACCGACGCCTTAGCTGAGGATATCAACCCAAAAACAGGTCGGGTGCATACACGTTTAAATCAGACCTTAACGGGAACAGGAAGACTCTCAAGTTCAGAGCCTAACTTACAGAACATCCCTGTACAGAGCGCGGAAGGTCGTCGGATTAGATCCGCGTTTATCCCTGAGGCAGGATCGTTCTTCATCGCCGCTGATTACTCGCAGATTGAATTGCGGCTCCTCGCTCACTTAAGTGGCGATGAGAACTTGATTCGCTCATTTACCGAGGGACGTGATATTCACGCCGCAACAGCGCGCGAGATTATGGGGCTTTCCGCTAACGAGGAGGTCACCAGCGACGTTAGACGGATCGGTAAGACGATTAACTTCGGAATAGTCTATGGGATGGGGGCTTTTCGCTTAGGGCGTGAATTAGGAATCCCGGTCTCGCAGGCCAGCAACTATATAAACAGCTATTTCAGCCGATATCCGAAAGTAAAGGAGTACTTCGCTAAGCTAGAAGATCAAGTTATGTCGCAAGGCGAAGTACAAACAATCTATGGTCGCAAACGTGTAATCGGTTCGATCGATACATCAGGTCGCGATCAGGGCTTCGCCATGCGTGCGGCGATAAACGCCCCACTTCAGGGCTCGGCGGCGGATATAATTAAGTTAGCGATGATTAGAGTGGATGAGTTACTAAAGAAGTCTTATCCAGATGCGAAGCTTGTACTGCAGATCCACGACGAGTTGCTAGTTGAAGCGCCTGATTTGGGCGCGGAGAAAAATCAGCGGCTGATAGATGATATCGTAGCCGCGATGGAGGGCGTGATTGAACTTAAAGTTCCGCTTAAGGTCGACGCCGGAAGTGGGCGCGATTGGCAAGAGGCGCAGATGTAGGGGGGATTGGGATACCCTACCTCCTGGCCGCCGCAATCAGCGCTTCGCGGCACTCTTCGGTCTCTACCTGCGAAAAGTCATCGTACCACTGACCGACACTTCCAAAATCCGCGCCGGGGATCTCTCGCAAACATACAACCCTGACCCCCTCGACGTTGGCGATATCACGACAGGTGTCCTGCGGCGCTACTGGTAATCCTACGACTATCTCTTTCGGTCCCTCTGCCTGCACAGCCTTAATCGCGGCCCGCATCGTCGCTCCCGTAGCGACTCCATCATCGATAATAAGAACGGTGTGACCCTTTATCGAGTGCGGTGGGGTTTCTGGCGATCTAATCGAACGCTCGCGCTTCTCTAACTCTTCGCGCTCTAGCTCTACTTTATCTGAAAGATCTCTCTCGCTTATTCCTAGAGATCTCAGGATGCCCCGATTCCAAACGACGATCCCCCCACTCGCCACCGCGCCGCACGCGAGCTCCTCGTGACCCGGAGCGCCTATCTTTCTCACTGTCAGGATATCAAGGGGAGCCCTTAAAAGATTAGCGACCTCCGCGGCTACCGGAACTCCACCCCTAGGAAGCCCCAGCACAAGCACGGGCGGCTTAAGCCGCATCGCGATCATGCCCCGAGCCAGCATCTCTCCTGCCTGCTGTCGATCTCTGAATGTTTTATAACTGGTCATTCCAAACCCTTAGAACTGCATAGCATAAGATTAGCGCGATCCACCTATAGACCAATAGAATGACGCTTATCCTGCTTGCCAGGGGTTGCTTGAAGACGCCCCGTCCCTGTACTGTTAACGCCCCTATGACCAACTCCAAGGAGAGAAATACCCCCAGCGGTCCGCAAGACGCGGAATTGGTCAACGCTACCCTAAACGGGGACCGAGGAGCTTACAGGACTCTCGTAGAGCGCTATCAGGCGCGCCTGATGCGTATGGCGCTGGATATCGTTAAGAACACCGAGGATGCCGAAGATATCGTTCAAGAAAGCTTTGTTAAAGCGTTCTTATCATTAGATAAGTTTAAGAACGAGTCCTCCTTCTATACTTGGCTGCACCGCATCACCTTTAATATGGCGGTGGACCTGCAGAGAAAAAACCAACGCCGTGGCGGCCACCATTTTGAATATAAAGAGGATTTCGGCGTCTTGAGTAATAGATCAAGCGCTGATGGCTCCGATTCAGGCCCCGCTGATGGCGCGCCCCTCTCGCAGAATGTCGAGGGTCCGCAGGAAGCGCTGCTAAGAAAAGAGATGGGACGAAAGCTGGAACAGGTTCTGGCCCAACTCTCGGATGAGCATCGAGCAGTAATCATCTTGCGTGAAGTTGATGGACTTGATTATGAAGATATTTCGGCGGCACTCGGTGTACCAAGGGGAACAGTTATGAGCAGATTGTTTTATGCCCGCAAAGCCCTTCAACAGGCGCTTAAGGAACTAGCTCCGGAGTCTCACAAATGAACACTCGATCGAAGGACACGCGCCTGACAGACAAACAACAGCAATCGCCCCTATCAGAGCGTCAACAGCTCCTTATCTCCCGCTTCTCAGATGGCGAGTGCTCATACATATCAAATTTTCTAGCCAAGAGGTTACTAGCCAAGAATCACTCAGCCCGCGAGCTACTAAGTGAGTTAGAGGAGCTACGTAGTAGCTGCGGAGAGCTGTTTAGCTCTCGCGACGAAATGAAGGTAGATCTCTGGGGGAAGATAGAAACTCGGATCGAACAGGAGGAGCGCGCGGCACTCTATCTTGGCCAGCGCAGATTAAAAGAGAGCAAACCATCACTCTTTGAGCGTATTGATCTCCGTCAAGCTTTACTAGGTGGAGCTTCAGGCGCTGCCATCGCGGCGGCTTTATTAATTACCTTAACAACACGTCCTAGTGAGATCGTAAAATTCTCAGCGCCTCATGCTGGCCCCGTATCTGGCTCTGGAATTATTCACCAAGCGGGTGTCGGCGCCGCCAACTCAAATACTCAGCACCCGAACTATCTGACTCAGAATCGCGCCTCGCGTAACCCACTCCAAGTTGATTGGATGCGTGCGAACGGATCTCTTAGATTAATACCAGACCCGAACGGATCTTCTTCAATCATTTGGATCCGGCGGCAACCATCGCAGTATGGACCAAACAGATTACTCTCTCCTACTCCACTTGGCGGATTCCGCGGCGCGGCGACCTCCAAACAAAATCGACTTGACGGAACTACTAGATCTGGAGCCAAATAGTCGTCATGTTGTTTCGTCAGATCTCTAGAGCGTCCTTTAATCTCATCTTCGCGGCGTTGTCTCAATTCGCTTTCTTTGTAGATAGCGCCCAGTGTGATCAACCTAACCCTGAGGATACAGAGATTAAGATCTCAGTCCGCGCGATCCAGGCAAGCGAGCCTCATAAAACTGAAAACAGCGAGG
Source organism: Bdellovibrionota bacterium (assembly GCA_044356215.1). Classification (GTDB taxonomy): domain Bacteria; phylum Bdellovibrionota_C; class UBA2361; order UBA2361; family OMII01; genus OMII01. The sequence goes on along the minus strand of JBIKWQ010000002.1, from coordinate 62,990 downwards.
CTACTCTAGAAGGTCGTAAGATAAATGTAGTCGGCGAAATTAAAGATCTTGAAACACGATTGTCGCAACTACCGTTTAACAACTTTCAGCTACTCTCAAGCAAGGAAGAGACCCTAGCGATTAAACATCGCGACTCGTTGCAACTTCCAAATGGGCATACTTTGATCTTTAGGCCGATCTACGCCGACGATCACAAAGCTGGCTTATGGCTTAACTGGCGTGACAGAGACGGCAGTGAGATCTTAAACACCCGCATCCACTTCGACGCGGATGAGTCGGTATTGACGGGGACAGAGTGCGCCGAAGATAAGGGGTTAATACTGGCTATTAAGGCGGCTGCGGCGCGGTGAGTCGAGAGCCACCCGCCTAACTACCTGGTATAACTAAGTTAATTTTTTACGCTCAAAATCTAAAGATCCTCCGAGCCACGGCCGACATCCTAATATGTCAGTGGACGTACCTGTGTCGAACCGAAATTCACGGATCTGAATATGCGCAAAATCACACCTGACCAGATGGAGCTAACAGAGGAAGAGCTAGCCACTGAACTTATCGAGCTCACTTCTGACGGGGTGGATTCACTTACCCGCGCTTTCTATATGATTAGTGACCTCTGCGAAAACCTAAAGCGCGAGATCGCGACGGAGACTCTGGAGATTCCGGAGAATTTGGTGAATTAGACAGGCCTAGACTAGAGTCATAACTCCAGTTATACTTGTGCTAAAGGCGGTCTTGCCAACCAAAATAGAGGCATCTCCTCACAATCAAGATCCAGGATTACCTTATGAAACGGGTGAGTAAGAGTGTTCTAAAAGCCAAGATGTTTGAGTACTTTCGGGAGCTCCAGGAACAGGGGGGCGAGCTCATAGTCACTGATTTCGGCAAACCTGTCCTGAAGATAATTCCCTGCACAGAGGGAAAGAACGTCGACGAATTGTTTGGCAACCTGAGAGAGCGAGCTCGGATATCAAAAGATGCCGCCTTGGAGACTACCAAAGATGAATGGGACGAGCTGTGAATCTAGTTTTAGACACATGCGCCCTCCTCTGGCTAACTCTAGATCCATCAAGCTTATCGCCGCGGGCGCACAAAGCGCTCTCTGAGGCGGACCATCTCACGATAAGCTCCATCTCGGTCTGGGAGGTCGGAGTGAAATGGAAAAGTGGGAAGATCGATCTCGGGACAAATTACGAGGACTATATCTCGAGAGTAACGAGTTGCTCAGATTTCGTGTTGATGGCTGTTGACGCGCGAATGTGGGCAAAAAGCATCTTGCTTCCCTGGGAACACAGAGACCCAGCCGACCGAGTAATAGTAGCACTCGCCCAGGACCTAGACGCCACAATAATCACTGCCGATAAAGAAATCGCTAAGTTTTACAAAAGATGCCTAGCGTAGTGACTGAATCACTCCCCAAGCCTCAAATAATCCCCGTGCGCATCTACTGTGTTTACTTTAAGCGTTACTCGCTGGCCTAACTTCACTCGCTGTTGAAAGCGCACAGACGCTGTGATGTAGACTTCATCTAACTCGACAAGTGGGGTCTTTAAATCCACTCTCACTACTGTAGCCTCAATCGGCAGATTACGCTCTCGCTGCTCAAGATACCGCAGCAACCAATAGCGTTTCGTCTCGCGACTCGCTAAGCCAGCCTCTTGAAGCGGAACCTCGGTCTCACTAGCTACCCGCTCAAACTCTTCGGCGGCGATCCACGGTTTACCACTTCTTAAAAATGAAACGAACTGTCTCTGATGGCAGAGATCCATATAACGTCTGATAGGAGATGTGGCTTGAATGTAAGCGTCAACACCCAGCCCCGCGTGGTGCATCGGCTCAAACGACACCGAGGATTTCTTTAGCTGTCTACGCTCAGAGAAATCTCGAGCTGGGCCATCAGGCGCGTCCTTCTTCTTTCCCGCATCATTATTCTGATCATCGGGGCGCTCCTGCCCCCTAAATAAAACAGGGATGCCGTTTCTCGCCGCGAACTCAGCTTTAATCGTATTCGCCAATACCATCATCTCTGACACCAGCAACCGCGCTGGACTGTCTTCATGGATCTCTTGCAGGACTACTCTTCCGTCTACAAACGAAGGCGCAACCTCTCTTTTGTGAACACGAGTGGCGCCGTGACGGATACGTTTCTCTTCGCATGCGGCAGCGATATCGTGAACCTTCAATAACAAGTCGTCTCCTGACTCTAACAGATCATCGACTTCGTCGTAGGTATAGCGCCTACTTACTTTAATAAAACTTGCTCTGACATCACTACTCTGAATCTCTAAATTCTCATTAAGTGTTACTAAAGCCGACAAGCATGGACGCACCTCGCCAGCACGCAAACTAAATACCGCCTCTGACAAACGATTCGGTATCATGTTTATCGTTTGGTCCGCGCAGTAGATCGATGTCGCTCTGCGTTTTGCGGCACGGTCTATGCGCGAATCTGGAATTATCCCACCTGTTAGATCTGTTATATGGATACCCAAGATATATCCATCTGGCGTTCGCTCTAAAGAGAGCGCGTCATCCATATCTTGGGTTGATATATCATCTACGGTGAACGAGAAAGCGCGTGTTAGATCGAGCCTAAACTCACGCTCCTCTGGGCCAAAACCTGATAAATCACTCGGAAGAGAGATCCGTGTCGCCTCCTCCTCCACCTCAGCCGTATGCCTGACAGGTATATCGTGCCTAATGAAACTTAAATTGGTGTGTTCGTGAAATATCCCAGCCTTTCGCAGGATCTCAAAAGCGCGCTTCTCTACCGGAATATTCTCTGGGAAGCCAAGCCGCTCACCGCATGCGTGGGTAAACTCACGGGCCTCCTTATACCGAGCCGGATCGCTGTGCGCTATGTAGGCAGCGACCTCCTCTATTAATTTTATCGGCTCTTTCAATTCAGGAGGGATAACCACCGAAGGATCTTTTATTCTTGCTTCCAAGAGAGCGATCGTATTCTCTTGCGCCGCTCTCTTTCTCGACTTCGCCTCCTCGGCTCTAATTAGATCAGCTACGACATTCTCGCTTCTTGGCTCAAAGAGATCACGATCGCGCTTAAAGTGAGTGCGATCTCGGATTATAGCTAATCTAAGCGATGCGTGAGCCATAAGCTCATCGCGCCCCAGATAGAGAGCACTTAACTCTGATACTGAATATAAACGCCCCTCTTCATGAACAAAGCTCCAGAGCTCCTTTACGTCTAGAGAGGAGGCTTCAGCATCTATGCGCGCCGCTAGATCTTTAAGTGCCGCGACCTTCTCTCCTGTTGATTTGAAAGCTCCTGTGAGTTTACCCGGTAGAGGATAGAGTCTAGCGCGCGGAAGGTCGATCTCTCTGCCTCGGATATTTAATACAGCTAACTTGTCTTTCTTTATTCCAACCACCACACCGAGGATTACATCCCCTTCATCGTCGTAGTGGATGAATGAATCAACTGTTAAGTCGCTTGGCGGCACACTTGCTTTTGATGATGATGGGGGTTTTAGTGACATGAGATGCCCCTTACTGTGCTAGAGGCTGGGAGTAAAGTCAATTGAACCTACGCCAGAAGCGCCGCCCCTATCTGAGAATTATAACGCGCAACATTCTCGCTAATTCGTGCTGCAAACTCAGCGGTACTACTAGCTGCTCCTTCCAAGAGTCCGCGTGAAACGTTTATCAACGCTCCCCCTTTGACGCCGTTGATTGAACCAAATCCCGCTACTGAATCACCCGCTTGAGCGCCCTGCGCACCTAGTCCAGGTATTAAGAAAAGGCTTCTTGGCATAAGCTCCCTCAATCTTCTGGCTTCCTGCGGATACGACGCTCCTACTACTGCGCCAAGTCCCGACCATCCGCACTCTCCCATTAAGAGTTCAGCCTTTTCAGCCAGCCAGTTAGCGATATGCTCCCGCACCGGCTTACCATCAGCGACCAATCCCTGAATCGCCGCGGCTCCTGGATTAGAGGTCTGCGTTAAAACAAAGATCCCTCGGCCATGGTTTTGGCAATCCTTGATAAATGGTTCTAGGGTATCAAACCCCATAAATGGATTAACCGTCAGAGCATCAGCCTCGAAGCTCTCGATCTTGCGGCCCCTCACATTTACTGATCCGAGGAACGCGGCGCTGTAAGCTGTGGCGGTTGAGCCGATATCACCACGTTTAGCGTCGGTAATTAATGGCACCCCAGCTGCTCGGACAGATTGGCTAAAGCGCGCGAAAGCTGTGACACCTGGGAGCCCATACTGCTCAAAGAAAGCGATGTTCGGTTTAATCGCGGCTACGCGACCAACCACCGCGGCGAGAAAAACATCAGAGAAGCTAAACAGCACTCTCTCTAGATAGTCACTATCAGAGCCAGCGTTTTTATCTGCCTCTTCTAAAATAAAAGTGGGGAGCTTCTCTATTACTGGATCAAATCCGGCTACTAGGTAGCTTCCGGTTTTTTTAATGGTTGCCTCTACTCTGTCAGCGAAAGTGTTCATGGAGCGCCTCTTCACGGGTAGTCACAGTTGCGAACAGCCCCAAAACGTACACTATATAGCCGAGCGAGGCAAAACATCCCCAATGGATCGCTAACAAAGGGAGGGGCGAGGCCCCGCCTGTTAAGCGAAGCCTCGCCCTTTTGTAAGAACCCGTAGTTAACTACTTACACTCAGTTGAGAAGCGCGGTAACTTAGCAAGCTCCGCTAATCCCTGCTGCTCTAGCTCCTTGGCTTGTACTATCAGCTTTTGTCTGCGGGTCGGTGTCGTGCCAGATCTGAACTGGACACGGGCGATCACACGCATCACGGTATTACGCTGATTCGCGTAGAGTCCTTTGAGCGTCTCTATCGTTCCCAAACGATCTACCGTCGAGCAGAATGCTGGCGCCTCTGGACACGTCTTGATTACCGCTGGGAACTGAATAGTGAGCGATTTAGCAAGCCCCTCGTAATAAGTGGCTTTCTTTCTAGCTCGCCCCGCATCAGTTCTATCTCTTGGCGATGTACGCCCATTCATGTTCCTATCTTTGACACTCGCGAGGAGGCTCGCCGCGCGGTTAACCACACCCGACAGCTCTCCAGCTATTCTATCCAGATTACCCTTGATAGTGCCGGCCGGTAGGTCAACGCACTGTCCTGAGCAGACCTTTAGGGTGTTATCGATAACGACGGATTTGCCGTTTACACTCCATGTTACCTTCTCGTTCGGATCAGACAAAGCGATCTGGAACACCGACGAGTTTAATCCCGAGAAGAATCTATTGGGCTGGCCACGATCTGTGCTTCCAGAGGTGAAGCTGTTTAGCTTACCCACAGGAACACTCTGCTCGAATGAGCCCGGATTACTGTAACCAAGCTTAACCTTGAGCACTCCACTCTCGTAGCCGCGACAGTCGGCTAGAGGTTGAACCACTGGACACTCTGGGCTTGAGTCGGATGCTATAGCTTCCGAACGCAAGCTCTTCGGAGCCTTAACTGTCCAGGTCACAGAGCCACTGGAGTATGGAACTACGACCGCTCCCTTGGCCTGGCCTAACTTGAAGGTAGCAGGCGGCGTAGCGGAAGTCGTTGTAGTCGCCTTGAACTCGTTGATAGTTCCGAGGGCCGTGTTGTTGGCCACAGTGACATCCCCTCCTGTAAGGTTGTTATAGGAGAAGTATGCCGTTCTCGTTCCATCGACGTTTTTGCTCACACACTCCACTCCGAGAGTTAACAGTGGCGGCTCGTTAGTCGGAGTCGCGGTTGCCGTCTCCGTCGCGGTTGCCGTAGCGGTTGCAGTAGCGGTGTAAGTAGCTGTAGCGGTATACGTCGCTGTAGCAGTATACGTCGCTGTAGCAGTGTACGTTGCCGTTTGTGTCGCCGTGTGAGTATTCGTCGGTGTTACCGTCGGCGTATTCGTCGGAGTATTTGTTGGCGTGTCCGTCGGCGTATCCGTCGGCGTGTTTGTTGGCGTATTAGTCGCCGTACTAGTACTCCTTGCCGTCGGCGTCGCCGTGGCGGTATCAGTAGGCGCTATCGTTACCGTTGATGTCGCCGTAGCTGTGTGAGTCACTGTTGCGGTCGCGGTGTAGGTCGCCGTGGCAGTTTCCGTAGCTGTAGCGGTATGCGTTGCCGTGGCGGTATAAGTCGCGGTCGCGGTAAATGTCGCCGTAGGCGTCTCTGTGGCCGTAGCTGTCGGCGTAGCCGTTGGCTCAACCACTAAGAAATCTAGCGGCGTGCTCCAGTCTCCAGCAGTAGATCTGTTTGTGTTAACAACCCGCACGAACGACTGGTAGGTTTTGCCCTGTATCAGATCCACAGTCGATACTAGCGAGGTGGTTGTCGAGAAGCCCTGCAGAACCAGCGTTTTTGTCGCTTTATCGAAAACCTGCAGCTCGTATTGCAGAGCGAACGGGATCGCTGTCCACTCGAAGGTTGGCCTGCGCTCATTAATTGCTCCATTTGGACGCACCATGGCCGGACCAGCTAGCGCGATAGTAAACTTCATTGGATCACTCCAGAAGCTAATCGGATTGTTGTTAGCGTCAACCCCTCTTACTCTGAAGTTATGCTCAACTCCGAACTGTAGCGGTAGGTCTGGTCTTACACTTGTACCATCGAAGTAGAATGAGTACTGCAGCTCAGCTCCACGATACACCTCTACTAGGTAACGAGTCGCGCTAGCGGCTAAAGGCTTCCATGAATAAGTTGGTCTTCCATCGCGCACCGTACCATTTGGCCCGATGAGCTCTACCTTACCGAAGTTAGCGCTCTCGTTATCTAAGCTAGGATTGTAAGTATTCGGATTGTCGAAGATCGTACGGCACGCCGGATCCTGTTGATCGATCAAGCCATCGGCGTCGTTATCCTTACCATCACGGCACTGCTCAAACTCAGTGGTTGATGTTGGGCTAGAGCACTTGGTATCTGGCTTGCCCTCACTATTGTCGTTTGCGTTAGCGCAACCATCATCTGCCGAATCGACTTTGCCATCGCCATCGTTATCCCAGCCGTCGTTACAAGCCGAGAGCTTGTTCTTACACTGAATCGAGGTGACCCACGTCTTTTTGTACTTAGGATCAGCTGTCTTCACGATGAAGTTGCCGTTCTCAAAGGCCCACTGACGGTTATCAGAGGTACCGTGGAAGTTACACTTACCGTTAGGATATCTAGACGAACGCTCGCCATCGCGGCAGGTCGACGAAACATAATCCTTATAGCCGAGGACCCGACAAACCTGACTCAAAGAGTCGGTCATGATTCCGTCGGTAGAGTTATCACTGCCTGCATCGGCCCATAAGTCGGCTCCTGTGGAGACAGAGCGCAGAATACCAGCCTCCACCTCTTGAGATCCGTTGATTAGAACCTTACCCGGCGCTGTCATTCCTGGGAATTTCTTGGCCTTAACTGTAGCCTCAACGACACGTCGGAACTCTAGAGCGGTATCACCGGTTGGAGCTAGATTCAGCACCTCTCCGTTATCTGGGGCTAATTCAGAGTAGGCATCGACTAAGCCATCGTTGTCGTTATCGAGCCCGTCGTTACACTGAGCTCCGCCTGGGTCAAATGAGTTAGACTCGTCGACATCGTTGACGTCTAAGCAACCTGGGTCGGCTGGGAAGTCAACTAGCCCGTCGCCATCGTTGTCTTTGCCGTCACGGCAACTTGGAGTTCCTGCGATAGTTCCGCCTACTCCTAGGTAGCTGTAGGATGCCACACCAGTGCCGCAACCTGTTGCTCCACCCTTATAAGCCATTCCGGAATCTCTGTTGTACTGATGCTGTCCAATAGCGTCACTGCTGCAGCCGTTAGTTGAGAAATAGTTGATGCCAGGGCTAACTTGCAGGTCCTTTGCTAACAAAGCGCTAGCTCCGGCAACATCACGCGCGTACTGTCCGATGTGTACTGGTGTCTTGTTAGTCGACTTAGGATCAACGCAGATGTAGCTAACTCCGATAACGTACCCATAAGACTCGCCGGTTACAGTAACGTTACCGCTAGCTGAGTCGTAGCTGGCTCTCATCGTTCCGATCCCACCACCGGAGGATGAACGCCTCTTATCAAAACCTGACACGCTTAGTACGCACTGTAGCCCAGCGGCGATCTTAAACGAACCTGTTTGAACTCCACCTGCCCACCACTGCATGCCTGCCTTAACATCAGCATCTACCACTGTGCCGTTAGCACCCTTGATACAGACATATGCCGCGTTGGCAGCGAGATTTCTGGTATTATCTGTAACTATGGAGATATTACCATTCGCGATCTTGACATCAAGCTCAGGGTAGATGCTCCCCGTATTTGAGATCTCGAGAGACAAGGAATTACCGATTGCGGCATAACAGTTGGTATACTCTCCAACAGGCGCAGAGGAGCCTTGAGCAAGATACCCCATAATTAGTGAGCTGCCTGAATAAACGCGCCCAGCAGCCGCTGGTGTAGGGGTTGCCGTATTAGTTGGAGTGAATGTCCACGTCGGCGTAAAAGTAGGAGTTGATGTCTTGACGGCGGTGAAGGTCGGCGTCGGAGTTGAGGTCGATGTCGCGGTGATCGTCGGATGCACCGTAGGTGTATAGGTAAAGGTCGGGGTCGCCGGTGCGCTGATCGGGTCATTTGTCTTGCCGATACAGTAGAACCGCCCGGAATTAGCACAGGAGTTTCCCGGAGATCCCTCACCATTGTATATGGCTATCCAGGTGGCATCTATACGATCTGTGCGTCCGCTCTCTACTCCGCGGTTAATCGCTGTCCAATTGTTACAAGCGGTTTCTCGGCCATCTTTTGAACCATCCTTATTAGTTCCTGACCAGACCAAAGAGCTAAAGGTATTCACGGAATCAGCGTGAAATTCAATTCGGTTGATCAGTCCACCACTCCACAGACCCTTGGTTCCGCTTGTTCCTACCGCCACGAGCCGTCTCTCCGGAGAGAGATCGCGGATCTCAGTCGCCACATCGACGCCGCCATTTAAGGCTATAATTCTGTCTTTGGCGCTCTGGCTCTGATCAGAAAGAATGGAAATCCAGGTTCCTGTACGACCTGCCTGCGTCGCTTCCTGTTGACAGATGCTATCGGCTGCCGCGATGCCTCCGAAATTTCCCTGCTTGGCAGTCCTACTCACGAAGACTCGCCAATCTCTGGAGCTTCCCGACCCAACTGTCGGACTCGCAGTAGGGGTAGTGGCGGATGCCTCCATCCCTACTCCTATCACACTCATCAACGCCACAAGGATCCCAAGGGCGGAACGCAGGACCTTTGCTAAAAACCCTAATTGCGAGGTTATCGGTAAAGATATCTTAGGTGCCATAATCTAACCTTTTCTTTTAATCGTGGGCCTGCCACATAGGGACACACACCCACCACCACACACCGCGGCGTTAACCTATAATCCGAGGCAAACGGCCAAGTGCTTCAAAAATAACTTAACCTTGCCACTAGTATTATCTTTTAGGGTTATGGGTCGTTTGAGCCAAATCGTGATATCCCCCTAAAAACGCCCTATTGGGTCCTTTTTTAGGCCACAACGCGCCCTTGTCCGGCGAGAGTTTTTAAGCTGTTTGGGTGGCTAAATCAACAGATTGGAGGGCTAAATCCCTTTTTCTTACACCCTACAAACCAGCAAAAGGGTCCTCAAGATCTCCCTCGGAAACACGCCTAGAGATAGCTCTAATCTCCCCAAAGAAGCGCTCCCAAGACCCCGACGAGCGGTTAAACAGGCGCTCGAAAGAGCGTAATTTGGTCATGTATATAGTAGTTTGCAGCAATTCCGCGTTGTTTAACTGAGCCAAGGATCGGATGCCGGGATAACGCTTTTTAAATGGCGCGACGATCGCTTTAAATACCCCTTCTCGCATCTCAATCTTCTGTTCCTTTGTGATGTCCGCTCTCTGATAGAGATCACCCAGCTCCTTGTACAATGTGGTTACTAGATCCGCATACTCTAAGGTAAATCGGTGCTCTCTCTCCGCTAGACCGACCAACTCTCCCGTATCTTTAGCTGAGTTTGACCAAGTATCTTTTGCGCGCGCTTTAAAAAACTCTACCGTCGCCTGAGAGGCAACAAAGTTAGCCAAGCTCTCATTAAACGGCACGTTATCTTTAATCCAAACAGTTGAGTGCACGCTCTCGTGAATCACAGTATTAGCGACCCGTACTGGCGGATTCATTAGAGTCGTCGAGAGTAGCGGATCATTAAACCAACCAAGGGTGCTAAAGGCCTCGGTACCTCTGACGCTAGTTTCATAGCCCTTTCGCTCTAGCTCGCTTGCCTGACTTATCGCGGCCTCCTGAGAGAAGAAACCTTTGTAAGGCACTGTACCAACGATCGGAAACCACCAAGTATACATGTCAAAGGAATCTTTTTTTGATCCCATAACAACCCAGGCCAATGTGTCTTTGCCGATATCAGCGTACTTCGTGAATGAACCCTTCGGATCTAAACCGATTGAAACGGCGAAGGCACGCGCCTCCAAGACTAGCTCAAGTTTTCTTCGGTCCTCATCAACTATGGCGACATCCTGAACCACCTGATCGATCGGTCTCCTAGCTAGTAGGATCTTACTCTGCTCATATGCCGCTCTCATGACATATCCTGGAGAGCACGCGGATAAACAAAGCAAAAGAGATACAAATCCAAGATTCCGCGACAAACTCATAATCTTCACAGTTTCATAACTAATAAATGGCTAACCTTAATCCCCAGATTACGATAGCGGCCATTATTCCTGCTACTAAATCATCTGCCATAATTCCGAACGCCTTAGGTAACGACTCCGCCCACGCGACAGGACCTGTTTTGAGCGCGTCAAAAGCTCTAAAAAAAATAAATGCCGCTAAAACTAGCCCCCAGCTACCCGGAGTCAAACCTAGAAGAGCGATGTATAGACCCGCCCATTCATCGATCACGATCCACTGCGGATCAGCTCCTGCGTCGAGATTTCGTACACACCAAGCGACAGCTAAGAATCCGACTGCAGTTGTAATCACTAGAGGAACAACAGCGGCGTTCGCCGCATCTAGTGCGCCAATCTGAAAGAGCAACCACCAAAAAAACAGCGCCGCAAAACTTCCAAATGTGCCGGGCGCTACATTCGCATAGCCACTTCCAAAACCACTCGCGATCCATTTAGCTATTAGGTCAATCATTAAGGTAAATACCTTCTTAAACTTCTTTAAGGAAGGCCGGAAAAACCTACCCGTAGCGAGAAAGTGGAGGTTGAGTTGATATTCGATTTTCGAGATGGGGAAAAACCGCAAGTGTATCCACTGTGATACATTGAGGATTTTTTCCCATCTCGAAAACTCGAAGAGCAGCTCAAGATCCGCTTTCGCAGTAGGGAGGGGTTTTGCCGGCCTTCCTTAACCCAGCCTAATTTGGCTATCCTTAGGGCTATGCCAAAGCTCCTAGTAAAGTCAATACGACCGGCCGAGAGATAGGCAAACTTTATCTTCACTCTAAATAATTTTTATTTTCAACACTTGTTTGTTGACGCCGAGATCAAGGCTTTGCTATAAGCCACTTAAAGTAATCACTCAGCGCGAGTATCTTTGGTACAAGTAAACGATCGACTTTACTCGACAAAGCGCGGAGCGACCAGCAGGTTTAATCGGTTTTGCCGTAGAGAGATGTAGCATCCATTATGAACAACCCCTTTAATGATGAAGAAGGATTTCAGGAAGGCGGAGCCGGAACAAACGGCCTCATCGATACGCCTAACAGGGAATCAGCCGATCAAATCCCAGCCGCTAGAAAGACCGAGGAGCGCAGTAGTGTAATCACCGCGCGAGGGACATCTGAGGGGCTGGTTTTGCGCGTCGACGGCCGGGTTGAGAGCTCGGACCTCATATCTGCGGTCCGAGAGTTCCTTGAGTCAAGGCGCTCCTTCCTATCAGGGAACGATATCGCTTTTGAGTGGATCGGACGCCGTCCGGATGAGGGAATCGTTCAGACCCTTACCGAAATCCTAAGCAAAGACTTCGCGGTATCAGTTCGCGCATCCAAGCAAAAAAGCGTGACAGTTACCAAATCCACTCCGGTAGAAAATCTCTCCGTGACGGAAGAGATACAGAGCAAAGAGCCCCCATTCGCTGTTGTAGGTGGTGGCAAGAACGGTGCTGTTAAGAAATCCGCAGCCACTCCAGAGCGTAGCGTCAGTTTGTTTGATGGGATTGATTCTTACGAGAGCCGTGTTGGCGCCGCCAATCCTATGTCATGGGATGAGCCTGACGCGAGAATCGTTTACGGAACACTGCGCTCGGGGCAGAAGATCGAGAGCGAGCACTCGATTATAGTCTTTGGAGATGTTAATTCCGGTGCTGAGGTTATAGCTGGTGGTGACGTTATAATCCTTGGGACTCTCCGCGGAATAGCCCACGCTGGAGCGTACGATGAGAGTGGTGGCGGAAGGGTGATATTCAGTCTCAATCTGAGACCGACTCAGCTACGCATAGGGCTCGTGATATCACGTGGATCTGGAGCTGAGGATGCCGAAAGCACCCCGCGTGGAGGTCTACCTGAGGTGGCTCGGGTAGATGGAAATATGATCGTAGTTGAACCTTACCAATCGCGAACTGTCTGGGCACGTAGAAGGGAGTAGTCGATGAGCAATAAAACTTTGGGAGCCGGTGGAAAGAAGGATGTGGGCGAGGCTATCGTCATTACATCGGGTAAAGGTGGCGTCGGTAAAACCACAACCACAGCTAGCTTAGGGGCCGCCTTAGCCCTGAAGGGCCAGCGAGTTCTTGTGATCGATGCCGATATCGGCCTGAGAAACCTAGACGTAATTCTTGGCCTTGAGAACCGCATTGTTTTCAATATCGTCGATGTTGCCAAGAAGATCTGCAAACCTTCACAAGCGATTATCAAGTCAAAGAAGTCCAACAACCTCTACCTCCTCCCGGCTTCACAGACCGACGACAAGGACGTAATCGATGAGGCTGAGGTAAGGTACGTTCTCGAGCAGTTCAAGCGTGAATTCCACTACATACTAATCGACTCTCCTGCGGGCATCGAGCAAGGTTTCAGAAATGCATGCGCTGGAGCGGACTCAGCTATCGTCGTAACCACCCCTGAGGTATCAGCTATCCGTGATGCCGACCGAGTGGTCGGACTTCTATCATCAAAGGGTATCGAGGCGCGGCTAATAATTAACCGCATCGATTTCGATATGGTCCGTCGCGGAGATATGCTTTCGGTGAAGGACGTTCAGGACATCCTAGGAATTGAGATCCTTGGGGTAATTGAGCGCGATGAGCAGATTATCGTAGCCGCCAACTGCGGCGAGCCAGTAACCTATAATCCTAAGTCAAAGGCTGGCCAGGCATTTAATCGTATCGCTGGCCGTGTATGCGGCGAGCAGATTCCGATACCGAGCTTCGATAGTGGTTCGTTATGGAATCGCCTCACTCGCAGGTTAGGGGTAAATCAGTAAAGTTTTAGTATGGTCGGATTGTGTCATTCTAGGTAAAGTCGAAAAACGTAGTAAGTGCATAGTCACGGGAGTTAAAAAAGTGTTAACCGCCATTAAAAATTTAATCTTCGGTGGAAATAATGAGAGCAAAGATGTAGCCAAGAGCCGACTGCACTTCGTTCTTGTTCAAGACAGGACCGGCCTAACAAACGACGAGATGTCAGGCTTCCGTGAGGAGATGGTCAAGGTCATCGAGAAGTACTTCGTAATTGACAAAGACGGCTTTGATATCAAGTACCACCGCATGGCTGATACTACTACGCTGCTCATTAACTCGCCTGTAATAGTAAGAAGAGCTGGCTCGCTTAACCGGACACCGGCTAATACAGTGGTAGAGGAATCTGCTGCCTCGAATGTTTAGGGAAGTCCCGCCGTTGACATGAATCTGGCGCCGTTTTCGGGGTTCTTGAAGGGGCGAGAGGATACGGTCAGTCCATTCGTGGTCAATCCACAAATAGGCTTGCCGGTTTTGCCTCCTCGTCCTTATCCTCCTCTTGCTCCTATGATTTCCTCCTTATCCTTATCCTGCACCTGCACCGGTTTCCTCCTCCTAATCCTCCACATCGAGGTCGCCTAGGGTCACGGAGAGTTAATTTTGCCTATTTCACCTACCTATCTGTAGACGAAGAGGAGGAGATAGGTGCAAGTGCAGGATTAGGATAAGGAAGGAGCAAGAGGAGGAGGAGCAGGAGATAGGTGCAGGAGAAAGAGGCCGCGTAGAAGACATGTGCAGTATTACGAGCACGTTCACGAGGGAGTGATATCGGGATGCGCAAATCCTACGCCCCACTCTCAGAACTCTGTACACCTACCCCTCTCCAAGCTAAACTCACTTTGACTATTTTCTTTAGAGTTATCAGCTCATGCTCAAGCAATTCAATCGGTTCCTATTCATCGCCTTAGTCGTCGCCGCGGCTCTCTATATCACCCTAACAAACTCTGATACTGCGACCCTTAAGCTGGGACCTAAGCTAACTATCTCAACCTATGCTGGCGTTATTTACATCGGGGTATTCGTCGCTGGTTGCGTCGCTGCCTCAATAGTCGCTCTGTTCTTCGGCTTTAAAGGCTACTTAAGAGAGCGGCGACTCCGCTCGCTAGAGCGCGCTAGGCAGAGCTTCTTTAAATCTCAGGAACAGGCCAGGACCCTGATGGCATGCGGAGATTTAGGGGCGGCTAGAGCCCTCTGGGAGAGCGTCATAGGTGAAGACCCAGACAACATCGTCGCCCGAGTTGAGCTATCGAAATGCATCGAGGAGTTAGGCGACCCTCGCGAGGCTCTAAAGGTTCTTGATTCAACACGGGCTAGCAGCCGCTCGAACGCTGAGGTTTTGATTAGAGCCGCGAAGCTAAATCACACTCTGGATAATAAGACCGCGGCACGTGACAACTTGGCACTAGTTATCGCGGATTATCCTTGTCGACATGCGCTAGAGATGGCGCGCCAAATCAGCGAAGAGCTCGGTGACTTTACTCAGGCGCTGAAATACCACGAGGAGCTAGAGCGCATGGGATATGCCTCTGAGAACAGTGTCGAGACGCGCGCTAGACTCTCGTTTAAGCAAGTAGTAACAAATGAGCAGAACGATGATGCACGACGGGAATCACTACTTACCCTAGCCAAAAGAAATCCTACCTTTACGGCCGCGCTAGAGAAGCTAGCCGAAGATGAACTTCATCACGGGCGCGCTGACGCGGCGGCTGAGTATCTAGTTAAAGCCGCGCGTGCATCCAAGGGCAACGTATCAAAGTGGCGCGCCGTTGTTGACCTCTGGCTAAACAATCAATCGATTGATCAGAAGCAACGCGGAGATCGCGCCATCGCTGCAGCCAGGAGCGCCACTAAAGATACTCTAGGAGTTTCCAGAATTGAGGCAGAGTTTCTTCTTATTGAAACCCTTCTATCTGCAAATAGATTCCAGGACGCTGAGGGTCTAATTACTGGCGTAACTGCTTTGTCAAACAAGGAAGGGGTCGCTCTTTCGGAAGAACAGACACAGAGACTAAACATTCACGAGGGCTACTGTATATCGCTAATGGGCAATGCTCGAGATACCGCGCCTATCTGGGAGAAGCTAGCCACCGGCAAAGGTCGACCCACTACTTCTCAGAGCACAAAAATCTCTTCTGCATCCGGAAGATCCGAGCCATCACCAGCTCTATCTACACCGTAACTTTTATCTGTGGAACTAGTATGACTAAGCCAACCCTTCTCTGTATCTTAGATGGATTTGGAATTAATCCGAACTCAGTTGGTAACGCGGTAGCCTTGGCCAAGAAACCGGTAATCGACGGACTCTTGTCATCACATCCGCACGCCACTCTAACCACTTTTGGTGAGCGTGTTGGGCTCCCGGCCGGCCAGATGGGAAACTCTGAAGTAGGACATCTCAATATAGGCGCAGGCCGAGAAGTTGAGCAGTGGCTATTAAAGATCTCTCGCGCGTTATCTGGGTCCTTCCTTGATTCGTCAGCGGCTTATCAGGAGTTTTTAGAGACAGCTAAAGAATCTAAAACCGTCCATATTATCGGACTCCTTAGCTCTGGCGGTGTTCACTCTCACAGCGAGCATTTAAAGCTTCTCTTAAAGCGACTAAAGAGCGATCTAAATGGAATGAATATCGCTCTTCATCCAATTAGTGATGGCAGAGACGTCTCACCGACATCTTTTAAAAACGACCTAAAAGATCTAAGTGATTTCATAGCGGACACTCCAAACTGCCGAATAGCAACAGTTTGCGGACGTTTCTTCGCGATGGACCGCGACAAACGGTGGGAGCGTGTTCAGGCGGCTTACAACGCGATCTGCTTAGGAAAGGGGACTGCGATTACTTCAGCGGCGGAATACATAAACTCTTCTTACGCGAAGGGTGTTACCGACGAGTTCCTTGAGCCAGCTACGATTAACTACCGGGGATTCGAGCGGGGTGACTCAGTTATTTTCTTTAATTTCCGTGAAGATCGCATGCGCGAAATAGTTTCCTCTATCTGCTCGCCGTCTTTTGAAGGATTCAAGAGAGAAGGTCTAGTACCAGAGAGCCAGCACGTTCTCTGCTTTACCGATTATGATCACACCTTAGGGTTACCATTTCTATTTGAGCAGAGAGAGATTAAGAACCACCTAGGCGAAGTAGTAGCCAACAACGGCATCGGCCAGCTCCGGGTCGCTGAGACCGAGAAATATCCACATGTGACCTATTTCCTAAATGGCGGAATCGAGAAGCCCTATCCAGGAGAAGATCGCCAATTAGTCCCCTCTCCGCGTGATGTGAAAACATACGATCTAGAACCTGAGATGAGCGCTCACGGTGTAACTGAATTAGTAACCGGTGGATTGCGTTCTGGAAAGTACGGCCTAGTCGTTGTTAACTTCGCCAACTGCGATATGGTGGGCCATACTGGAGTGGTGGATGCGGGGATCAAGGCGGTTGAGACGGTTGATTCATGCCTAGGAGAGATTCTAAAAAACTTAGAAGAAGTCAGAGGGCAGGCTCTAATTATAGCCGACCACGGAAACGCCGAGCAGATGATCAATTATGCCGATGGCACGCCACACACCGCGCACACAACATTCCCAGTGCCGGTTATACTGGTAGGCCATAAGCCTGGCGTCACCCTAAAGGCCGACGGCGCGCTCTGTGACGTTGCTCCAACTATCCTGGCGATGATGGGGCTGGAGCAGCCCAAGGAGATGACGGGGGTGTCGTTGTTGGGGTGAGGTCGCCGCGAGCGATTCCGAGTCTCTGCTTGAGTCCTTCCCAGTCCCGGTAGCCGGCCCCGAGTCCCTGTAGCCGGGCTACCGGAAGCGGCTGCGTAATAATCAGAGCGTCGAGGCATCACTAAAACTCTGTAAATCGAGGAAATGCGTCGAAACAAGCCAGTCAACCGCCAACAGTAGATACACCTCGGCGCTGCGAGTCAGAAGTCGCACTATGGGATAGGAAAGGACTCTAGCAGCCTACAACATTGGCTAGCTTCGGAAACGACGGAGGGTACAGTCCAGGTGGATACACGGCGGTTCTATCGCCCATAATCCACTTGGCTCTAATCGCTTGACCTTCCTTTCGTAGTCCCTTTAACTTTTTTATATACTGAATTCTTAACGAGCGGTTATCCGAGAGGCACCACGTCTTCCTTCCCTTTCGGTCCGGTCTATAAGATGTATCGATCTTCTGCTCCTCTAGTCGTCTGCGTCCAATGACGGTCTTATTTTCGCGTATCCGCTTCTCAGCAGCGCGCTTCTCTAAGGTGCAGACGCGCTCAACAATCCTATCGTTAATTCTTTTCTGCTGTTCAGGATCTGTTATCCCAAACGCCTCCATCCACGCGTTTGGCTCTAAGGTAAATGTCTCAACCTCTGAAGACCCATCAAGGAGTCGCTGAGCCTCTTTTGTATAGCCTCTTAAGTTATGGCTCTCTGGAGCAAGGCACCGGTACTGCGGGCGTCTAAATCTCTTCCACCTCTTTGTTGTCTCACCGGATCTAAACATCTGCCACGTTGAGAATCCTGGGTACTCCTCGATTGATGAAACAAGGTTGTCCTTAGCCGGGTTGCAGTAGGTATAAGATATGAGCGCTATCGCTTTAGATAGGGTCAGAACGCGTGGGCTATCGTATCCATCACACCACACGGTTCTCTTTTTTCTTCCCAGGACGGCGTTAATCGCATGAGCCGACTCGGTTTTAAAATGTCTGAGGAAAGCCTGCACATGATCCGGGTTTAAAACAGTAATAATAGTGTGAAAGTGTGTGGCCTCAGCAGTAATGTGAGATATCTTGAGGGGATAAAGCTTCGATGCCGCCACAAGGCAGCTCTGTATAATAGCCGTACAAAGCGGGTTGGCTTGGAAAAGGAGCCCCTCCTCCACAGAGAAGGTAATAAATAGCACACTGCCTTTTTGGTGATATTTTATCATCAGAGAGCCTCTATTAGTTAAAAGACTCTCTAAATATCGTGCGCTGGATTGTCAAAGTTGCGCGCTGGGCAAAAAAGTTCAGGCAGGACGATAAAGAGTAGCCCGACTACATGGAGGTCAAAGGCGCTCCCAACTTATCCCCTTCCCCCAGCCGCGAAATCAATCATGCTCCTGTGAAGACGCTCAAGCTGCTCGTCAGTTATGCAATACGGTGGCAACGCGTACACCACGTTTCCTAAAGGCCTCAAAAGAACTCCGCGGCTCCTAAAAAATCTACTCGCATCATCTTTTACCGAGCTTAGGTACCCCTTACCCTCAGGGTCTAGCAGATCAAACGCTATGACCGTACCTAAAACTCGGGCATTTGAAACCGTTGGAAGCGCGATTAACTCCTGCGCACACTTAACGTGCGCCGCATGAATCCTGGCTCTATTCGAGGCGCACTCATCTGACTCTGTAAGCTTAAGACTCGCTAAGGCGATCGATGCTGCTATCGGATTACCAGTGTATGTGTGGCCATGAAAAAATGTATGCGTCATCTCCCGCGATACGAAGCCTTGAAAGATCTCCTCTGAACACACCGTCGCCGACAAAGGCACAGACCCACTTGTAAGCCCCTTTGAAATGCAGATGATGTCAGGCGCGGTCTTTAAACTCGAAGACGCGAAAAGCGGCCCTGTTCTGCCAAAACCTGTCATTACTTCATCAGCGATACAGATAACTCCATAGCTTTTACAGATATCAATTAGTCGCTCTAAAGTATCGCGGCTATAGATGCGCATCCCACCCGCCCCCTGAATAAGAGGCTCATAAATAAACGCTGCCACTTTCCCCGCCGCGCACAAACTCTCAAGTGATGCGATAGCCTGCTCGGGTTGATCGACATCTAGATGCTCTACTTGAAAAAGCATCTGGTCAAAAGGCTTAGTGAATAGTCCCCGCGCTCCAGCGGACATAGCACCAAAGGTGTCGCCGTGATAACTGCCAGTCAATGCCACTGTAGTGCCGCGACTATCCCCACGGTTGTGCCACCATTGAATAGCCATCTTAAGCGCTACCTCAACAGCGGTAGAGCCATTGTCGGAATAGAAAACCTTCCCCATGTCACCTGGAAGGACCCGCACTAACTCCTCACCTAAAGCGACCGCAGGCTCATGCGTGCATCCGGCGAATAAAATGTGATCTAATCTCTTAAATTGATCCGTCGCAGCCTTAACTAACTCCGGGTGCCCGTGTCCGTGAAGGTTACACCACCACGAGCTGATACCATCGATTAACTCCTCTCCAGATTTAAGAAACAGGCTAGCACCGCCTGCTCGGTCAACATCCAACATCTCTTGCTCAAGAGCGCTCTGAGTGAAGGGATGCCAAATTACAGCTTTATCTCGGCTTATCAAATCGTCAGATTTCATTCTCGCGACTACTCATCAAGATTTAAGATCATTGCCGTTAGTACATCACTACTTCAGCTATTTTTGCTTCCTTAAGGAAGTGAGGCAAAACCTGCTCGTAGCGAGAAAGTGGAGGTTGAGTTGATATTCGAGTTTCGTGATGAGAAAAAACCGCAGATGTATCCGCTGAGATACATTGAGGATTTTTTCTCGTCGCGAAATTCGAAGAGCAGCTCAAGATCTGCTTTCGCAGCAGGGAGGGGTTTTGCCTCGCTTCCTTAACTTAGCCCTCGCCACTAACAGCGCCTCCTTAAGCTCCCGTGAGTTTACCAGAAACGAAGCAACAATAAAGGTAACAGCCCCTAAAAACGCGCCAAATACGCACGCCCACAGAGGATTTTGAATATTCACAATTACTAGCTTTACCACCACAGCCATACAGAGCGAAGCACATAGAGACCTCCAAGTAGCCGAGATAAAATCACTCCAAGGAAATACCCCTAACTTAAAACGAAACAGCAAAAGCGCGAAAACTAGACTCGCCAAAGCGGCTACAGACGAAGCGGCTGCTAAGCCTACATGACCTAGATTTGATGAGAAAGGAAATGCCACTGTCACTGCCATTTGAAGAGCTCTAAGGGTACCTGTTATGTACCCGGAGTCACTACCAACTTTTAGAGCTCCCATCAGAGACAGCGATACAACAAGATTAATCATCAAAGATGCCATGCCGATTAAGCTTGGGGTTAGCGTATCTTTTCTGGCGATAAACGCTCGGGCCAGCATGGAATAGCAGCTAGAAGCCCATAAACCAAAACATAGTGACTGCAGCGCCAAAGCTGTCTTTAAACTCGATACCTGATCAAATGCTCCCCTTTCGAATAAGATCTTTGTAATCGGCAGGGCCAGCACCGCGATACCAACAGACATCGGAATAATGCAGAAACTTGTATAGCGCAGAGAATTAGACAGGTTTCGAGTGAACGCTGAATCATCACTTTTTGCTGAAGCATTAGCAAGCGCCGGCAGCAGTACAGACGCGAGTGCCACCGAAAATACACCGATAGGAAATTGCGCCACGCGGTCAGCATAGAAGAGCCAAGAGACGCTGCCAGATGGAAGCAACGAAGCTAATATCGTGCTCATGAAGATCGTTATCTGATAAACCGAAGCACCAAGCGTCGCCGGTATCATGAGTTTCACAACATCTCTAACATCACGAGAGAATAATTGTGTAGACGGCTTAAGCGATAGGCCACTACGACGACAAGCTGGAACCTGAACAAGTACCTGAACGACACCACCAATTAGGACGGACAACGCTAGTACAACGGTAGCCGTTGTAAGATCGAATGGCGTGGCCAGTAAGGCACCCACTATCAGCACTAAATTCATCACCACCTGAGCCCACGCTGACGCTCCGAAGATGTTAAGAGCATTTAACGCGGCGTTTACAAGGGCTATCAAACTGACACAAGCGATATAAGGCGCCATCATGCGCGTTAACTTTACGCACAATTCAAACTTTCTCCCCTCCACCCTGAATCCAGGCGCCATTAAATCGATAATTGCCGGGGCAAACAGGACTAGCAGAGCAGTTAGCGTTAACGTAATTAATAAGAGAAATCCGATAATCCTACGTACAGTCTCGCGGGCCTCGTCTTTGCCCTTAGTTAAGGCGCTCGAGAAAACCGGTGTAAATGCCGAAGTCAGCGCCCCCTCGGCGACAAAGCTTCTAAGGAGATTAGGGATTCTAAAGGCCACAAAGAAAGCGTCAGCGAAAAGTGACGCGCCTAGTAGCCGAGCAACCAGGAGATCGCGGGCGAAACCTAGAAGGCGACTAAGTAGGGTTAAAACTGAAACGATAGCTGTTCCGCGAAGTAGCACTTATTCACCTAATTCATATAACGGCCAACCTAAAGGATATATGCCGTCAAATAAATCTCTGCCGAGATTGATCGATAATAGCCCGAAATTCCGGAGTTATCGAGGTTGTATCTACACAATCCACCCTAAATGGCAGAAGGGCCTCACTTAGGGCCTCTTGCAGCAGACCCATCGCGGACATACTTAGTGTTTTTTTTGGATACAGAGCTAAATCTAAGTCCGAACTATCTTTCACCGGCCCTCGGACCCTGGAGCCAAAAACCCAGACCTCTGTGTCGGGCACGTGCCGGAGTAAGAGGTCACGGAGCAACGATTTTTGCTTCGCGGTTACCCCTATCATTTACCCACCTGACTAGAAATCGCTTGCCTCAGATGATCGAATAAAAAACGTGCTTCAAGATAAAAAGCTGGGATTACGCTATACACCTGCTCAGCCTTTAACCTGTCATAGGTGTGACTAGTTGTTCCTCTCGCTTGACGAAACCCAGCCCATACATCGTAACTTGAGCGCAGCAGCCCTCGCTCAAAACCTAGACGTGTCAGATCCCCAAATGAAAGTTGGTCCACTCGCTGGGGATCGTCTTCAGTCATTTCAAGGTAGCGTCGTAACATCTTCCAGCACAACTCATAGGTATATTCAAATCGCTGGATCACGCCATCTCTAACTATCTCCGCTGCTCCAGGCTGCTCAGCTAGCCGCAGACCATCCTCAAGTTGAGACAACGCGTTCTTTAGCGGGCCTAGATCGAGCATACTCTTTAACACTGAGACTCCTTACATTAGGTAAATCGCGAAGGCTATCTTCCTCTTGCCACAAGAGCTCCTGGCTGGCTTTGCCAAATCGGCTCGAGGCTCCTCCACGATATCGCCTCCTGATAACCTCTGGCAATTGGCCAATCTTGGTAAAAACGGCAAAACCACACTTACGCTGGCTTTTGTCGCCTTTGTTGTATTTCTGGGGTTTAAGGCCAAGTCAAGGTGCTAGCCGTTAATTCCATGCACTACTGTTATCGTGGCGGCTTGCGCACCAACCGTGCTTGATACAGTCGCTCAAAATACGAGCAGTAGGTGAGTCGCTGAGCTAGCCAGCATTCTAATCAAAGCATGTTGCTGCTTTCGGTATCATCCAAGGAGCGTTTGGCGCACTATCTTATAGTCTCTACTCACAGATACACTTCAGCTCGTTATCGATTAATGAATATCCCAAACTTATGCTTTTTTCTGGAAGTCTCTGCCTATTGCTGCTGCGTTCTTCCGTCGGGCCGGGAATAGTTTTATTTCACCGCGCAAGTCAGTGGTGGAGAGAGCGCGGAGAGCACTCGCCTCCAGCAGATCCACAGCTCTAGCCACACTGGCTGTTAGACTCGGGGTTTCTGCGGCTGCCTTGTCCATTGAGCTTCCTAATAAACTGGTTGGGAAGCTTACTAGGATCAACCGGCACCTCCCATTCAGGCTTAAAACGCGGGGCGCAATAATCTCCAACTACTAGCCCTCTATCACCAGCTTGCAGAGCGTATATATCACCTGGTCTAACGTGATATACCGGTCCTCCCCTGTAAAGCTCATGAACTTCAATTGAGCCGCCAGGCTTCATTATTATCAAATCACCATGCCCTGCCAGTGTGTGAACGGCGAAGGAGAAGTCTCTTCGCTCATCACCTGATGGCCCTACAAATAGACTCGGAGTCGTTGCGACTCCGGACGGAAGTGAAATAAGCGCTAGGTTAGCCGGATCGGTTTCGGAGCCAAGAAGGTACGACTCCCAGTGATACAGGCCCTCTTGTGTTTTGGGGATCTGCTCTCTCAAGTCGTTAAAACTAAATCCTCTCCATGTCAGTGCCTGCTGAACTTGGCTCAAGATAGAGTCAGGGCGCGGGGCGGATTTATCCCCGGATACAAACTTTCGATTATAACTACGATCAGTCATTCTACTAAATTACCAGAGCCGGGCTCGCTAACAAAGCTGCAGGATCTACTTTTACTGAATCGGTTACGACGAGATCCAGCCCCCCAGTCCAAAAAACAGCGCCTTAATGCTCGTAAATACTGAAAAAATCCAAAGCCCCTCCTCTCAAGCGACATAACACCCTACTTCACTTAAGAAAAAGTGGCCCAATCAAGCTTACGTCACGTACTAAAAATCATCAGGTCGCGAGACTCTCCATGTCGCGCTAGGGTACATGACACTCCAACTTTTGGGCTGTCTACTTAGCTTTTTGTCCGCACTTAAATTAGAATCCGTAAAAACTCCCAGCGATCTACCCAACCTTCCCATCCACAATCCGCGCACGCTCATAGATCTCCCCGGTGCGTTCTCTATTTGGCAGGATCCTGAAGGGTCCGGTTACACCTGAGAAATCCTCACTAGCTAGAAGCTCTTGGATCAATTTATCACGGGTCATCCCAACTTTGCGGGCAGCCGCCGCTAGACGCATCACACCGTCGTAACAATTTCCCGCTGGTCTGCGCGCGTCTATGCCAAAGCGTACTTTGTAACGCTCTATGAAGCTCTTGTCTTTAAGAATCCAGCGATATAACTCAGCCGAAGAGGCGTCTCCTTTTGTTTCATTGAGCACCTCCGGCATATCAGCGAACCACGGCAATACTCGTGGTGTCCCGATGCGCTGCCTTCGCAGCTCTCGCACCGTCTTGGCGATCTGCGCTGGAGTGGTCCAAACAAAGATCACGTCACAGCCACGCCTATTCATTCGCGTAACAAGCGAGCTTAGATTGTGCTCATTGTAGTCAACCTCTTCGTGGAACGTAATCACTCCACCTAAAGACGACCAAGTATCTACTAGGTTCTTTCCGATGTCCTGAAAGTAATTAGTGTTCGCGTGTAAAACGCACGCCCGATTAGCTCCTTGCGTGCGATAGTCGCGAGCCGCGGCCGCGGCCAATTCACCGTCTGAAGTTGTCGCCCGAAAAAGAGATGGCGCATATCGAGCGGCTCCCGGGCCCCCTGCCCCTAGCGTCATAGCCACTATACCGGCGCGATCGGCAATCGGGGCGATAACCTCAGTGTCCTCTGACCAATTAGGTAAGATAGCTGAAACGCGGTCAGCATTGATTAACTTATGAGCGGCCGACGCAGCCCGCTTTAGATCCAAATCTCCAAAGTCCTCGATCAGAACACGAAGCTTCGCTCCATTTATCCCACCGCCACTATTAACATCTGCTGAGGCAAGCTCAATCGCGTTCCTACAAGATTCAGAAAACTGAGCCGAGCCACCTGACAGGGAGAGTGTAGCTCCAAATCTCACTTCTTCCTTATCCGGAACGTCTCCATTGGTGATCGGGACACTAATAAATAGTAAGGCAAGAGAGAGTGATAAAAGAGATCCGGAATACCTGTATAAATTCAACGATGTCCCGCCCCCCTACCGAATCATAAAACTCCGCGCCACGCGATACAGATCCGACGACAGATCAACGCCTCTGGACTTGATAACTCCGTTGCTTCCGGCCATCGACTCAAGCGGGATAAACCCGAGCCTATCGAAATCTCGCGTGACCATTATCCCGCTGTTGCCACCTAATATATGCTGCACCGCTCCGTAGCCTAAAAACTTTGAATACTCGACATCGAATGATATCGGATCACAACACCGCAGCTCGTATCCGATATTTTTGGTGATCATATGCACATCTATGTTCACCTCTTTAAGCATCCGCTTGAGGGGAGGAATAATCACATCTCCTAGCTCCACTTGAGAGTAGCGGATACGGCCCATGTCATCTTTAACACAGCTCTGCAATGCTTCGCTCTTGCTCGCGTCGATGCAATCAATAATTCCTTCGGCTAGGACGATCACACCATAGTTCTTCCCCATCGATATCCGCTTGCGGATCGATGATAAAATAATCGCAGCTACATCATCGGGTGATGGAGCCACACCCGCAAACTCCTCAGGTATTAAAGTTGATGTTGCACCAGCGGCCAGACCCATACCTAGAGCGAGAAATCCAGCTTTACGACCCATAGTCGTAACCAAAAACCAGCGGCGACACGTCTTGGCGTCTTCTCTGAGGATCTCAACTATCTTGGTTCCAGCGTGCATCGCGGTTTCAAAACCAAAGCTTGGGTGATTGCTCGGCAAAACTAGATCATTATCAATCGTCTTAGGAACGTGCACAATCGACAGATTACTATGAAGCTGCGAGAGCTTAAGACTTAGATAAGCCGATCCCTCTCCACCTATTACGATCAACTTATCGATGTTGTTAGCCTCAAGGCCCGCGAGGAACTGCCCCAAAAGCTTCTCGTCTTTTAGCGGATTAAATCTTGAGGTTCCGATAATCGAACCTCCCTTGTTGTAGATAGTTGTGATCATATCTGTAGTCAGGTCAACAACAGATCCGAGCTCCCCCATCGTTATGTCATGGAACCCGTTTACTAAACCCTTAACGCCGTAGCCACGATTAGTAGCTTCTATAACGCAGGCGCTGATAACCGAGTTAATTCCAGGCGCCGGCCCACCGCTCACTACGATGCCGAAATTCTTTCTTCCTGAATTGACACTTGAGGCCATAATTCACCATGGAATGTTAGATAACTAAAGATGAATATTGTAGCACACTTAGAACCTGCGGGCAAAACTCGAGATCATAGCAACTCTTCGCTTCGTCTACCCGATAAAGATGTAACGTAACTAGTATAAAGGGATAGGTCTTTTTCTATGTTTAAAGCCAAGCTCATGCCTGCCGGTATTATCCAGGACTTGTCAGTTAGCGCGCTCAGACAAACTATCAAACTGGGCCGAACTACCATCGCCCAAGAGCGCAAGCGATCCCGGGCCAAAAGCGCAAGATACTCGCGCTATATTCGCCGCAGAGGTTTTGGCCAAGGCTACCAGGAGGGCCTAGCCCAAGGCAGGAACGAATGTATCGATTTAATTAAAGGGTTAAGGGGCTGCTATGAGGATGCTATCAACGCGGCGGCTAACGATACACTAGCTCTAGCCACGTCTATTGCACAGAAGATAATAGACACAACTCTAACAACAAGACCTGAAGCATTAATGGCTTGGATCTCAGAGGGCCTTGGGCTACTTAAAGATTCGCGCGAAATTCATATCGCTCTAAATAAGCGCTACCTAAACATCATAAACGAAATATCTCCGCTCTTAACTTCCGGCGTATCAATTCGCGTCGACCGCGAATTATCAGAGGCCGATTTTATTATCGAAGGATCAAGAGGTGGTATCGAATTTTCATGGCAGTCTGCGGTCCAATCAGTCTCCGAGCTAAAGCTCTCCAGAGCCGCTTAACAATGGAAGCACTTTCACCTTTTACCATTACTGGCTCGATTATTTCAGCGCAGGGTAGCTCATTAACCGCGAGACTACCTCAGGCATCTGTGGGAGATCTCTGTTGGATCACCACCAGAGATCGCGGAGACTTGGCAGCGCAGATCATCTCGTTTAATGAGGATGTATTTTCTTTGGCCCTATTCGATGATCCGGATGGGATTATACCGGGGGCGCGTGTTAAAACTAAAGGTACTCAACTAAAGATCCCTGTAGGAGATGAACTATTAGGCCGAGTTATCTCTCCACTTGGAATACCACTAGATGGGAAGCTCGCAAGCAGCGCAACTCAGCATCGGTCTATTAATTCGAAACCTCCGCCGGCATCAGGCAGACCGCCGATAGACACTCCGCTAAATACAGGAGTCAAAGCTATCGATTCACTCTGCACGATTGGCAAAGGACAACGAGTTGGAGTGTTCGCTTCCGCTGGTGTCGGAAAATCAACCTTACTTGCGATGATTGCCCGAGAAGCTCAGATCGATGTAATAGTAGTAGCGTTAGTTGGCGAACGCGGAAGAGAGGTTCAGGAATTTATCGATGAAACTCTTGGAGCAGATGGGCTTAAGCGAAGTGTTATAGTTGTCGCGACTAGCGATGATTCATCTTTAACCCGCCAAACGGCACCCTACACCGCCACAGCTATTGCAGAACACTTTAGAGATCAAGGCAAAGACGTTCTGCTGATTATCGACTCTCTAACCCGCATGGCGCGCGCCATTCGTGAGACCAGCATCTCCGCGGGAGATCTTCCCGTCAGACACGGATATACCAACTCGGTCTATACACAGCTTCCTAAATTAGTAGAGAGGGCTGGGGTATCACACAGAGGATCTATTACCGCTCTTTACACCGTGCTGACTAATCAAGATGATGATATCGATCCGCTAGCCGATGAGATAAAGAGCCTTTTAGACGGGCATATATGCCTACGCAAAGAGATCGCTGAACTGGGGATCCTTCCAGCGATCGATGTAACTCAAAGCATCTCACGACTCTTTGGTAGATTACATTCGGGGGAATACTTAAATCATGCGCGCCTAATCACATCAGCTATGTCACGATTTCTAAAAGACCGACAGATAATTCTTCTTGGTGGTGTGGCAGATCCAGAGCTTCAAAAGATACTAGATCTAAAAAATGAATTGTTTGATCTAGTTAGACAATCAGCCAGGTCGCCCTGCTCCGCAGAGGAAGCAGTGAGAGAGGTTGAGGGGTTAGCGCGAAGGTTGGCGGGCTAAAGACACGAGCAACCCCCCGCTTGTGCGGGGTTCTCCTCGGTGACGGCACATGGCGCCGTTTTTAACAAAACATCGCGAATGCGAGGTTTTGAATTTTTCAACCACTACCTAATCATCGCTATAGTATTCTTAAGCAGATCACTCGCTGCTGATAGAACCTGAGAATTCGCTTGGTATCCGCGCTGCATAACAATCATCTCAACAAACTGCTGCGGGATATCAACATTTGATAATTCTAGCGCTCCCCCTTGAACTCCGCCTCGACCACCTTGAGTAGCCAACCCAACTCTAAGCGCTCCAGAATCCTGGGTGACCTCGTATAATGAATCAGCTTGTCGTTGCAATCCGTCATTATTAGTAACTAATCCAAGCGCCAAGGTGCCGGCTTGAAGCTTGTCGCCGTTCGCAGTAATTCCGAAGATTCTTCCTCCGCCATCGATCTCAAAAGAGACCACATCTCCCGTCCCCTGCCCATCCATCTGAACGTTTGTAATTCGGGAGCCACCAGCGTACTGAGTGAGCTTACCTAATGAGATCGTAAATGGTGTCTGCGCCGCGCCACCAGCCCATGCTGGATTTAGATTGAGCACAGCTTGACCTTGCTGCTCAGTCGGAATCTGCCCGACACTATTAAACCCAAAGCTAACCTGCCCAAGCAATACCGGCTGATCGGCGGTTTGACCAACATCATCACCGTTAACATAAGCCTGCACATTCCACTGATTAGCCGCCGTTCGAAAATAAAAAAGTTGAATGTCATGACGACCGCCAGAAGCGTCATAAGCTGTTTGAGTTGAAACGAACGCCGCGTTTGTGCTGAGATCGTTAAACGATGTCGGATTAACCGGAGCCTCATTGATTCGCCCCCCGCCATCGATATTGCCAAACAGCGCGATCTGCGTTGTCGGGAGAGACTTTATATCTAGATTGTTCATGTTGATAGGCCCGAGCACCTCTGTATCGCGCCCGGAGAAACCAAGAACTGGAAGCCCCTCTGTCGTGCTGAGTAAACCTTCGTTGGTAACTCTAAAATTTCCAACTCTGGTAAGACCAGGTTTCTTAGCGTCTCCTACTAGAAAGAATCCCCGACCAGTTAGAGCAGCGTCGAGCGGCCGTCCAGTGGGGTTCGTAGTTCCAGTACTGTAGTCTGTCCTTATGTCACCAACTGCCACACCGTCACCGGCACCGGCTGGAACCGTTGCCCCCCTATCATCCTCTTTCTCTCCAAGAAGTGATACGAATTCAGTTCTCTGCCCTTTATAACCAGTGGTGTTTGCATTTGAGATATTGTTACCTATACGGGAGAGCCCATCCGCCAAGGCGGTAAGCCCCTCACGACTGGTTCTCATAGCGGACTCTATTCCCATGATTGCGCGATGCCCCTGTTCGGCCCCGGCAATCCTTGCCGGTTCTGTAGCCGCTAAGAGGACCAATGCAATTGCCTTGCCAGGCAAGAAGCTTATCTTCTGGGCTTAAATATCCGGCCTATGTTGATATAAAGCGAGGCTTCATTGTCGTTATTCATGCCTGCCGCGAAATAGACCGGCAAAATAGGCGTATCAGCGCCTAAAAACAACGAGCCGGCCACTATCCCAGTGTTATCATCTATAGACTGTAGATCGCTACGCACAGAAGCCATCTCAAAAGTACCACCACCAAATAGGTTAAGCTTGGCCATTGCCCCACCTAGCGACTGCAACTCTCTATAAAGCCCGATTCGTCCGATAACGAAATCAGACGCGGAGATTCCTCCGGGCCTGTAGCCCGATAGGTCAAACATGCCGCCTAAGACAAATACCCTCTCTGCCGGGATCCTATCTAGAGTAACTCCATATTCAGTTCCTAGTAGAATGGTATTCGCGCCAAAAGTGATGGGTTTCGAGAATCCACCCGACATCTGTGTAAAGTTATCAGAGGAGCCCAGTTGATCTGTGTTGTAAGAGATATCATAGGTGAATAGAGTTCCCTTCTTTGGGAAATCCGGAGTGTCGCGTGAATCGAAAGCGACACTGCCGAAATAACTTCCTATCTGATAACTCCCCTCAGGTAGCGAGGGGTCTCCGATATGCCTTGAGAAATCTCCGTTACCGCGTCTTATCCCTCCCTGTATCTCACCACCCTTTCCAAGCTTGCTACCAATTCCGAGTCCACCAACAATCCTGTTTCTCTCGTACTCAGCTATATCCTCACCTCCAACTCGAACCGGTAACTGATAACGATCGAGGGTCAAAATTGGATTAACAAAGAAGCTGCTATTCTGCGCGAAGGGTTGATAATAATCGAGCTCAAATAGAGGCCTCCAACCGATGTCGAGCCTGGTGTCTAAAAATGCGCCAGCGGCATTTAACTCGTTAAAGCGAGCAGCTAGAGCCAACTGATAGGCATCGTCTCCCTGAAAATCATCCTGCAGAGAGAACCCAACCTGTAGATACTGATCGTACCATTTAGGCTTTCTAGCGGTTACCGCGATGGTATTCTTCCCATCCTCATCAGTCTCTACCTTGTAAGAAAGAGAGGTTAGATCTCCATATTTATACTCATCAGCTATGATATTCTCGATATGCGCGGTGTCTAACGGTTTACCGATCTGGGAAGCAAAGGATTGCTCGATCTGTTGATTGCGGGCCGGAACATCACTATCGAGCCTAAAAGCCGTGATTATAGGAGCCTCAGTTTGCTCCTGTTGCAAAGCCTCTTTGTAACGCTGGTATTCAGCATCTGATACAGAGAACTTCTTTAGGGCCGCGACGTTCTTTCGTGCGACCTCTTCCCCTCGAGCGAATATCTCAGATGCCTTCTGGAAATCCGTAGCGCTGTAGCCCTTTAGATTAGGCTCAAGCAGGAGATCTCCTTTGCGCATATTCTTTCTTTGCAGATCTGAGTTCTGCTGCAACAGGATCGATATAATCTGCCCAGAGATTCCGAGAATCCCCCCAAGTTCATCCTTCTTCTTTAGGTCCGCGAGAAGATCCACTACTATCAACCGCTCCGCGCCCATCTGAAGCGCTATATCAACCGGCAGATTATTCGCGATTCCACCGTCAACTAAGGCCTTACCATCTAGCTCCACCGGAGTAAAAAATCCCGGCACCGCCATACTGGCGCGCGCCGCCACTGCAAGCTGCCCTGAACTTAGCGGCACAGCCTTTCCCGTCTCAATATCAGCAGCCACTGCTGTAAAAGGGATCGGTAATTTTTTAAAATCAACCTCACCTGGCGCTCTGTAGTAGAGGCGCTGCAGAAGCGGAAGCACATTCTGTCCCGACACCACCCCGCTAAATCTCACTAGCCCTGAATCCTTTAGCCCGATCTTGGCGTCACCTGTGAATTGCCCAGCACGCCCATACTTATCTCGGTACTTTACATCCTCTCTGGCAAGAGACTCATTGAAGAGAGCGTCCCAATCGGTTTTCGAGAGTAGCCTCTCCATCTCTTCTACCGTAGCGCCCGAAGCGTAAGCCGCACCAACGATTGATCCCATCGAGGTTCCAGTGATGAAATCTACCGGGATCCGATTCTCCTCGAGCACTTTAAGAACGCCAACGTGCGCCATTCCCAAGGCACCGCCTCCGGCTAACACAAGACCTGTCTTTGGGCGACGAGCCGCTGGCGTCTCAGCGCCGGCTGGCTCAACACCCGCAGCAATAACGAAAGTGAGAAAGAGCGAGAGCCCGAAACGGCGCTTAAAAGCTAACATCTTGAGATCTCCTATTAGAGCTAAACGGACCAGTTAAAACTTAACGGCCACTCCAAGGAGCGGCCCCTGAGTGATCGTGTCATATTCAAAAAACGAGCGCGAACCACGACTACCCGTTTGGTAATCAACACCTAAAGCCTTATATAGCAAAGCTACAGTGGTCTCTGGAGTAACATCCCAAAGCAATCCGCCCATAGCGCACCAGGAGAAATCTGAAGCAGCTCCGAATCCACCTACGTCGCCCTGAATAAGCAGTCTTAGCGAATCAGCGACACGAGGCATCCAACGCGCTCCAATTACCGGATCTACCCAATCCTCGTTCCTGCTAAATTTTCTACTTCCAAGTGGCGTCTCTGCTTCAACATCAAGATTAATATCCCACCAACGCAAACCACCGTACAGATCTACTGTTCCACCTTGGTACGAAAAACGTCGGCTTCCGAAAGCCTCAAGAACGCCTTGAAATACATTTGACTCAACATCAACAAATCCCAACGGACCAGAGGCCTTGTTGCTAAGATCCATGAACGCGTAATTAAGAACGAATCCATAGCTGCTTGAGTGCCTACCCTCAACCTGGATCATCGCTCCAAGGTCTAGGCTTTTAAGGATATCGGAAGATGACACGTCAACGTCAGCTCCTTCGATCCTGCCTAACGACGCATCCCCTGTAATACTTGGGACTAGCACATAAGGAGCCACGACAAATTCCCAGTCCTGGGCCGTTGCCGAAAAAGAAGGTAGCAGCGCTACCGCTGACACGAGTATTGAAGCAGTGAAACGTCTCAACATATGCACAGCGGTAACAGCTAGTCAGGATTTAGTTCTTCTTATTCAGATCCTCTGAAACCCAATACTTGGTTCCAGCAATACTAACAGCCACGAGCGCTCCGGAATCCGCGAGATTAAAGAAGGCCATGCCGCCATTAAACTTAACCTCTACCCCTGCCGCTGCCTTACCAAAAGATGCGTCTGCGGCTGTTGTTGCCTCCCAACCTGAATCAACAAACGATCTGTAAGCGCTCTCTGTTTCAAACAGGAATACAGAGTGATAAAACTGCGCTCCTGCTCCAAGGTTAGCTCCAAGGGAACCCATGCGCATATAGGTCCTAGCTCCTGAATCCTTGCGCACAGCTACTCCAGCACCCGATCCAGCGGCTAAAAGGAAAGCCGTCTTATGGTTATCAAAAACCGCGTAGCCAAAAGACCTATCGAACAGCTCCTTCGCCTGCGGAACTGTCTTGAATAAACGCTTTAGAGTAGCGTCAGCGGTTGCATCAAGCTCACGGCGAACTTCACCATACTTAACGTCTCCTGTTACTCTGTCAGTAACATCGCCTACTGTTTTACCCACAGCCTTGGCTGTGTCGGATACAGTGTCTCCAACAAAGCCAGCAGCACCGGTAACCGCATCCTTAATCGGGCCAGCGAAGGCGGTTGAAGCGCTTACAAGGGATACTGTTAAAGCGATTGCTATAAAAGATAATGAACTCTTAGTCTTCATGATAAACTCCATATTAAAACTTTAGTTGGTGCCGTTGCCGTTTCCAGCGGGACGAGTTAATGCATCCATCACACGATTCAGGTTAAAGCTACCTGGCTTTTGACGTGGCGGGAACTCCTTAAAGCTTTGAAGCCACTGACCCACATACGAAGCTGCTGGCGCTATAACAAACATGTGCTCAAGGAACCAACGTTGATAATCCATCCCGATCTCATGGGCCAACTCAAACGGATCCATGCGGAGATTGGTGATCATCGGAGCACGTAACTGCTCAAATGGCTCTAACCACACGTGCATTCCGTGCGCGTTCTGACGTAAGAAAGTAATCTTCCAGTTGTCATAACGAAGAGCTGCCGCATCTCCATCATCTGTAAAGTAGATGAAGTCTTTTCTCGGCCAAGCCTCTGTTCCTTGTAACGCTGGCAAGAGGTTGTATCCATCGAGGTGCACCTTGTAAGAACGAGCACCACTCTTGCGGCCCTTTAACAACTCGTCTTTGGCACTTAAATCCCCCGCGGCGGCGAGCAGCGTTGGCATCATATCCTCATGCGCGCCTATATCATTAACGATCGTTCCAGCCTTAATAACTCCAGGCCATTTAATCGCGCATGGAACTCGGTAGCCTCCCTCCCACTGCGTATTCTTCTCGCCACGGAACATAGTTGTTCCACCATCTGGCCAAGTGAACGCCTCGGCTCCGTTATCAGTGGAGTACATGACTATAGTGTTCTCTTCTACTCCAAGCTCCTTAAGTTTAGCTAACAGCTCGCCTACCTGTCTGTCGTGCTCAACCATACCATCGGCATAGATTCCTAACCCTGTCTTTCCAGCAACCCCTTCATTTAGGTGCGTGAAGATATGCATCTTCGTTGAGTTCCACCAAACAAAGAACGGCTTGTCATCTTTGACCGCCTTCTCCATGAACGCAAAGGTCTTAGCGCTAACCTCCTCATCGATCGTCTCCATGCGCTTCTTTGTCAGAGGGCCTGTATCCTCAATTCGGCCATCAGCGAAGCTATGCATAACACCACGAGGGCCAAACCGCTTCTTAAACTCCGGACTCTTTGGATAATCAGGATGCTCAGGCTCCTCTTCCGCGTTCAGGTGGTAGAGGTTTCCGAAGAATTCATCAAAGCCGTGTTGAGTTGGAAGCATCTCATCACGATCTCCCAAGTGATTCTTTCCAAACTGTCCGGTCACATAACCTTGCGCCTTGAGAAGGGTAGCAATAGTTGGATCCTCTTTCTTCATCCCTTCTGGAGCGCCTGGAAGACCGACCTTTGTTAACCCAGTTCTAATTGGGGACTGTCCAGTAATAAAAGCCGCGCGACCCGCGGTGCAGCTCTGTTGGCCGTACCAATCGGTGAAGAGAGCCCCCTCTTTAGCGATTCTGTCGATATTGGGTGTTTTATAACCCATCATGCCCATATTGTAGGCACCGACGTTAAAAACTCCGACGTCGTCGCCCCAGATTACCAAAATATTAGGCTTCTTGCTCTTTGTTTGAGCTGAGACGGTTGTGATGCAAAAACTGGCGAAGACCAGGGCAACCGCTGTTGCTAACGCTGATACTCTTTTAAGGCTCATATTACCTCCGGGATGTAAATGGAAAGAATACAGTTGCAAGCGCTACGAATAACGCGAAGTGCCGGTATTAAATCAAATTAGGGGGGTGGAGACAAGGGGGAAGATGTCTCACGTGAAGCCTATTCAGGGATTGACCACTCACTACCTCACACACCGAAACCCAATATGCGACATCCCCGTATCCGGCGGAGTACCGCGACGCGCCGCAGGCCTGTAGCTCTCGCAATAACTTACATGACAGAGAAAGGAGCCACCCTTGGTAACTCGCTGTTCCTGATTTGGGTTGTGCTGATTCCGGCTGCTATCAGGCCCCTGAGGATTGTGACACGACGGCTCTTGTGCTCTCTGCACAAACGCATCAGCGCTATACCAATCACTACACCACTGCCAAACATTTCCGACCATATCAAAGAGGCCGCAACCATTAGCTGGGAACGATCTCACCGGCGCAGTGCCAACGTACCCATCCTCGGCAGTATTACGATACGGAAAATCCCCCTGCCAGGTGTTCGCCATAAATTTTCCGCCAACTGTATCTGTATCGCCCCACGGGAATTTCTTTTGCTCAAGCCCCCCGCGCGCCGCGAACTCCCACTCGGCCTCTGTAGGAAGTCGTTTACCTGCCCACTTCGCATAAGCCTCCGCATCGAACCACGACACTTGGACAACCGGATGATCCATACGGTCCGCTATTGAACTTCCTGGGCCTTCAGGATGTCTCCAGTTAGCGCCCGGAACCCAGCGCCAAAAATTACGCATATCTCTCCGATTGACCGGCCCATTCGTTGGGGTAAAAACCAGCGACCCCGCCTCAAATTTCAGATCGGTTGGTTTCTCTGCACCTGGAGGAAATTGCTTACTCAACTCATCCCACGAAGGCACCTTCTCGGCGGTGGTGACGTAGCCTGTAGCTTTAACAAACTTCTCGAATTGCGCATTGGTGACCGTGGTCTGGTCGATCCAGAAACCGGCTACGTGAACGGCATGCGGGGGACCTTCATTTGAGCGACTACTATCGTCCTTGCTCCCCATGGTGAATTTCCCTCCGGGGATCCAAACCATACCCGGAGGGGGTGTTGACTTACGAGCAACTCCAGCCTTGAAGCCATGAGGCGGGCGTGTCTCCGCGAGCGCGGGCCATGCGCTCGCTGTTAAAACAAGCCCCAACAAAGAAAACATCACTGAATAAAATCGTATTTCTCGCATCTTAAACACTCGCAGATCACGCCCCATTCTTACCCGATCAGCGGCCCGCAACAAGATATACAGGTATTGATTAGCTACTCTTTTAGCGATGTTATGACTGCAAAGATCCAAATAATCCAGTGAGTAGTTACGTTACCTTTCGTACTCCCCCGATCTAATCGCTCATCTGCTCAGAATTACTTGCTCTTTTGGAGGTAAATCTAATGAAAATAGGTCACATCTTCTCACGATAAATTTGATTCCTGACAGGGCGTCGCAGTGTTTTTGGTAAGCCGCTGGGATAATTCGTAAAATATTTTTTACCACAGAGGACGCAGAGGACACAGAGAAAATCCCATAATTACCTATAAAATGGCCGTTCTCTGTGTCCTCTGCGTCCTCTGTGGTGATAAAAAACTGCGGCGCCCTAGATTCCTGAGCAAAAATGTCACAAGATCATGCAAACGTGCCATAATGATTAGTAGAAACCCCGCGGCAAGCGTGACTCTATGGATTATGACTCTATGAAACACTCAATTATTTTTAGCACATTTTTTGCGCTCTTATTTATTTCTACCGATGCTAATCTTGCTCAGGCGGAGTGCTACGGAGATGCCGCGGAAGCTTATGGGTGTGGCGCCCCCGCAGTTCAGGGAGCGGGAAGAGCTTCCAGACCATCGCCAAGTCTCGAACGATTTGGATCGACAGATGGTCCGGTTCTCCCTGACTTGGGTTACAGCCAACACAACTCTGATTCGGATGATATAATTACCTACGAAGAGCGCCGCAAAATGATGAAGTCAATCATCTTAGGTAGAGGCGGGAGATCAACTGCATCCCAACAAGCTCACCAACAAGCGATAAATAGCTCGGGGCGTCCTTTGCGCCGCGCCCAGGCGATGCCGTCTAGAACTCGCTAAATCTGGGTAACTATTCAGTGGTTGGTCGCGATTTTAAACCAAAATGCATCACCGTCTCCGCCTGAGTCAACTATACGTTTAATCCCCTGACGCCCCAAATCCCTCGAGATCAATATATTTGAGGTTGGCATCACTCTCTCCCCAAACATAAGAGAGTTCATCCCCGCTTGCTCAGTATACACCGAGACGAATTGAGAAAATGGGGTGGTATTGAACCGCGCGGCGACCAATCGACTCAAGCTACTATCACGCATAATCGATGAAAGTCTTCGAGCGGTAACTCTGTTGCGCTCAAAATTTTCCTTATTTATGGATGGCTCAAGGTTCATCACCCCTATCTGAAACTCTCGCTCCTGATCCAGAAGGATCGAAAAAACACCACCGGACCACGCCATAACACCGAGATTCGGGAACTTGATCGGCAAAATAGTTCGGGTAGACGCGAGCACAAACGATCGGTCTTCAACTGAATCCACATAAGCTATGTCCCTAAAGTGCCCACGCCGCAGGATGCCCTTTAGATCGCCGGTCTTTTGGCCGGAAACTAGAAACAGGTCTGGCTTATAGCTAAAAACGAGCTGCTCTATCGCGCTTGTCTTATCGACACCGGACCAGTCATCGACCCAAATGCCCGTAAGATATTCAGTTTGAGAACTGTTAGCGACACGCCAATTCGCGAAATAAAAATACGGGAGCGCTTTAAGCCCCATAAAAATTACAACATAGCTGTAACCAATTAGCCCAAACCAAGTTGACGCGGCGCTAAGCCTAAAATGCTCGCGAAGTCTCGAAGCTAGCCAAAGCGCGGCTGCAATAGCAAAAGGAATCCAATATGCGGCGGCTCCACAAAAAGATTCCTGCCACCAGAAGCGCGGTCGGTTGGCGACACACAGGGCAGCTATGATACCGAGGAGCGCGACTAATCGTTCCAGTTAAGGACCCCTTTTCGCCAAACGTAAATGAATCCAACTACGAGTACTGCCATGAAAGATAGCATCTGCAGCAACGCGAAGGTGCCGAGCTCCTCTAACACTACCGCCCATGGGTACATGAAGATCACCTCAATATCGAAGAGGATGAACAACATCGCGACTAGATAGAACCGCACATTAAATCTCTGATCTTTTACAGAGCCGACCGGTATCGCGCCGCACTCCCACGGCATCTGTTTTGTTTTTGTCGCGTTTTTCGGCCCAAGCCACGAGGCCAGAAGCACCATGGTTACCAGAAAACCACCAGCCGCCACTGTGAGTAACAGGATACCCAGATAAGGGTTAAGTTGATTCATCGGTCGAGCCTAATCTCTATTTAAAGAAAGTATGGATGAACGCACCCGAGAGGATTCGAACCTCTGACCACCCGCTTAGAAGGCGGGTGCTCTATCCAACTGAGCTACGGGTGCACAATCGAAATTTCACATCTTAGTGAAAATCCGAGCGATAGTGTAACACTTTCAGGCGGCTAGCGGTATCCCACTACCTAACATCGAGACAATAGATAAGGACTACGAGAAACCCTCATAAATTCAGATAATTACTATAACGAACTCATACCGACTGTGAGAACTGAAGCATAGCCATCAGAACGGAAGACTATAGGATAGAACTATACCTACCGCCGGTGTATCTTTGCGGCCCGAAAGTAGCCTTAGATTTCAGGCCGGGGTACCCTAGTAGATGTAGTTGTGAATGGCGCCTAAATGGGTGTCAGAATTTTATATTTAGCTGGCTAACGCATGTCGCTTCCAAATAGCTCAAAACGGAAGGTCTTTGATGGGAGATACGAGATCCTATCGATCGTTGGTCGCGGCGTGGACAGCGTCGTTTATCACGGCCGTCACATTACTGGATCCAATCAAGAGGTAGCCATCAAAGTTTTAGTCAATCGAGATGGCTCCACTACGCTGACTGACAAATTAAGAAGAGAAGCGTTAACCCTCGTCTCGTGTCGACACCGATACGTGGTCCGGCTCGATGATTTTCATTCAATCCAAGATCTCTGCTACTTAGCGATGGAATACGCTCCCCAAGGAGACCTTAACAAATACATCGCTTCCCTCCCAAATAAACGACTGGCTCCTGACCAAGTCGAAAAGTTCCTGCGACAGGCGCTAGAGGCGATCGATTTTGTTCATGCCACCGGAGTTATTCACCGGGATTTAAAGCCGGAGAATATCCTCGTCCTAAACGACGACGAGATCCGTCTCGCTGACTTCGGCTTATCATTACTACCAGGCGATGATGTGCCGGTCGCGGAGCTAAGAAACGCCGTTGGTAGCTTTGATTACTTAGCGCCTGAAGTTCTAGATGGTATACGCTACGACACAGTGTCTGACCTATACTCGTTAGGTGTTTGCTTCTATGAAGTCGCCAGTGGAAAACACCCCTTCTCTCAAGCCCCCATAGCCGAGAAGTGCGATGCTCGACAGGACGCCAGGATCACTCCTATATCTCAGCTAATTCCGGAACTCCCACCTCACGTAGCGGGTGTGATCAGGTCACTAATGCTGTTCTCGGCGACCGACAGGTTTCAAACAGCTTCGGATGCCCTTCGTGCACTGGACAACAAGGGCTTCAAGGGGCTGGTTTCATCATCCGCGCCTACTTCTATAATTGGGGAGGTGGCGATCAACGACATTGCGACGAAATCTGCCCCCGCAAACTCTGACATCTCCGATGCTCCGCGAGATGTCGCGGTAGCGGAACCGACTAAACGGCCTGAGCAGACTCCAACTGAAACAATTGATCTTCAAAAAATAAAGGAGATCATTAACAACGACACAGCGACGCGTTCAAGCACCGCGCCAAATCAACAGAGCGATCTACCCACTGCTGAGCAATCGGCTCATAAGAACGACTCCGTCCGCGATGAGCGAACGGTTAAGGCCTCGAATACTCAGGCGCCAATTCAGAGAAAAGCTAAGCCCAATCCGAGCTCGCTGAATTTGGAAGGACCTTTTCAGTCCCCCCTTCCGAGATCCCTGGTTAAGTACTTGGGTGTCG
Organism: Bdellovibrionota bacterium; assembly: GCA_044356215.1. GTDB lineage: Bacteria > Bdellovibrionota_C > UBA2361 > UBA2361 > OMII01 > OMII01. Next base: position 22,935 of record JBIKWQ010000002.1, on the reverse strand, counting down.
CGGTCGCGTTCGCCATCCTTACTGTGGGTGGAGTGTCCGCTTACAGCTCGATATTTAGCGGAAAGGCAGTCAAGCCAGATCAAAGCGCGTCGAGTGACGCGCAGACGCGAACCGGCGCCGCGATTGAGAGTGGAGCCGACGCCAAGTCAACCCAGGAATCCTCTGAATCAGCTGAGCCAGCGCCATCGATCATGGCGCTGCCGTCTGGAATCTATACTGGTTCCATTTCCGGAATTTTCTCCGACTCAGCTACCCCTATGGCGATAATCTCAAATCCAGAGTCACGCGAACTAACTCTAATGCTAGGCTTAGACGGATGGTTACCATCCACCGTCAGCGCCGAAGCAGCCGAGGATAAAGACCCCAACAGCCCTACTTTTCGGTCAAACGGGCTTATTTTGAGATTTAATCAGGAGTCGTCTTCCTCGAAAATAACTGGTACTGTCATCGACGTAGTTACTGGCGAGGCTGGAACCTGGCGGGTAGCTAAGTAGAATACGCCGTACTGAGCTATGATTAGTTATCTGAAAAAATCGATCCTCCTGGTATCTCTTTTCATGTTGTTTGAGGGGGGGGGCATCACTCTCGCGCAGGATGCCGGAACACCACCTCAAATCAAAGTGTCGCATCGGGCGCCCGCTAGTGATGCCCTGCCCGCTATCGGAACTCTGATGACGCTGGAGATCGAGCTCCAAAACACTTTTGATATCGAGACTAAGATTAGACTTGTTGGCTCTAAAGATGGTCGCTTCATCGACATCGCCTTTCCAAGGGGAGCGCTAAACGCCGCTGACCACCCGACCTTTAAAGTCGAGATACCGAGCCCTATCGCGGCTATGACCTATCAGTTTGTTGTCCACCAGAGAGATGGTTCACTATCCTCATCAGAGCGCTTCGTCATAAAGAGACGTTGTATTCAGAACTATAAAGTCACGATACCAGAGGACGCTCCTAACGCTGAATTCAGGCGAGAGATATCAAGCCTAGTATCGCAAGCTAAAAATCTTGAGAGAGACACAGCCAGCTTTGAGACATCCTTAAAGTTACTCGAGCAGATTAAATCATCTCTAACAAATTAAAGGTAAACTTGAGGGAATTATGCGAGCTTTAACCTCAATAGAAATTAATACTCGGCTACTCAGACCTATCACGACCATAGCGCTGTGTTTAACCACAATCATCAGCGTGACATCAGCCCACGCGGTGGACATCTTTGGTGACGCTGTAAAAGTCGTGGTTAGGGCTGAATCAAAGCCGACCTTAGTTAAGGCATCAGGTATCGTTTTCTCATCTGGCTCATCCACGAATATAAGCGATACGACTATTTCTAAGATTGGAGACAAGCTTTACGAGATATCATTCTCGGTACCTCGCTCCAAATTACAACCAGATTCTGTCGCTTCAGCGATAGCTACAGATGAAGCTGGAGCGACCGTCTTCGGCAACGTAACTCCCGCTCTGAACTCAGAGGGCCGTGATCTCTTGGCGAGCGTGCCTGAGTGCCCAGGAGAGGACTCTTCTAAGGTAACTACTATCAGCACCCCCGGAGCTCTTAAGCAGTTGGTTGATGTTCGCGCTGAGAGACTCGATATTGTTAAGCTAAAGCTAAAGCGCGCGATGGACCAAAATGTATTAGCCAAATTAGCTAAATTCGAGGAGGCGTTTGGACTTAACCGTTCGGCGGATTTGAGCCCCGATCTCCCCGCTGCTGATTTAATTGAGCGCCTATCCCGCATTGAGCACGCGCTCAGGAAATATCAATCTTACAAACCAGGCGCGCCTCGCTGATTAAACCGCCCGTAGCTGGCTGAGTAGTTACAGATGATCAGTCACACCCCGGACCTAGAGTCTATTAACGATTGCTTAAGAACTAAGTACTGGTCATGGACGTTTCTCAATCCTAGTGACGCTCCGCGAACACTCCTTGATCTTTTCCACGCGGAGCTACCACATATTCACCCTAACACTTGGGCGGAGCGGTTTGATTTCGGTGGGATCTACATCAATGGAAGAGCGATACTAACCGATCAAATTCTGCCTACTCCCTGCAAAGTCGAGTATTATGAGCCGAAATTTGAGATCTCGCTGGCCGCTCAAATATTCCCCCCTTTTAAAGAGGAATACATCGTCTATCGAGATGAACACGTATTAGTCGCTTACAAACCAGCCGGGCTATCGAGCATGCCGGCGAAGGAACAGCGGCACTTCAGCATGAAAGCTTATCTTGAACGCTATGTAGGCAAGACTATCCACATGCCATCGAGGCTTGATGTATCAACCCAAGGACTGATTATAGCCAGCATCTCACCTGAAGCTCACGCCGGACTTCAGCAAGCTTTCGAGCACCGCTTGGTAGATAAACAATATCTCTGCGCCACTCTCGCTCTTCCCCCGTGGAATCAACTCACCGTTGCTTTACCGATCGGCCGCTCACAGGATCATCCGGTATTACGAGCTATCGATCACGAATCCGGACAGAACGCGCTGACTAAATTCAGCGTTTTAGGCAACTCCGAGTCTGATGGAACGCCAGTAACCGTTTTCAGCGCGAAACCTTTGACTGGACGCACACATCAGATCCGCGTGCACGCGTCCAACTCTGGCGCCGCGCTTTTAGGAGATCGTTTTTATGGTGGAGCACCAGCGGATTCGCTTCACCTTGTAAGTTTCTCGATCACTTGCTGGCACCCCATCACGGGTTCTGAAGTTAATGTAACTCTGCCGGATTCATTGCGAGCGGGGTGGATTAAAAAAATCCGGTGAGTAGGCACAACGGGTCAAGGGTGTTGATGCTTAGTCAGTAACCTAGATCATACATCGATCGTTGCCTCACCTATTTTGAACTACTTATGATTTAACCTAGTGAAACTATGAAGTATGATACGCTTGCTTTAGGGAGCTAAGTGGCGAGCGATCGCAAATTAAGTATCGCGACTTTCGCTTCTGATGCTCTAAATGACCAACACACTGTTAGGAAAACTATGTCAACAAATGTAATGATCGCTGAAGATGAGTCGTTAGTGGCGCTTGATATAAGTCACGAGCTTGAGGCGGCTGGCTATAACATCGTAGCTCAAGTGACTAATGGGAGGGACGCGGTCGATCAGGCGTTACGCCTAAAGCCCGATGTGGTGTTGATGGATATCACGATGCCGGGTGAGATAGATGGAATCATAGCGGCAGAGGAGATCACAAGCCGCCTAGGCGCCCCGGTAATTTTTGTTACCGCGCACTCAGATGAAGCGACCCTGCAGAGAGCCAAGATAACCGGCCCATCCGGTTACGTAATGAAGCCATTTGAGCCTAATGAGCTAAGAGCTAATATAGAGATAGCGCTCCACCGCTCAAGAATGGCGAAAGCTGCCGCGGAGGAGGACGAGGACATCCTACCGGTTCCTGAGCCTGCTGAGGGACTAGAGGCGGGATATGCCGTGGACCAATACAAGCTAGAGGCGCTTCGAGCGATCTCGCTATTTAATGACATTCCAGCTCGCGAGCTAAATGATCTTACCAAATCCGCCGTAATTCAGGATGTAAGTGGAGGAGAATACCTATCAATGGATGGCGAGCTTCCAAACTTCGGATTTATGGTGCTATCTGGACGTCTCGCGGTTATCAAATCTACATCCCACGGCAAAGAGCTCACTCTTGACCTATTAATTCCTGGAGACTGCTCCGGAATTATTCGGGCGATCGAGCCCAAAGAAGTTGACACTTCGATCCGCGGGCAAACAGACGCGAAGTTATTGGCGATACCGACAGCTAACTTAAAAGCTCTCGCTGACAAGCATCCGGTAATATACCGTCAGATCACCTCAGAGCTTATGCGAAGAGCCAGACGCACCAACGATCTAGCTCTAGGACTCGCGCACTCACGAGTAGAGAGTCGTATAATATCCGCTCTCCTAGCCCTGGCGCCTCGTTTCGGCAGGCCGACAGCGAGTGAGGACTCGACGAGGATATTCCTAACACGAAAGGAGTTAGCGGATCTTACAGGAACTACTCCCGAAACCGCGATTAGAGTAACAAAGAATTTGGAGCGAGAGGGGTTACTAGACCTAACGAAGCCAGGCGTCATTAAGATTTTATCACTTAAGAGCCTACGTGATGTGATTGAGTAGCTGACCCAGGGAAGCGAGGCAAAAGCTTGTGCACGCGAGCTTTTGCTTCGTCTCGTTAAGGCTCAGATCTTCGACCACCCTCGGCGGCTTTCTTAAGCTCGAAAAGGTTAAGGTCATGGATCGCCAGCAACCAGAAGCCTATTATAACCATCATTAGGTAGGTTAGTCCGTGAACCACTAATGAATAAACCTTCGCGTCGGCCTCAGGATACGAGAAGAGAGTAGCCGCGGCTACACAACCTATCTGAAAAACGCCAACAAAACCCGGAGCCGAAGGTAAAGCTATGGCTAGCGCTACAAAAACGCCTAATGCCACACTTAAAAGAAATGACTGGTTGAACGGGAACATCCACAGCACCACCTGGAACTGCAGATAGGCGGTTAACCAGACAAGTGATGTGAAAATTAGAATCATTAACAATCTTGATGGGGTCTTTATTACCGCCGCTCCAGCGAGCAGATCAGCGGCGAATTTCCGCAGAGCTCCGCCTATCTTGCCAGGCAGCGGACGGGTAAACACCGCGACCATTTGATTGATCAGGCTGGGGAACAGGCACCCACCTACCAGAAACAGCAACAACGCCAACGACATTCCTCCAAGAGAATACGCCGCCAAATGTAACCACTCTGGCAGATCGGGCAGGAGCTGAACTATGAAAAAAAATGAGATAAGAACTGTGGATAGATCAAAGAAGCGCTCAATCACAACTGATATAAAGGCCGAGCCAAAGCTGTAATCAGTCCAACGAGTCAATACAAGAGGCCTGATGAATTCACCCAATCTAAAAGGCAATAGGCAGGAGGCCAGATTGCCCAAGATTATCGAATCAAACAGCTCCCGAAGTGAGGGGCTCTTGCCTGAAGGGTCAGGCAGCAGATATCTCCATCGGATAGCCCTCAATACATAGTGCGCCACAAAGAGCGCTATAAACGGAACTACCGGCCACCAAACGATCCGATCGAAACTACTCTTTAGCTCAGCGAAATTAGTATCACCGAAAACGATGTACAACATCAGAGCGCTAACCGCGCATCCAACCACCAATTGAATCACTTTTTTCATACGATCGCCTAAGCTACATCTTTGAGAGTATCAAACTTGAGGGGTTCCCCGCGTAATGGACACTTAATCACGCACTCGTGTTGTCTCCTGGCGTCTCCCTCCAGCCAGCTTCCCAACTCCTCTTTGATAATAGCGCTAAGACTATCCAACCAGACAGGGTGATCATTGAGGCAAGGAATGACCGAATATTGCTTACCCCCACTCTCCTCAAATTGCTCAAGTCCCTCGTTGCCCAACTCATCAAGGGTTTCCAGACAGTCCGCTGTAAAACCAGGCGCCACAACGGCGATACTCTTTACTCCAGAGTGCCCAAGCTCCTCAAATGTTTCATCGGTGTAAGGTGTCAACCACGGATCCCTCCCAAAACGCGATTGGAAGGTATGTACTACGCGCTCCGCTGAAAAAGATAAGTTAGGCTTGAGCGCCGCCGTCGTCTCAACACACTGGCAACAATACGGGTCGCCCTTGGTGACATATTTTTCAGGCACCCCGTGATATGAGAGAACAAGGTACTCAGGTTTCCATGGCAGCTTGGCGAGATGCTGATTAATTACATCCGCTTGGGCGGCTATATATCTTGGGTGCTGGTAGTACGGCTCGGCGACCCTTATCGTGGGAACCCAACGACGCTTCAAAATATGCGGGAGAACCGCGTCATACGTAGATGCGCTAGTCGCCGCCGCATATTGCGGATACATCGGAAAGAGCAGGATTTTTGAGCAGCCCTTAGCGATTAGCGCGTCTACAGCGCTTTCTAAGCTCGGTTTTCCATAGCGCATACCGAACTCTACTTCAACGTTAGGAGAGATCCGCGACAGCCGCTCTCGCACTCCATCTGCCTGCTTCTTTGTAATCGTCAGCAGAGGCGATCCGTCTTTCCCCCAGATCCTCTTGTAAAGCCTAGCGGACCGGCGCGGTCGTGTTACCAGAATTACGCAGTTAAGGAGAACCCACCACAGCACCCGATTAACCTCGATCACTCGACGATCCGATAGAAACTGCCTTAGATAACGCCGTAAGGCCCTAGGCTCGGGCGCGTCCGGAGTCCCTAGCTGCGCTAAGAGAACTCCTACCTTGTCCTTAGAACCACGGCAACCAAACTCACATGCTTTTAGATCCATCTATAAATACCTACTAAAAAATAGCTGAAAGTCACACAACGGTTTCAACTCTAAGTCGTCTAAATCTCTTGACTGCCTCTTTCGCTAGCCTGATTCGATCAGAGACACCAACTCCACCCCGATCGACTCCGGAAAACACGATCCCTGGGAAATCATGCTCGCACTGATCGAGTTTAGATACCAGCCGATGATGCCCTACTTCAAGCTGCGGTATCGCCGCTGGCCACTGTCTCATACTGATCCACTTGGCGTTTGATATATTCAATAACTCCTTTAGTAGTTCAGGTATCCGCGACCTTAGTTTAGCTTCATCAAACACCTTCGCGCCGGCCTGAGCTCCACCTAACACCACTGTTAGAACGTGTTTATCAGGCGGAGCGACATGAGGAAATATTAGAGAATTAAACATCACACCTAAGAGGTCTTCGGGCATGCCGCCGGGGAAGAGGACTCCAAACGCGGCCGGAATTAGAGGCTCAGAGCGCGGCACATGTAGATGAGCGACCGCCAGAGTCGCGTATCTGACGTTAATCAGCGCGTCAGCTAAATCCTCACTCAATCCTGGAACGAGGGGGGCCAAACGGGGCCCAGCTACAGTTACGATGACACCATCAGACTCTATCTGTCTTCCTCCCACTAACGATATCTTGAAGCGGTTCCCATCGGCGGGATTGATTCTTTGCGCTTGCGATGTGATTAACTCGACATGAGGCCCAATCTCGCGCCAAAGAGCATCAGCTATTCCACGCATCCCGCCGCGCATCACGAGTATCGGAGGTTTTCCTCCTGACTTGCGCGCTCGCATGTACCCCAACAGAGACGCGCTGTTTTCAGCGACACTCCACAGCCCTGAAAACAGCGAACGTGCGCTCAATCTCGTTACATCTCCTCCATAGATCCCCTTCAGCACCGGATCTAAGAGATGATTTACCCCGCGCTCCCCGATTAGTGGACTAAAAAAATCCGCAACGGAGCGATCGTTATCGGGTCCTGTTGATAAAACTCCAGGGATTATAGCTTTGAGAGGCAAGAGAAGTTTCGCGCTGAGCTCAAAGAGAGGACTTCGAATAAACTCTAACAAACCGGCGGGAACCTTTACCGCGCTACCTCGATACCACACGTACTGTCCGTAAGGATTTACACTTGGATAAGCAGCCTGAGAGGCTAGTCCCAGCTCAGAGAGTAGTTGCTTTAGGTCGGGGCGCTCCACCAACACATTTGGGCCATGCTCAAGGGTGAAACCATCCAACTCAGCGGAGCTAATCATTCCGCCAAGCTGACCCGACTCAATTAGAAATGGTCGCTCGCCAGCCTTTACCAGCTCATAGGCGGCCACCAGCCCCGAGATACCTCCACCTACAATAGCCGCCGTCATTTATCTTTAGATTAAAACAACATCCTGGTTTTTATGCTTGTATCAAGCTCGTCTATAGAGCTCTTTACAGCCGCTGAAATGTCACTATCCACATCAATAATAAGATATCCCACATCGCCCCTGGTCTCGAGATACTGAGCTCTGATGTTAGCTCCCATGCTGGCGATAATCTGATTTATCGAACTAAGAACCCCGGGAACATTGCGATGGATATTCAGAATCCTGTGAGAATCCTTCACAACCGGCAATTCAACCTGCGGAAAGTTAACCGCCCCTGTTGTGCTACCAGTCTCTATGTATTTAACGAATGTTGAAGCCACCTCTATCCCGATATTCCGCTGCGCTTCTATCGTACTTCCTCCGATATGCGGAGTTAGGATTACATTGTTCAACCCACATAACGGGGACGAGAACGGATCCTCATTCGATTTAGGCTCCTCTGGAAAAACATCGATCGCGGCGCCCGCCAGCTTCTTACTAACTAGCGCCTCCTTCACAGCATCTAAATCAACGACCCGGCCACGACTTAAATTAAGCAGGAAAGATCCGGCCTTCATCTGCTCGATCTCCGCGCGGCTGATCATCGACCGCGTCTCAGCGGTATCGGGAACGTGCAAGGTCACAAAGTCAGAGAGATTTAGAAGCTCCTTAAGAGAGCCTACCGGAGTGGCGTTGCCAAGAGGAAGCTTTCCCACCACATCGAAATAGTAAACCTTCATACCAAAAGCTTCGGCCAGCAAGCCTACCTGAGGTCCGATGTGTCCGTAGCCCACGATTCCCACCGTTTTGTTGCGCACCTCACAGCAGCCGTCCGCGGACTTCTCCCAAACTCCAGCATGGAGCAGCTGACTTTTGTGGGCAGCTTGGCGCGCTAGCATGATCATCTCAGCTATCGCTAACTCCGCGACGCTACGGGTGTTACTAAAGGGGGCGTTAAAAACCGGCACACCCCGGCGACGAGCCTCATCAAGATCAACCTGGTCGGTACCGATACAGAAACAGCCCACAGCTAGCAGGCTCTTGGCGTGCTCTAAAACTCGGCCAGTTACACTGGTTTTCGATCGAATACCGAGGATATGAACCGATCCGATCGCTTTACACAGCTCATCCTCGCTGTAAGCCGCTTTTATCATCTCAGTCTGATATCCAGACTGCCGCATCCGATCCGCCGCGGCGGGATGGATACCCTCGAGGAATAGCACCTTTATCTTCTCTGGAGGGAATGAAAACTGTTTAGCCATGGCGCCATCGTATAGCGCAACGCGGATAAACGGAAGACCCCTGCCAAAGAGTATCGATTTATGCCATAATTGCCGGATGATCAGTGCCCAAGCCCCAGCAAAATCGAAGATCCTAACTCACCTTAAAAGGGTCGCTCCGTTCTCGATCGTAGAACGCGGGATAAATCTGGCGATCCAAAATTACGTCGCTGAATGTAGTGGATCCGGCCACACAATAACTGGAATCGTTCGCGATGATGAGATAAATACCCACTCGGTTACTCTAACTGTATTATCGGCGCACGAAATTGACGCCACATGCACCTGCTGCTCGACTTCAGATATGCAAGAGCAGTGGTGTCATCACGCCGTTGCCGTGCTTTACCGCGCCGCGGAGCTCGATTTCTTCGACGCTCGAGCCGGTTTTAGCGAACGAGAATCTACCTTTAGGATCTCGCCGAGCTCTCCTGCTGATGTAGCTCTCACCATTCGTGAGATCTCTCAACTGAATTACTCTCAAAATAATACCGAAACGACGGCCAACACGGGGACAACAACTCTTAGTCCGAATGTCTCAATTCTAGTGGATTTATCTAGTGACCGCCTTGGCATACGGGTAGCTTTTGACGATCAGGAGCAAGAACCCGCTATTTTTGAGGGATTTCGATCCGTATCCAGCAGGGCCTTAGACAATATACTCTTGCAGGTTCTTGACGATGAAGGCTCCTGGGATGATCGTTCGCGTTATTGGTACATCAACTCAAGCCGCGGCATTGAGCTGGTTCTGGGTCTGATAGAGGAGTACGAAAACGTACTATCAGTAGCTGACTTACAGCCAGTAAAAGTTAGCCATACAGTAGTGAACGCCAAACTCATTCTGAATTGGAGCGATGAGGCATTGGAATTATCGATGCGTTGGCTACCAACCGATCCGTTGGGCAATCAGCACGAATGCGACCGCTCACAGGAGATCTTCGGCACCGGCCCCTTCTGGACGATGATTAAGAATACGATTCATCGGCTAACCCCGCAGGCCGCCAGAGTAGCCTCAATCTTCGGCACATCTCACTCTATAACAATTCCGCGCGGGCAGACTGGGCCGATCCTTGAGATACTGCACGAGCTTGAGGGTGAGGAAGGTGATTGGATTAAGATCTTAAACGCCGCCGAACAACCAAGAGTTGAGGTAAAAACCCCCACCCCAGTTTTACTCCTAGAGCGACGTGACACACCATCAGATCACTTCGCCTCAACACGTCAATTCGAACTTGTCGCGACGATCGACTTTGAATATCCAAGGCCACCAGCGGGATCGAACGTGATCTACCTAAGAGACCGTGATTATGAGAGCGCCTGCTCGACAAATTTAACCGACCTTGGCTTCGCCGGTCTGGCGGAGAAGCGCCGCTATCTGATCAGTAGTGACGCCGCACTAGACTTTGTTAACGGCAAATATCAGGAGCTCAAAAAGCCGTGGAAGATAAATAACCTTGAGCCGATCCGCAAAGGAGTTAAATTCGCCGAGCTAAATGTGGCGGTATCGTTAGCGAGCGCCTCTAAGAAGAAGGGAATTGATTCCGCGATTGACAGACCCAAGGGAGCTATTGATTGGTTTGATTGCCACATCTCGGTGATCCAGAACAACGCGAATCTACCCCTATCTTCGGTATTTAAAAACGCGCGGCACGATAGCGACCGATGGACACGTCTTGATAGCGGCGCTTTCGCGCGCGTTCCTGGAGGCAGTATCGGTCAACTTAAAACGATCCTAGGGATGGTCGACCCAAACTGCAGGGTCAGTAATACTATCAAGACTCAGCTTACTCTAGCTCAGGCGATCAGCCTAAGCCGGGTACATGGACCAGGTTTCGACATATCTCTCGATAAAAAACTGCTCGCCTTGAGCGCGAAGTTGTCGTCGTTCTCTGAGATCGAGCCGCTAAAGGCGACCAAAGGATTCTCTGGAAAGCTGCGTAGCTATCAGGAAGAAGGAATCAGTTGGCTAAATTTTCTTCATGAGTTCGAGCTAGGTGGAATCCTAGCTGATGAGATGGGACTTGGAAAAACGGTGCAGGCCCTAGCTTTTTTCCAAGCTTTAAAAGATCGCAAAACCGCCAAGAAATCCACGCGCAAACCGATCTTGATCGTGGCACCAACTTCTGTAATCACCAACTGGAGTTATGAGATCCGTAAATTTACACCGGGCGCTAAGGTGCTGATGCTTCACGGCCCGGGCCGCAAATCAAATTTCGATAAGATACCTGACTATGATTTTGTCCTCACCTCTTATGCACTCCTTAGGCTCGATCGTTACGACCTAGAACGACACGAGTTCTCGTATCTAGTCTTGGACGAGGCTCAGAATATTAAGAATCCAACGACATCAACGACCAAAGCGGCTAAGGCGCTGCGCTCTGAGCGAAGGTTGGCCCTCACGGGAACCCCGACGGAGAATCGGCCTATGGAGCTCTGGTCGATTATGGACTTCCTGATGCCGGGATATCTCGGCTCTCATGAATTCTTTCGTAACAACATCGAGCGCCCGATATTAGATGGGGGAACAGAAGTTCAGGTAGCCCAGACCCTAAACGCGAAAACCAGGCCGTTCATTCTGCGAAGACTGAAAGCTGACGTAGAGAAGGAGTTGCCGCCTAAGATAGAGTCAGTTCTTCATGTCGAGATGACAGCTAGTCAGAAGCACCTCTACACTCAGATCCTTAATGAAGTGCGCCCGAAGGTATTCGACGCGATCAAGAAAAAGGGGATTCCCGGAGCGAGCGTTTCAATCCTGGCTGCGCTACTTCGACTCAGACAGGTGTGCAATCACCCTAATTCGATCGACGCCTTCTCTGAATTACCCGGCTTTGATTCCGGAAAATTCAATCTGCTTAAAGATCTACTAACAGAGGCTCTTGAATCAGGACGCAAGATACTTCTCTTCAGTCAGTTCCGTGGAATGCTTGGAATCATCCGCTCATGGTTAGATGAACAAAGCAAAGAGTATCTTTACTTAGATGGCACCACACGAAATAGGCAGGATCTAATTGACCGCTTCTCTCAAGACGAGTCGGTCAGACTCTTTCTCATCAGTCTAAAAGCCGGAGGTTCTGGTCTCAACCTGATGGCAGCGGATACTGTAATAATCTACGATCCGTGGTGGAACCCGGCTGTTGAGAGCCAGGCGGTAGACCGAGCTCACCGTATCGGCCAGAGCAAGACCGTGTCAGTTTACCGACTAGTGACCGAGGAATCAGTAGAGCAGAAGATAATGGCTCTAAAGGATAAGAAATCGAAGATAGTAGACGCCCTGATCAACGAAAACGGGCTCTCAACGGTTAAACTGACTAAATCTGATCTAGAGCAGCTATTTAGCCCCCTACCAGATAGCAGCGACTCCACGGCACCCTAAACCAGGACCGTGCTTTTTCTAGGGTGTTTTTTTGTGGGTAACTGCCGGAATTATTTGAATCCTTTCAACCTACTTCGGGCGTCTTACAAAGTGAATGACGATAAGCAGCAGTAATTACTGAGTTTATCGGCGCACTTTCAAATCAGCGTTTGTTTATTTAGTCAGAATTAGGTCTATATAAGTAGCTGATTTCTCATGAATTATCTGTTTGATTAAAGCTTTCTGAGAGAATTTGCGCTTGATAGATATTAGCCGATTAATGTAACCACTTGTCGTTGTTAAGAAAGTAAGTTAATTGGATCGAAAGAGTCCCGATTTTGGAGAACCATCATGGGTAAACCTCGCTACTGTTTGACTAAAGCTGACCTTGCTGACGCGATTTACGCGACTATCGACGTAGATAAACAGAAAGCTGCTGACATCATCGAGGACTATATCGAGATCATCAAAGACGCCCTCGACAAGGACTCGAAGGTGATGCTTTCCGGATTTGGATGCTATGAGGCTAAGCCTAAGCCGCCACGACGTGGACGCAATCCTCAGACCCGCGAAACAATTACCCTTCGAGCACGTCGTGTGGTTAAGTTTAAACCGAGCCAGCTCTTACGGAGGGCGATAAATGGTGAGACGGTTTCTGAGGATGAGATCGATAAAGAATACTAGGGAAGGCCGGCACCCCCCCCTACTGCGAAAGCGGATCTTGAGCTGCTCTTCGAGTTTTCGAGATGGGAAAAAATCCTCAATGTATCACAGGGGATACACCTCGGCCTTCGCTAAAGCTACGGCCGACGAGGCTTTTGTCGGACCAGACGTAGCCTTGGCGTAGTCCGGTGCGGTTTTTTCCCACCTCGAAAATCGAATATCAACTTAACCTCCACTTTCTCGTTACGGGTAGGTTTTGCCGGCCTTCCCTAGGCTTTGAGGTGTGTTGGTGGACCCGCGGACCACTTAGGTCCGCGGGCATTATTAACTACCCTACCAACTTACCCTTCAAGTTAAAATCCACCTCGAACTCATCGTAGATTAACTTATCACCTAATCCTTGAAAGAATTTTCCGGAGCCGTAGCGAATATCCCACTGGGTGCGATCAAGCTTGGCTTTTCCGCGCGCCTCAGCTACTCCATCTTTTACTCCAACCTGTGCTGGGAACTCGATTGATTTTGAGATACCTTTGATAGCCAAGGTGCCCTTTATAGTTGTGTTCTCGCCTGTTGGAAGAGCTTTCTCCAGCGGAGTCGCGCTATCAATAGTGAACTGTACTGTAGGGAAGAGATCGGCTGAAAAGAAATCAGGCGACTTTAGGTGGCCTACTAGCTTAGCGTTGTTTTTAGCGTCGGTGATATCTGTTACCAGAACCCCAGCGAGATCGATTCCGAAGGTTCCTGATTTAATCGAGTTCCCCTCAACTAAAACCTCTCCGCTCTTTAGAGGCACGGTTCCAGAGTGAGAGCCGGTAACTTTACGCCCTACCCATGTAATCGAGCTCTCAGTAGGCGAGATCTCAACGCGCTTCTCACCTTCCGCGAAAGCGGCTTGAGCACCAGCGAAACTGAGGGCAACGAACCCCGCTAAAAAAAGTGCCTGTTTTATATTCATATTTTTTCTCCTGTAAGATGGTTTAGGGAACTTACTTAAAGTCCCCAAATCGGACGGCCTAAGATTACAATAAGTCTGGTGAGTGAGCTATTTATAATCTCATACCTTCTTTTCCACTCCTTCTCCTCCTCTTCATCTTTATGCTAGTTTTAACCCCATCATGACAATCCACCCCCCAAACTACAAAGCAGTTATATTCGACCTTGATGGAACGCTCATAAACTCAATCAGCGATATAGCTTTCTGTGCTAACTCAGTTCTTCAGAACCACGGATACGCTGCGCTTCCGACAGAGCGATATAAGGAGCTAGTAGGTGATGGGATCTCAAATCTTGTACAAAAGATCATGCCTGATAGAGAGATCTCCACTGAACAGCTCTCGGAACTTATTGAAGAGTATCGCAAGCTCTACTCCGCGAATTGGAACAAAGAGACCTGCATATACGCGGGAATTCCTGAGCTGCTGGACAAAATAATCAGCAACGGTTTTAAAATTGCGGTCCTCTCTAACAAGCGCGATGACTTTACAAAAAAATGCGTGTCATGGTTCTTTCCCAATACCCCATTCGGGGAGGTTCGAGGCGAACGCGCCGGAACTCCAATTAAGCCGGCTCCGGACGCTGCTCTAAAGGTAGCTAACCAGCTCAACGTAGCTCCGAGCGAATGTATCTTTGTCGGAGACTCCGAGATCGATATCGAGACAGCAAAACGCGCGGGAATGAAAGCTGTAGGAGTGCTCTGGGGATTCCGGCCAAGGGAGATACTGGAGCGGGCTGGGGCGGATGTTATTATAGGGGAACCGGGGGAGTTTTCACCTACCCCAAAATCCCCGCCCCAAGGCTAAAGGTCCCGAATTGCCACTCGTCTTCTTGTGATGGACGCGGACGTCCATATGCGGTGTACGACATATCAAGCGACCTAAGTGGATTCCACTCGGTCTGCTCGGAAACAAACTTTCCAAGATATGGCTTAGCCGCCTCTAAGATCTCTCTCTCATCGATATCATCGGGCAGACAGAAGCCCTCGTTAGGATGCTTTAGCATGTATTGAACTGCCGCCACCACTGACACTGCTACCTGCACCGTCGTGGCGTTCTGATTTGGCACAAGGTCTCTCGCTTTATGAATATCTAGCACCGTTCCGGTCCACCAAGAGTTAAAGTCATGTCCCATGACCAGAACACCCAACTCATCCCAACCATCTATGATCTCATCGCTCATGATGCGTAGATTATTTTGCAGGTCATACTGCCGCATGCGAAGCTCATGAAGCGATGCTATAGCCGCGTCACATGGAGAATATACGTAATGAACAGTCGGACGATAAACCGCTTTGTCACCTTCCCAAACAGTTAAGCGGTCAGAGATTCCAAAAGCCTCTCCGTGTCTAATAACCATTCCAACAATCGGCCCGCTTGGAACCCAAGAGCGAACCATCGTGTTCACTCCGAGTGAGGAGAGGCAGATCTCGTTCCTTGGTCCATTCTCAAATATCGCGGCTCCCGGCGGAAGCGCACGCTCATGCGTTCCCCACCCCATCTCAGCAGGAGCAACGCCTTCTTCGTAGAGCCCCTCGATACTCCATGTATTAACGAACTCATTAACGCGCTTTGGCTGTGACGCGACCTGTGTGTCGCGCTCACTGATATGAATCACTTTCACGCCCGCTAGATGAGCCAGGTTCTTGAAGTCGCGATCCGCTAACGCCTTCTCTAAGGCTTTTACGCGTGCATCACTTGGCTTACTTGTAACGATCTTCTCGCCAATTTGCTTAAGCGCATGCTTGGTAAAATGAGAAACAAGACCTGGATTAGCTCCGTGATCAACTATCGCTGTTGGGCCTTTGTTATCTCCCCACTTCTTGACCATATCCATCAAAGCCATCTGCCTCACGTACAGGGTATGGTCACGAGGGTCGCGGCGCTCTTCCTGAACGTAGGGATCCCAAGTCTCTACTGATGTATTAACGAAAAGAACACTGTTTTCACGGCACCACTCAAGTAGCGCTATCGTCTCTATGTTCCAACCGAGGTCGATCAACACATCTCCCACTGAGAGATGGCTGCTCAAGATCTGCGTGTAATTCTTTGGTGTGATCTTCTCTTGACGATAGGTCACACCACTCTTGATAAGTGACTTGATGCGCGAACGATTATCAACGAAATCTATAACCGTGACTTGACTCGGAGTTATATCAAACTGCTCAAAAAGAATGGGAAGCGTGCACTGCGCTACTGAACCACAACCGATAACGAGGATCTTGCCTCGAAAAGATATCTTTCCCAACGTCGTTTTTCTCCTACTAACGCGATTAACCAGAGTACCAAATTCGCAACGTGTTTATAGGAGATTGACCCAAACGTCAACACTTGGGCGGCCACAAATATCAAGCAAGCATGCGGGCTCCGGTTTTTAGTTTTCAACGTCCTATCGCTTCATCCGACTAATCAAGAAAATCGACACTACCATCATTCCCGCGCTAAGGAAGCTCATCTGTTGAAGACTCAGATATCGAGCCAAAAGGAATCCTACGGGAGGCGCCAAAACCCCACGAATTCCGGTGAAAAAAACGTGTACCGCCATGTAATCCGAAACCCGATCCGCCGGCGCGAACTTGGTTACCCAAAGATTCCAGGCCAGATCACCTCCCGACGTCCCGATACCGAAGATCGCCGCTGAGATTATCAGTAGGGGCCAGGAGTCAGTGGCAAAAAAGCCCAACATGCCGATTAAGAAAGTTACATTTAGAATTATCCTCAAGGTGAAGAAATCGACTCGGTCGAACACTCGCCCCCAGAAAGGGTTACTTAGTAGTCGCGACAGATTCGGGACAACCGAGAGAATAAACGCCACCTCCCCCTCTGAAAGCTTCAGTCCATATCTCTCGTGAGCCAGATACTCCACCCGCAGTGGCACCATCATTAAAAAAGCGAACCCCAGGAACATCCACGCTATCGTCGTTCCCCGCAGAACCTCGTCGGTCTTTAGGTATCGAAAGCAGGAGAAGATCGACCGAGACTCCGAGATTCCTACTTTGACCGGCAGACGCGAGGAGAAAAACGCCGCGCCAGCCATAGCTGCCGCTACGATGCCTAAAAGATATGGGTAGCGCTCAATATTACCCGAAAGAAACCAACCCGCGGCGGAGGCGAATAGGATACTCGACCCAACACGGATTATGTTTGACCGGGCGAAGTCTCGGCCACGCGTCGTCGCTGAATAGTTCAGTGTATAAATAGTCGTGAATAGCGGAGTAGTCGCGGCGCATAAAACAACCGCTAAGGTAGCGGAGGTAGCGAACAGAAAGCCGGATTGAACAACCGAGGCCACGACCATCGACACGGCCGCGCAGCCGAAGAGAAACGCCGCGCCTTGCGCTACGGTAGCCCGCGATACTCGCGTGAGAAAAATCACCGCTGGGGCAAAAAGTAGCCCCATCTGAGGGGCCGAGGCGACTATCGACTTCTCGAAGCTCCCCCCATTAAACCAGCGTACCAATATAAGCAGCAAAAAAACGTTCTGTACCGACTCGTATAATCCAGTTGTAATTGCACGATAACGCTCTAGCGCTAGGGTCTTAGCTGCGATGTCTTCTTGGGAATTTGAACTACTCTGCGCGGACACAATTTTATCACGGTATACTGACCAACTTCTACCGATCCCGCAACCAGACATACAGGTCAGAAAGCGCCATATCACTCGATAGATTCCTTAAGCCATAGGTCGACTCTGGTGGCGTGGCCTCTGTAAACTGATACTGATAGATCCTCTGTATTCCAGGGATCTTCTCGCGCAAGTACGGCCAAACCTCCTCACCATACGCCAGCTGTTTGTTTACACCCTGCGCTCCACTCTCAGTGACCCAGATCGGTTTAGCTAACCCATTCGCGAAATCACGAACGCCCCCTGGGCGAATTAGGTTCTCGTACTGCTTACCGTAATAATGGATCGCCCAAATATCCGAGTAATCTTGCGCGCCGGCATCGCGCATAGCTCGGTTATAATCAAGGCTCCCTGGAAAGTTTTGATTGATCGCCGTAGTTGCCGCCGTGACCACTAACTTTGCCGGAGCGATTGATTCAATTACAGCGTGACTCATCTTCAGGAGGTCGACGTAGGCTGCCGCATCACTAACTAATCCCAAATTCTGATTATCACGATTGTTCTGGTTAGGTTCATTACCTACCTGAAAGCCTATTACTCTGCCATTACCTCCGTAGCGACTCACAGCTGGAGCGACCCACCGCTCAATAAAGGTGCGACGCGGATCTCCTCCGATCCAGTTTGCCGAGTCGCTCATCCAAGTTGGAGTGCCGTTGAGAACTAGAAGCGCATCAACCCCCGTTGGTAGCGCGCTAATCACTGAATCGTAAAAGCCGAAGTTCGGCGCTTCTCCTGGGCTCGGTTGAACATTAGAGTCCCACTGGATCAGGACTCTTACGAATCTAAGACGTAGAGTTGATGCCACCTCAGAAAACTGGGAAGTCGCGGAGCCGAACCGACCATCATTCGCGAACGCGTTAACCCCAAGGATGTCTGTGTCGATTTTTTTTCGGGGGACACCATCGACGATATTAATCGCCTCTTTTATGTCGCTTGAGTTACAGCCCGACACAATTATCGCGACGATCGATATGAAGAGAGCTCTAAGCATGACGCGAAACCAATTATCTTTAAGTGCTTAAACCGGAACGAACATCTGTGTTTTGTACACAATCTCGGGTAAAAGCTCCACACATTTCGGCTAGTTATCTCCCGCCAGGGTTTATAGCACCAGACCTAGCAGTCCACGCCTTAAGCTACATTTTTCCGAGAGACGGCCATAACTTACTGTGATAGCCTTGGTTTTTATAGAATGTCAGACATAGAGAGAAAAGTTCAGAGTGGAAATGCCGCGGAGGTAATAGACCTCTCGGAACTCTCTGCGGTGAAGAAGCCCGATCTATCGCCAGGAGAACTCACTCCAGCTAACAATCAGGACCTAACGGACCTGTCGATCTCGGATCCCAGCGTGACCCGGGTTCCTCAACCTCCCACCGCTAGAGGAGTGCGCAGCCGATCAAACGGTGCTGACGTAGGCACTGTGACGTTGAGCAACAGTCGTAGCCGAACAGGGGCATCCAAATCACCTGAGAGCGGCAAGATCGGAGTGTTTAAGAATCCTTTTTACCGATACGACGGTGGCTTAATGAATAAGCTAATCGCTTTCATCGGTAATATTTTAAAACTAATAGAGCGTTTCATCTTGAGATTATTTGGAATGCGTGACGCCGGCCCTTTGCCGACACAGCAGAAGAATCAGAGCAGGCCAAACTTAGAAAATAACGATCAAGCGCAGGACGCCGCCGATAAACAGAAAAAAGATAAGGAGAGTCGCAAAAACCGGCTTGAAGCAAACAGCCGCGGAGCTATGAGTTAACCCCTACTCTTGATCAATTTCTCGAACTCTTCCTCTTACAGATTTAGTAGCGCCACGAACACGTTTGCTTTCAACTCGCTTACGTTGGCTTGAGCGAGTTTTCTTGGTTGGAATGCGCTTCTTAGGGATAAACAGAGCTAAATTGATCAGCTCATGGAGCTTCTTAATCGCTGCCTCACGATTTAAAGCCTGTGTGCGATGCTCTTGACTTGAGATGGAGATCTTCCCTTCAGCATCCAGCCGCGACCTCACCGCCTTATTAGCTCCTATCCGCCCCTTCTGCTCCCAGCTTAGACAGTTGGAGTTTACGTAATCAAAAACCACCAAGACCTTCGTCTCTACTTTATTTACGTTTTGGCCTCCCGGACCGCCGGCCCTAGAGAAACGGAACTCAATCTCCCCTTCCGGGATATTAACCTTACCTTTGGCGGACATATCAAGCAGGGTATCACGGCGCGGTCGATCGAGCTATTGCGTGATGCTAATCATCCGAATTTATTGCGGTCTGATATCTTGCGGTCGCCACCTTGGAAGGGGTAGTCTCTCCCACATTACTAAGGAAGGCCGGCAAAACCTACCCGTAGCGAGAAAGTGGAGGTTGAGTTGATATTCGATTTTCGAGATGGGAAAAAACCGCACCAGACTACGCCAAGGCTACGTCTGGTCCGACAAAAGCCTCGCCGGCCGTAGCTTTAGCGAAGGCCGGAAGTGTATCCCCTGTGATACATTGAGGATTTTTTCCCATCTCGAAAACTCGAAGAGCACCTCAAGATCCGCTTTCGCAGTAGGGAGGGGTTTTGCCGGCCTTCCCTAAAGGAGTATTGCCTGAAAAATTCCCAGTGATGACGGTAGACACCAAATTCTACATGATTAAGTTGTAGCTGAATCATCACAGCCAGCTGTTTCCTGAGCGGATTAAGTGTCATGTGCAAAGAATTTATGAATACCATCCAAAAGCGTCAGCACTTATTCAAAGAGGTACGAGATATCCCTTATCATATCGCCACTGATGGTGAGGCTGACGCGAGCTGCGCTACGAAAAGCTTCATGCTCCAGAGGAGGCTCGCGTCGTTAGGAATCGGGAGTATTTTTGCTTACGGCACCTTCTCTTGGCGACAATTAAACCTACCTGTTGAGCTGATCGATCTGCTTCCAAATGACGAGGAGTGGCATCAGTGGCTGCGTGTATTTATTCCAGAGACAGGTGTCTGGATTGATCTCGACGCGTCGTGGGACAGCGGGCTTCAAGAGGTCCTTCCGATCGCTGCTTGGGATGGTCTTAACTCGACAGATATCGCGGTGCCGATCCAGCGGAGGTGTTCAGATGAAGAGAACGCGCTGATTACTTCGAGTGGATATAAGCCGCGTGAGGTAGAGAGGTACATGCAAGAGTTCAGGCCGTTTCTTTTGTCGCTGAATAAGTATCTGGTGAAAGTAAGGGGCTAAAGCGGCGATGATGCTGCTGCATTTCCATCAGCCTTATCTGCCGTTTTAGGATAATTCTCCTCAAGTGGATTCTATTGCTCGGCAGTCCTGTGCCTCATGTGGTGATCACCCAGGCTGCACCGAGAGATCATCGAAGAGCCAGGACAAAAGTTGAGCTCTGGAACAGCCGAACTGCGGATCTACCCAAGATTTTTTTAGGGTGGATCTACAGGGAGGCGATTAAGGTTAACAGGTAGATCTCCAGCTCAATAAAGCCTAATAGGCTGTAAATAGGGTATAATACACTGCTGTATATCTAGGAGCTTTGAAGTGTTGTTTAGGATCTGCAGGACGAGGTAGAGTGCTGAGAAGAACGGGTAAATAATACTGTTATGCAACATTTGATTTTTGCCCTGGCGTAATATCACTAAAGACTATAGGAAGAGGGGTTCCAGAATGAAAACGGCCGACGATATTAGACTTAAAGTCGATCCTACAACAACAAATCTATCATCCAGTGAGAGACTTTCAAGGCGCAGTATGCTGACAAGCATGTTTGAACTTATGGCCCTTCCTTCTTTGGTGATGCTAACCGGATGCCAACCGCCAGTTGCCTTGCCAGTTCCTGACAATTCGCCGCTTGGGCTGGCGCTCAGCAAAGCAAATGACGCCTTCGCTAAAGCCGAAACCAGGTTCCCCCATGAGAATGCTTGTTTAGCCTCGGCTTCTTGTCTCTCCAATACTCCGATCACTGAAGCTAACGAAAAATACACACAGGCAGAGGGCAAATTTCCATCCACAAATGCGATCCTGACAGCAGGAGCTCTTATTAGCGGTGTGTCCATTCAAAAAATCAATCAAGAATTTCATGCTGCCGGTGCTGGATTTCCCGATGAGAATGCACTTTTAGCTGTTTGTGCAGCAGAAACTGGAAAGCCGATCACCGAGGTAAATGCAACTTTTGCGCAAGCAGAGGGTAAATTTCCATCCACAAATGCGATCCTGACAGCAGGAGCTCTTATTAGCGGTGTGTCCATTCAAAAAATCAACCGAGATTTTCGTGCCGCCCGTGCAGGATATCCCGATGAAAATGCCCTTTTAGCTGTTTGTGCAGCGGGAGCCGGCAAGTCAATCGACGAGGTAAATGCAATATTCGCACAAGCAAGTGGCGGATTTCCAACCACAAATGCAATTCTTACAGCTGCCGCGGTTATTAGTGGTGTATCAATCGGAGAAATTAACCGAGAGTTTCGTGCCGCCCGCGCAGGGTATCCCGATGAAAATGCTCTGCTATTATTTAGCGCTGCCGTGAGTGCCAGCAATGATAAAGGCAGTTTCATATTGCCGTGCCTTATTATTGAGTGAACTAGCCTTTTTTGCCGTTGTGAGTTTTTTAGGAAACAGTATCAAGAGCTCTAATGTAGCTTGGTAGAATTGCATAACAATAAAATGCAAAAGATTTCGCATTGTTGCCGTCTTTCATTTGAGTAAGTTTACGAATGGTGCGAAACTTTTGATTTGAACGTTATAGCTTGGCCCACAATGATCGACTCTGAAGCCGCGCTGATTTGGATTGTGAACGAACTGACTCAACGCCACATCCCCTTTGTTATTGTGGGTGGCCTTGCAACGCTTGCGTACGGTGGTTCTCGCCCGTTAAATGACATCGATATCGATGTTCCCGACTCGGTGCTTCCGCGGCTGGCAAATGAACTGAAAGCGCATGTCGACTTTGGCCCTGAACACTCGGTCAATGAGTGTTTCGACTGTCAAATTCTGGGCATTTCATACCTTGGCCAAGCGATTGAACTTGGTGGAGCGGATAGCCTACTGATTCGAGATGTGCGTTTAGGAACGTGGATACATTGGCCTACGGATCTGTCGATTACCGAATGCGTGACGGTACTCGGAGTTGAAGTTCCAGTTATTCGGCGAGATCGGCTTATTGAGTACAAGAAGATGGCCGGTCGGGAAACAGATATAATTGATGTCCGCGAGCTCGAACAGGGCTATAACAAACGCGTGGATTTGACGCCCTAGTCGGGCGCAAATCACGCGATCGTTGAACTAACCCGCTTGCGCGGAGGTTATGTTGAGAGAATTTGCAATCCTGCTGGTGACGGCGGGATTTTTTTATTCTGAAATCAACAGGTGTCGCAGTCCCAGCCCGTCCCCGACCACCCGAG